>NZ_CP031142.1:4445000-4762500 GCF_014697215.1 Saccharopolyspora pogona
AACCGCACCGCGGTCTCGGCGGTGGCCTGCAGGTCGAAGATGCTGGCCCGCAGGTCCTGGATCACCTCGTGCAGCTGGTCGATGTGCTCGGTCAACCGGTCGGCCACGATGGGCGACTTCGCCCGGCGCTGCGTGCCCTGCATGGCCATGCCGATGGCGAACAGCCGCTGGATGACATGGTCGTGCAGGTCTCGGGCGATCCGGTCGCGGTCGGCAAGCACGTCGAGCTCCCGGCGCGCGGCCTGCGCCTCGGCCCGCTGCAACGCCAGCGCCGCCTGGTCGGCGAACGAGGACACCACCTGCAGCTGGTCCTCGTCGAAGTCGGCCGAGCCAGCCGTGCGCGCCGCGAGCAGCACCCCGGACGTCATCTCGTCGGCCCGCATCGGAACCGCGAGCGCGGGCCCGAACTGCACGACCTGGCCTTCGGTCAGGTCGAAGGCCAGGTTCGAGACGTTGCGCGGGATCCGCTCCCGGAACACCTGCCCGGTGGTCGAGTCGCTGACCGAGATCGTCCGGTGCGTCAGGTCGTCGACGTCCACCCCGACGGACACGTTGATGATGAGCTCGCTGACGCGCTCGTCTGCCGTGTCCTCGCCGCTCACCGGCACGGCGATCAGCGCGTAGTCGGCGGCGGTGAGCTCCGCGGCGCGCTCGGCGATCAGCTGCAAGGCGTCGATGGGGTCGGTGCCCGCCAGCAGCGCCGCCGTGATCTCGCTGGTGCCGTCCAACCAGCGCTCGCGGCGGCGGACTTCCTCGAACAAGCGGGCGTTGTCCACCGCGATGCCCGCCGCACCCGCCAACGCCTGCATGACGACCTCGTCGTCGTCGGTGAATCTCCCGCCGCCGCGCTTCTCGGTCAGGTACAGCCGCCCGAAGGTCTCCTGCCGGGCGCGGATCGGCACCCCGAGGAAGCCGCGCATCGGCGGGTGGTGGGGCGGGAATCCCACCGAGGCCGGGTGGGAGGCGATGTCGTCCAGGCGCAGCGGCTTGTCGTCCTCGATGACCACGCCGAGGACGCCGTGCCCGGTGGGCAGCGCCCCGATGAGCTCGCGCGTCGGCTCGTCGATGCCCTCGTACACGAACTGGCTGAGCTCGCCGTTGGGGCCCAGCACGCCGATGGCGCCGTAGCGGGCGTCGACGAGGTCCATCGCGGTGTGCACGATGCGCCGCAGCGTCGCGTCGAGTTCGAGCTCCGACGAAATCGCGAGCACGGCGGACAGCAGCCCGTCCATCCGGTCGCGCAGCCCGATGATCTCCTCGATTCGCACCTGTACCTGGGTCAGCAGCTCCCTGAGCCGCAGCCGGGAGAACGCATCCTCGACCGACCGCGGCGGGACCTGCGGCACCTCCCCGGAACTCGGCACGTCCGCCCTGCTCACACCTCCACTGTGACACGTACTAACGGTTCGCACCGGGGCTCGGCGTGGTCCAGTGGTGACGATCGGCTCTGGTTCACCGGACCGCGTCACCGGCACCCTGGCAACAACGGCGACCGGAGGGGATACCGATGAACACGCTCATCGGCGCAGTGGGGTACCTGACGGCTGACCAGACCCGGGCTGCACTGCTCAAGGCCACCGCCGCGCCGTCGCTGTACAACAGTCAGCCCTGGCGGTTCCACTGCACGCCAGATGCCATCGCGTTGTACGCGGACCGGTCCCACGCCGTGCCGGTGGCGGATCCGGAGCACCGGGAGCTCGTACTCGCCTGCGGTGCGGCGCTGTTGAACCTGCGGCTGGCGATACGGCTGCTCGGCGTGCAGCCGGACGTGCGCGTGCTGCCCGGGCACTCCTCGCCGGATCTGCTCGCGGTCGTCCGCCCCGTCCGGCGGCGCCCGCCGACGCCCACCGATGTCGAACTTGCGGCGGCGATCCCCCGGCGTCGAACAAACCGCAAGCCGTTCCTGCCCAACTCGGTCCCGCCGTCGCTGCACGGCCAGCTGCGGCAAGCGGCGGAAGCGGAACGGGCGTGGCTCGCCATCCCCGAGCGGGAACAGCTGCCGAAGGTGCAAGCGCTCACCCAGCAGGCGCACGAGGCGCAGATCTCCGACGCGAAGTTCACGGCGGAACTGCAACATTGGACGGGCCGCGACTCCAGCTCGCCCGACGGGGTGCCCGCGCGCAGCAGCGGTCCGCGGCCGGAACCGCAGGACGAATGGGTGCTGCGCGACTACAGCAGCGGTCAGGCGAAGGCCCGGGTCATGGGCAAGGACTTCGAGCCCGAGCCGCTGATCTGCGTCCTCGGCTCGTTCCAGGACGGCGTGCTGGCGCAGCTGCACGCCGGGATGGCGATGCAACGCGTGCTGCTGGCCGCCACCGCCGCCGGGCTGTCGAGCTCGTTCCTCTCCCAGGTGGTCGAGGTTCCCAGCACCCGCAAGGAACTTCGCTCGCTCATCGGCGGCGGGTTGTGGCCGCAAGCGGTGTTGCGCATCGGCTACGGATCGCCGGTACCGGCGACGCCGCGCCGGCCCTTACACGAGGTGGTCAGCGGCGAGCCCGTCCCCCGCGCCTGAGCGTGGTCACGTGTCCTTCGGCCGGTGGTGCAGCTGGGTGGCCAGGACCGCCGCCTGCGTTCGGCGTTGCAGCCCAAGCTTCGACAGCAGGCGGGACACGTAGTTCTTGACCGTCTTCTCCGCCAGGTACATGCGGTCGGCGATCTGCCGGTTGGTCAGGCCTTGGCGGATGAGGTCCAGCAGGACTCGTTCCTGAGCTGTCAGCTCGGGCAGCTCCATGGACTTGTCCAGCTTCGCCCGCAGCCGGTTCATCAGATCCGCGGTGGCCTGTTCGCCGAGCAGCGACTTGCCCGATCCGACGGTGCGCACCGCCGACGCCAGCTCCATCCCTTTGATGTTCTTGATCACGTATCCCGCCGCACCGGCCAGCATCGCGTCCAGCATGGCCTGCTCGTCCGGGAAGGACGTGAGCATCAGGCAATTCAGCCCGGGCAGCCGGGAACGCAGCTCGCGGCAGAGCTCGATGCCGTTGCCGTCGGGCAGCCGCACGTCCAGCACGGCCACGTCCGGCCGCAGGGCGGGGATGCGGGCCTCCGCCTCGCGGGCCGTGGCGGCCTGGCCGATCACTTCGAGGTCGGGCTCGGCGCCGAGCAGGTCGGCCAGCCCGACCCGCACCACCTCGTGGTCGTCGACCAGGAATACCTTCGTCACTTCGGACCGGGTGCCTTCCACGAACCCCAGGCTACGAGCCGCTTCCCACCGGTTCGAGTCGATACTGAACCGCTGTTCCGCGAGTGGCGCATGGGGTTCGCGCTCAGGCGTCCTGGATGACGATTTCGCGCGAAATCGGCGTTCGCCACGCCTGGCAGGTGCCGATTTCGCGCGAAATCGCCCGGCTCTGCGCGGCGGCTCAGGCGTCGGTGCGGAAGGTGAAGCGGGCCTTGCCGACCCAGATCTCGTCGCCGTCGGTCAGCTCGGCGCACTCCACCGGCATCCGGTTCAGGTAAGTGCCGTTGAGGGAACCACCGTCCACGAGGACGAACCGGCCGTCCCGACGACGCAGCTCGGCGTGCTCGCGCGAGACGGTGATGTCGTCCACGACGATGTCGCATTCGCGGCCGCGCCCGATCGTGGTGCGCGGGGTGCTGATCGCGAACCCGGTGCCGGCGTCGGGCCCGCGGTTGATCACGAGCCTCGCACGGCCGCTCGGCTCCTCGGGCACGCGCGGCGCCGGAACCGGCTGCGCCGCTGCGGCGGGCACCGTCCAGGGCCGGGCCGGCTCGTCCAACCACTGGGTCCCGCTCGGTGCGGACGCGTCGATCCGGGTCTGGTTCATCATCGTTCTCCCTACCAACAAGCAAAAACGCCGCTGCGGGCTGCGCTGTCCAAATGCGGCGGCTGAACCCAGAATGCCGAAACCCGGACGCGAACGGCCAGGACCTTGGTCCTCACTTTTCGGAGTCCTCGGGCGGAATCACTCGTGGTGCACGAGTGCGTGGGCCGCGGCGTGGCAGGCGCCACGGCCGTCGGCGCGGGCGACGATCCGGTTCGCCTCGATGCGCACCGCGGTTTCGGTGGCGTCGCTGACCGCAGACACTCCGGCCGCCGCAGCAAGCGCACCCGACGCGTCGCACACGACCTGCAGGCGGGGCAACGACGAAGCCGGGAATGCCTGGCGCAGGCAGCCGCACAGTTCGGCGATGGCCAGCCGCGCCAGCGGCGCGAACTCGCCGGGATCGCTGGTGACCAGGGCGATGGTGGCCGCGGCCCCGGCGCGAACAGCTTCCTCGGCGGCGGAAAGCCGGTGCAGCCCGAGCACCGCTACCACGCCGTCACCGGTCAACCGCGCGGATTCGCCGCGCACGAGGTCGATCGCTTCCGGTGGGAACCACGGCTCGTCGGTCGGTTGCGTCGGCGGGACGATCGGTGGCGGCGCCCAGAAGTCGTTGAGCACCAACCCGGACAGGCACTCGCAGGCGCTGATGATGTCGAAGGGTTCGACGAAACCCGGTGCGGCGGCGGCCAGTTGGCTCGCGCCGTGCAGCGTCGTGAGCACGGTCTCCGCTAGCCGCACCAGGCGGGCGGGTGGCGCTCCCGGCGGAACTTCCGGGGGCTGCAACCGTTCCAACGCGAGCGCGAGCAGGAGCGCATCCAGCTTCATCAGCTGCGCGAAGGGGCGCTGCACCCGCTCATCGGCCAGGATCTCCGGCATCAACTCCGCGCCGAGGGGCCGCTCGTCGGGCAGGCGCGCGACCCATGCACGGGCGAGCGCGCCGAGCGCGTCATGGGGGTTGCGGCCCGACGACGGGTGCAGCGGCGCGGGCGCACGCTCGGCCAGGTCCGCCAGGACCGCGAAGTAGAGGGCCCGCTTGCCGGGGAAGTTGGAGTAGACCGCGCCGCGGGTGAGCTCGGCGCGCTCGGCGATGGCGTCGATCTTGGCGTCGCGGAAGCCGAGCTCGGCGAACTCGTCCCGGGCCGCGGCAAGCACCTTGCCGCGGTTGCGTTCCTGGGTTTCCGCCCTGCTGAGCCGAGCCATCGTCCTCCCCTGAAGCAGACCGGTGCCGGTTGCCGTCCAACTCGATCCAAGATACCGTTACCACCCAGATGATGAGAACATCTGTAACGAACATCTGACTTTCGGAGGCCACGTGACCAGCCAAGATGTGACGGTTCCCGAGATCGACCTGACGGCGCCCGAGGTGCTAAACGACCCGTTCGCGGCCTATGGGCGCGCCCGGGAACGTTCGCCGCTGGCACGGCTGCTGGTGCCCGGTCTCAACCCGATGTGGGCCGTTCTCCGCTATCACGACGCCAGGGCAGCGCTGACCGATGCCCGTTTGGAGCTCACCGGCGACAGCTTCGCCATGCGGCCCGACGTGCCCGAGGACTGCCTGCCCTACATGCGGACCATGCAGGAGATGGAGGGGCCGGAGCACACCCGGCTGCGCAGGCTGGTCGCGCCCGCGTTCACCGCCCGCCGAGCCGCCGAGTTCCGGCCGCGCATCAAAATGATCGCCGAGGCCCTGCTGGACGACCTGCCCGACGACGGCGAAGTGGACCTGCTGCGGCACTTCGCCCGCCCGCTGCCGATGGCCGTGATCTGCGAACTGGTCGGCATCCCCGAATCGGACCGGCCGAAGTGGCGGGAGTACGGCGTCCACGTCGCCGCCGGTTACGGTCCGGGGCTCGCCGAGTCGATCCCCGGCATCATCGCGGGTGCGAAGGCGGCGGTCGCGGCGCGGCGGGCCGAGCCCGGCGACGACCTGGTCTCGCAATTGATCCGAGCCCAGGGCGAAGACGGCGACCGGCTCAGCGACGCAGAACTGGTCACCCTGATCTGGAACGTCGTCCTGGCGGGCCAGACACCGACGAACCTCATCGCCAACGGCGTCCACGCCCTGCTCTCCCACCCCGACCAGCTCGCCGCCCTGCGCGCGAACCCCGACCTCATGCCGCGCGCGGTGGAAGAGCTGATGCGCTGGTGCGGCCCGCAACTGCTGACGATCCCGCGCTTCCCGCGCGAGGACGTCGAGATCTCCGGCGCACGGATCGGCAAAGGCCAGCCGGTGACGGTCGTGATCGCGTCGGCCAACCACGACCCGCGGGTGTTCCCCGAAGCCGACCGGCTCGACGTCAACCGCCCCGCCGGGCCCCCACACCTGGGCTTCGCGCACGGCGCGCACTTCTGCCTCGGGGCCGCACTGGCCCGAACCCAAACCGAGGTAGCGCTTTCCGCCCTGCTGAGCCGATTCCCGAACCTGGAGCCAACGCCCGAGGGCGCGCAACACCTCCCGGACGCAGGCACCCGGCGCCTGACAACCCTGCCCGTGACCGTCTGACTCCGCACAACGACCGGACCCAGCGTGCCCGTTCCGCGACAAGCACGACCAGTAAGTCCTCAACGCGCATGCTGGGCTCCAGAACCAAAGTCGCGATGCCCCAGGAAGTTGCCTAACTCTCAACCTCTGGAAAGTGGCGTTCACCCGCGCGACCTCGCGACTGGTCGTCGTCGGTGACGCGAATCTGTGGCATGGCACCAAGGGACTGCTCAGGACACTGCTGGCCCAAGCAGAGAACGCGGGTGGCCCAAGCAGAGAACGCGGGTCTCCCGAACGCCAACGATCTCGACATCGACGAGCCGCTCGCCAGGTTGCACCAACGCCTCGTCGTAGCCGGGATCGAGTGCGACTCGGCTCCGCAACTCTGCACCGTCCAGGAGCTGATGCGTGCCGCGACCGATGGAAAGGTCGTCCGGGTCCCGGTCTGGCGCTGCCTCTCCGACCCGGCAGAGCTGCTAGCCGATCTCGGCTGCTGACCAGCGACCGATTCCGCAGGCCGCTGCGGGTTGTCAGGGTTTCGCCGCGTTCGCGGCTATTTCGCGGGCGAGGACGGCGGCCGGTTCAACGGCTTGACCGGGTGGGATCGGGGTCGTGTTGCCCGCCGCGTCCACATCTGCTCCGGCGAAGGACATTTTTAGGTTCAGGTTGCCGACGACGATGATGTAGTCGATGCCCTCGCTCGTGTTGCTTCGCACCGCGTACTCGCCGAAGCCCAGCACCCGCTCGAAGTGGTTCGGCGAGTCCCCGCTCAGTCGGTCCAGTTCTTCCAGCGCCCCGTTGGCTCCGGACCTCGCGTCGTTGCTCCGGTGCAGGCTTACGTGCAGGGACAGCTTCCGTTCGAGCGGATGAGCGCCTTCGGAACCCAGATCCCGGTAGGTCCACGAGCAGTATCCGGTGGTTTCAACAACGATCGTGTCGGTCTCGTACGGCATTCCAATCAGTTGGCCCGCCGTCACCGGCGAGACCAGATCGCAAATCTGCGGTAGCACCTTGAACCGATCACCGTCCGGATCGAAGCCCGGGTTTCCAGCGCAGCCCGCCGCGAGCAGGCCCACCACCGTCGTCACCGCAACCGACCGCAGCAGGGTCGAGATCTTCATTTCGGTCGGACCTTCCAATCACTGGGTTCCGCGGCAGCGGCGGGTAGTGGCTCCGGAATCTTCAAATCCGCGGCGACTTGCGCTATTTCCACCCCGGAGCGCCGGAAATCGGCCATGACCTGAACAACTCGTTCGGCCGTCGACGTCATCTGCCGGACGAAGTTCGCGAGCGCCTGGAGCACCTCGTCGGCGACGTCGAAGATGGTTTCGTGGATCCTGGCAATGAGCCCGCCGGTCAGGCTGATGACCTCGGCCGCCGTGTTCCCGATCAAGCCGATGGCTATCTTGTATGCCTCCGTTATGTGGTCCCGCATGTCCAACAGCTTCTTGCTGAACCGGTCGAAGAGGTCCGCGGTGTCCTGCATCACCTTCGTCACGTGGTCCAGGTAGGCGATGTACGCCTCGGAGGCAGAGCCCGTCCAGCCGGCCGCAATCGCCGTGCGGGCATTGATGACCGTCTCGTCGGCTTGGAGCAGTTCGGCCTTGGCTGTCGGCGACCAGAGTCTGGCGATGCCCAGAACAGCTTCGGGGTGTCCGAGCCAGTCGCGGACTTCGTTGACGATGCGGACGATCACGTCCTGCCCGGTCTTCTCGGCATATTCGATGATCTTGGCTGCCTGTTCCTCTGGAAAGGGCGGGTTGGCGGCGGTCATGCGGATTCCTTCCGACGCGGGCGCTACCGAAGATGTCCGAACTGGGCGACGATCTCCTGCTGCCGGCGTTCCTGATCGTCGGCGACCGCGCGCAGGGCCTCGGCGGCGCTGTGGAGGTTGTCCGCTCCCTTGCGCAATCCCAGCTCCAGGTCCGCCGCCGCCTCGTTGCAGCTGAGCACGATCCCGTCCTGCTTGCCGAGCAGGCCGAGGTCGTCCGGAGCAAGCAAGTTTCCGTTGACCGCGTGGAGGGCGTTTCGCCAACGGCTTTCGGCCTCCGACAGGAGAATCACGTTCGCGCGCAACGCTTCGATGATGACGTCGAATCCGGACATCCCTCACCGCCGCGCCTTCAATGCCTGCTGCCGGACGGCCGCGGCGCGCCGCTCCGCGCGCCCCAATGCCTCGACCACCTGGTTTCCGAGAGCTTTCTCCGTGGTATAGCGGAGTTTGTCGTGTTCCAAGCTGATGTCGACGAGTTCTCCGTACCCGTTAACGGCTAGCTCACCAAGGTCGCCGCCAATCGCTTCCACCACCGTCTCGGCCGCCAGGCGTCGGTTTGCCGCTTGCACGGCCGCGGTCCGCTGCTGGATTTCCGCGAGCAGGTTCTCGATTTCGTGCATCGAAGCCATCACTGCCCGCCCGCCAAGTCGGGCGCCACCTTCTTGAACGCCCGCGAGGCGGCTTCGGATGCCCGCGAACGAGCATTGCCAATGGCATCTTTGATTTCCGCAGCGACCGTCTCAGGATAGATGCTGCTGAGAACCCCACCCCGGATCGCGATTTCCGTTACGGTCCCGTTGCCCAGACATGTCGCGACCACCCGACCCGAACCGGATCGCCCGCTGAAGTTATGCCTTTCGTGCTCACCCCGCGCTCGGCGGATCACCTTGGCCCGATGATCCAGGTCGTCTGCTGCTCGGCGTAGTGCCTCGAAGTCGACTCGATGCGTCTCCACAAGCGCCCCCAGAATTCCCGATGGATTTGCGGTGAACTCATTCTGGAGGCTATCGACGTTTGGCCACGGGGCGGACCACCCCTAAGAACTCGGTCCGTATTTCACTCGAACAGTTCAGCCCGATCAACTGAAAACTACCCTCGATGGAATAGCCGGATAACACACCCGGTGCAACCCCGTCACCCGGTCGGATTAATTCGACATTCCCAATCGAAGCACCAGGCACCGTTGGCGATCTGCCAATGCAGGAAGCAGGACTCCTACGAACGCTACCAATCCAAAGACTTCAATCCAACGATCGGGTGCATTTTTGCACTCGATCAATGAGGTGATCTCAGTAGGGGGTTATGCGAGTCGGCCGTGTTCGAATTGGGTGAGTACGAGTGCGGCTTTGACGATGGGGCCGATTTTGCGGGGGCTGGTGGTGAAGTGTCGTAGGGCGCGCCAACGGCCGGTGAGCAGGGCGAATCCACGTTCGCCGAGGGCGCGCAGGCCGCGCAGCAGTTTGTTGTAGGTCTGGTTGTCGACGTCGAGTGGGCGGCCTTTGCTGGTTTTGGGGTGTTTGATCGGGGTGAGGACCCCGGCTCCGGCACCCTGGTAGCCGCCGTCGGCCAGGGTGGGCAGGTCGAGCTGGGAGTAAGCCCAGTACAGGGCGCCGAGGACGTGGTTTTCAGCGTCGGTGATGTCGTGGACGGACCCGGGCTCGACGTCGGAGACCCACAGCGGGAACCCGTCCGGGTCCGTCAGTGCTTGGATGTTGCCGGCTTGTTCGCGGGTTTTCCCGGAGTACCACAGGTCGATCTCGGTGCCTTTGGCGCTGGTGGTCTTTTCGCCGAGACGGTCGGAGGAGAAGTTTTTGCCGTCCAGGATCAGATAGGCGTCGCCGTTGTCTTTGGCCCGTTGCAGGGCGTCGTGCAGATCCGGGGCCTGCGCGGCCAGCGCCTCGATGCCCTCGTCGACATACCGGTAGCCGGTCGCGCGGGCGACACCGTGATCGCGGGCCAGTGTGGTGGTGTCGGTGCGGTCGCGGAACCACCGCAGGACCAGCACAGCCTGCCAGAACGTGGTCAACGCCCGACGCCCCTTGCGGGTCCCTTTCCGGCGGCGTTCACCGGCCAGCAGCTTGCTGAGGAAGAGCACCAGTTCACGGGGAACATCGAGTTCGGCAGAATACGTGACCACGTGGGGCCTTCCCTGGTCGAAGATCGTTTCTTGGTCGAACTTCTTCTACCAGGGACCCCACGTCCCACTCTCCCCAGGCCAGCCCTACCCGATCACACACCCATTCCGGCAGGCCGCCTTCAGCCACTTCTTACCGAGATCACCTCAATGAATCGCAAATGCGACAGTTTCGAAACCAATTCGAGAAAACCGGAAATTTCCCCCGCAGCAACGTCGGGAATATGCCACAAGGCGGTCCGCCGGGCGAGCGACGGCCCGGATTCATCCCGGTTCGGGATGAATCCGGGCCGCTACCGGCCGGGTTACTTCACCGCGCCCATGGACAGGCCTCGGACCAGGTGGTTCTGGGCGAGCCAGCCGATGATCATCACCGGTAGCGAGGCCAGCAGGGCCGCCGCCGAGAGTTGCGCCCAGTACAGGCCCTCGCTGGTGATGAAGCCGACCAGGAACACCGGGACCGTGCCCGCCTGCGCCGCCGTCAGGTTCACCGCGTAGAAGAACTCCGTCCAGGAGAAGATGACGCAGATCAACGCCGTGGCCGCGATTCCCGGGGCCACCACCGGCAGGATGACCTTGAACAGCAGGGTCGGCAGTTTCGCGCCGTCGACCCGGCCGGCTTCCACCATCTCCTTGGGCACTTCCAGGAAGAACGAGCGCATCATCCAGATCGCCAGCGGCAGGTTCATCGCCGTGTAGAGGATCACCAGCGCCCAGACGTTGTCCAGCAGCTTCAGGTTCTGCGAGATCACGTACAGCGGGATGATCGCCGCGACGATCGGCAACATCTTGGTGGACAGGAAGAACCCGAGCGCGTCGCGGGTGCCCGGCACCGCCGAGATCGACAGCGAGTACGCCGCCGGGACCGCCATCAGCAGCACCAGCAGCGTCGACACCACCGTGACGAACGCGGAATTGCCCAGGTACGGCAGGAAACCGCGCTCCAGGATCCCCGCGAACTGGTCCAGCGTCGGGGTGAACACCAGGCGCGGCGGGTCGGTGTAGGCGTCGGCTTCCTGCTTGAACGCCGTGAGCACCATCCACAGCAGCGGGAGAACGAACAGGATCGCGACCAGCCAGGTGAACGCGGTCAGCGCCCACCGGCCGACGGGGTTTCCGGTACGCATCATCGCACCTCGCTCATGCCGAAGGTCCGGAACATCAGCCGCAGCGCGAAGGTCGCCACGATCAGGGTCAGCACCACGACGATGACGCCCATCGCCGAGGACTGCCCGATGTCGAAGCCCTCGAAGGCCCGCTGGTAGATGTAGTAGGGCAGGTTCGTGCTGGCGGTGCCCGGACCGCCCTGTGTCATCAGGAAGATCGCGTCGAAGCTGTTGACGATGTAGATCGCGCCCAGCAGGACCGCCAGCTGCAGGTACCGGCTCAGCTGCGGCAGGGTGATCGACGCGAAGGTGCGCCACCGGCCCGCTCCGTCGACCGCGGCGGCTTCAAGCACCTCCTTGGACTGCGCCTGCAGGCCCGCGAGGATCAGCAGCATCATGAACGGCGTCCACTGCCAGACGATCTGCGCCATGACCGAGGCCAGCGGGAACTCCGACAGCCAGTCGATGTCGCCGCCGAAGACGAAATTCAGCAGTCCGTAGGTCGGGTCGAACATCGTCGTCTTCCACAGCAGCGCCCCGGCCGCCGGGAGGATCAGGAACGGCGTGATGAGCAGCGTGCGGACCACGCCGCGGCCGAGGAACTTCCGGTCCAGCAGCAACGCCAGCCCGAGGCCGAGCAGCATCGCCACCAGCACGCAGACCACGGTCAGCAGCACGGTGTTCAGCATCGCGCCCCGGAACTGGCTGTCGGCGAACACGTCCACGTAGTTGCGCAGGCCGACGAAGTGGCGGGAACCGGGACGCACCAGGTTCCAGGACTGGAGCGAGTAAAAGACGGTGAGCAGGAACGGGATCTGCGTGACCAGGATCGTGAACAGCAGTGCGGGCAGCAGCGGCGCCCGCCGCAACCACGCCGCGCCGGACCACTTGCCGACCGGCTTGCGGATCGGGACGGGTGCCGTGGCGGGTTTCGTGACGGGTGTCGTGGCGGTCTGGGTCATCGGGTCTCCCGGTATGCCGCGCCGACAGATTCGGCGTACTCCTGCGACTGCTGGAGCGCCTCGTCGACCGTGATCTGCCCCGCGATGGCAGCGGAAAGCTGTTGGCTGACCCGCGTGCCGAGGTCCTGGAACTCCGGGATGCCGACGAACTGGATCCCCGGATAGGCCACCGGCCGCAGCATGGTCTTGCCCTGCTGGGCGCGGTCGATCCCGTCCAGCGTCGGCTGCGCATAGGCCTTGGCGGCCTGCTGGTACTCCGGGATCTGGTACGTCGACAGGCGGCAGCCCGGCGGAACCCGGTTCCAGCCGAAGGTGTTGCCGACGTTGCGCACGAACTCCTTGTCTGTCATCCAGCGCATGAACCTCCAGGCGGCGTCCTTGTCCTCGGCGACCTTCGGCATGGCCAGCGACCAGGTGTAGAGCCAGCCGCTGCTGCCGGTGCGCTCGACCGGGGCCGCGACATAGCCGGACTTGCCGACGATCTTGCTGCTCTCCGGGTCCTCGTTGGTACCGGCCATGACCGTGGCGTCGTACCACATCGCCGCCTGCCCCTGGCCGTACCGCGTGCCGCACTCGGAGAAGCCCGCGCTGGACGCGCCGACCTCGCCGTGCTGCCGCACCAGGTTCACGTAGAACTCGGCGGCGGACCGGAATTCCGGCGAGGTCAGCTGCGCGTTCCAGTTCTCGTCGAACCAGCGCGCGCCGAAGGTGTTGGCGACCGTGCTGAACGGCGCCAGGCTCTCGCCCCAGCCGGGCTTGCCGCGCAGGCAGATGCCGGACACGCCCGCGGTCTTGTTGTCGAGCTTCGCCGCGAAGTCCGCGATCTGCTGCCAGGTCGGCCGTTCCGGCATGGTCAGCCCGGCCTGCTCGAACAAGTCCTTGCGGTAGGCCAGGAACGACGACTCGCCGTAGAACGGGACCGCGTACATCGACCCCTGGTACGACAGCGAGTCCCGGATGCTCGGGATGAAGTCGCCAGGGTCGTAGCCCTCGCTCTTCTCGATGTAGGGCTGCAGGTTCTCCAGCCAGCCGTTGGCCGCCCACTGCGGGGTTTCGTAGTTGCTGATCATCACCGCGTCGAACTCGCCGCCCTCGGTGGCGGTGGACGCGGTGATCTTGGCGCGCGCCTGGTTCTCGGGCAGCTGCACGAACTTCAGCTTGATGCCGGGGTTGTCGCGCTCGAACTGGTCCGACAGCGCGATCGCGTCTTCCATCTGCGGGTTCGACACGATCGCGATGACCAGCGTGCGTCCGCCGGACCCCAGCGCACCGGCCCCGGCGCAGCCGGTGAGGGTGAGCAGTGCGGCGCACGCGAGCAGCGTGAGCTTCTTTATTCGGCTATGCATCAACGCCTCCCGGAAGCACCTGGACCTTTAGGCCGGCGCCGCTGCGCATCAGGTCGAGCGCCGCGGGGAACTCCTCCAGCGGCAGGGTGTCGGTGAGCAGCGCGTCGGTGTCGATCGCGCCCGAGGCGACCAGGTCGAGCGCCGCGCCGTAGCTGTTCAGCACGGCCATCGAGCCGACGATCTTGATCTCGTCGTTGTAGATGCGGAACGGCGACAGCGACACCCGGGCCTCGGCCGGGGCGACGCCGAACACCAGCAACCGGCCACCGCGTCGCAGCGCGTCGAAGGCGGCCTCGATCGCGGGCGCGGCACCCGTGCAGTCGACCGCGGCGTCGAACCGCTCGTCGAGTGCGGCGACGTCGGTGCCCAACCGGACCGCGCCGAGTTGGGTTGCCCGGCCCAGCCGCGCCTCGTTGCGGTCGACCACCGTCACGTGCGCGCCGCCGCGCTGGAGCAGCTGCTGCATCAGCAGCCCCATCGTGCCCGCTCCCACCACGAGGAACCGTTCGCCCGCCTCGACGCCGATCTGCCGGACGCCGTGCACCGCGCACGACACCGGTTCGACCAGCGCGCCCTGCTGCCAGCTCATCTCGTCGGGCATCCGGTAGCAGGTGGACGCCGGGACGGCGACGTACTCGGCGAAAGCGCCGTCCACGGTGTCGCCGGTGGCGTTCCAGTTCGCGCAGAGGTTGCCGTGGCCCGACCGGCACGGGGTGCAGTAGCCGCAGAACAGCGAGGGGTCCACCGCGACGCGGTCACCGATCTTCCAATCCCCCGGTGTTTCCGCGCCGATCTCGACGACCTCGCCGGCGAACTCGTGCCCCGGCACGATCGGGTAAGGCGTGGGCGGGAAGTGGCCGTCGGCGATGTGCAGGTCGGTGCCGCAGATCCCGGTTGCACCGACCTTGAGCACCAACTGCCGGTCTCCCGCCCTCGGATCCGGCACGTCGCCCACCCTGATCGAACCGGGCTGATCGATGATCGCGGCGCGCATGACACTCCATTTCACTCTGCTCAAATGAGCGCGTCTCGTTGTGGTCATCCCGCAACATGCGGAGCATTCAAGGGCTCCATGTCGAGTTACGTCAACCTTTCGCTCAGATTTCGCGCTATCGTGCTCACATGAGCACCAAAAGGCAGAGATTCCGCCTGACCGACACCTTCACCGCGGCCTCGATCGCGCACCGGTTCTACACCCAGGGCCGCTCGAAGCTGGAGATCGCGGAGGAGTTCGGCATCAGCCGCTTCAAGGTGGCGCGAATCCTTAGCTCAGCGCAGGAATCCGGCCTCGTGCGCATCGAGTTCGACCTTCCGGTGCCGGTGGACCTGCCGCTGTCGGACGAGGTCCGCGCGGCCTACGGGCTCCGTCGCGTGCTGGTGCTCAATCGAGCGCAGAGCAAGGCCGACCAGCCAGAGCTGCGGCGCCGGATCGGCGCGCTGGCGGCGGAGTTGCTGACCGAGCTCGCCACCCCGGACGACGTCATCGGCCTGGCCTGGGCGCGTTCGGTGAACGCCATGGCCGAGGCCGTCAAGTCGCTCCCGAAGTGCCCAATCGTGCAACTGTGCGGAGTTCAGGCGGGCATGGACATGCGCGACCGGTCGGTGGAGACGGTGGGCCGGGTCGCGGCCGTCGGCGGCGGCGACGCCTACCCGATCTACGGCCCGCTGGTGCTGCCGGACCGCCGCACCACCGACATCCTGCGAAAGCAGCCGGGCATCGTGGAAACCTTCGACCAGTTCCAACAACTGACCAAAGCGGTGGTGAGCATCGGCGCGTGGCAACCGGGCGAATCAACGGTCTACGACGCGCTGACCCCGAGCGAACGAGACTCGATCGGCCGACGAGGAGCAACGGCGGAGATCGCGGCCCGCCTGTTCGACGAGAACGGCAACGCCCTGTCAACGGGCCTGGCCCACCACGTGCTGGCGATCACCCACGACCAACTCCGCCGGGTCCCGGAAGTGATCGCCCTGGGCTACACGGAACCGAAAGCCGAAGCGATCGACGCGGTCCTCCGCTCCGGCATCGTCACCACCCTCATCACCGACGCCGCAGCAGTTGACCGAATCCTGAACCTGGCCGCCCGGCGCCCGCCCGAGTAGCCAGCCGGTTTCCCGTGGGGACAGACTCCTTGCTCCTTCAGGCACCGAGTTGCGCCGTCGGCAAACCAGTGCGTCGCGCCGAGGCCAGAATCGCGGGCGGTACGACGCACGTCGGCGCCGTCGCGCTGATGTTCCTGCCGACGTCGAACTCGTACTTCTCCGCGGCAGCACGCGCCCGGCAGTCGAGCCAGGGCCCCTCGCAGCCGACACCCTCGTAACATAGTTCGCTAAACGAATTATAATGGCGTTTCCCAGAGGGTCCCGTCGCCCGCAAGCACCAGGACCCGACCATGTGTCCCGCGACACAACATAGTTGAGTTCGTAACACGAACTAATATAGTTCGTACCACGAACTCAACTCTTCTTCTGCGGGAGCCTGAAATCATGAGTCGTACAGTCGTGGTCATCGGCGGGGGCTACGGGGGCGCCGCGGTCGCCAAGGCGTTGGAATCCGAGGCCGACGTCATCCTCATCGACCCCCGGGACGCATTCGTCAACGCGGCCGCATCGCTGCGGGCGCTGACCCAGCCCGGCTGGGCGCGCAACATGTTCTTCTCCTTCAAGACCCTTCTCACGCAGGGCGAGGTGATCCGCGACCGCGCGGTCTCGGTGGACACCACCGGTGTCACCCTGGCCTCGGGCGAGTATGTCGCGGCGGACTACGTGGTCCTGGCCACCGGCTCTAGCTACGCCTACCCGGCCAAGCCCAGCTCCGACTCGATCGGCGAGGCGCTGGACGACCTCCGCCGGACGCACAAGGAACTGCTCCAGGCCGACGAGGTGCTGATCCTCGGCGCCGGCCCGGTCGGCCTGGAACTGGCCGGGGAAATCAAGGAAGTCTGGCCGGACAAGCACGTGACCATCGCCGACCCTGCCGAGGAGCTGCTCCCCGGCTTCACGCCGGAGGTGGTCGAGGACCTGCGCGGCCAGCTCGAAGCGCTGGGCGTCGAGGTCCGCCTCGGCACCGGCCTGGCGGCGTCGCCGAGCACCGAGGCCGGCCGGGCCGGTGCCTTCACCGCCACCACCACCGACGGCGACGAGATCACCGCCGACATCTGGTTCCGCGCCTACGGGACGAACATCAACAGCGACTACCTCGCCGACGGCAAGCTCACGACCCGTACGCCGCAGGGCCAGGTTCCCGTGACCGAATTCCTCAACGTCAAGGGGCACGACCACGTCTACGCGGTCGGCGACATCACCGATGTCGCGGAGGCCAAAATGGCGGCCTACGCGATGCAGCACGCCGAGGTGGTCGCCAAAAACATCACCGCCCAACTGAACGGCGAGCAACCCACGGCCACCTACCAGCCCCCGCCCTTCCCCATGATCCTGCTCCCGCTCGGAACGAGCGGCGGTGTCGGACAGCTGCCCTCTCCCGATGGCCCGGTCGCCGCCCCTGCCGCGATGGTCTCCGAGTACAAGGGCGCGGATCTGTTCACCGGCCGCTTCACCAAGCAGTTCGGCCCCACCGCCTGAAAGGCGGGGACTACGGGTCTTGGCGTGATCGCTGCACGGCGGAGTGCTCGGCGGCGTCCTGCGCAAGAACAGGGAAGGCGACGTCTTACACGGCACTCGACGGGCTCGCCGAACAGCGGAAACCGTCGTGCTCGGCATAGGCGCGGGCGGACGGGCATCCTCATCGCCAGCACCGACGGGCGAGGCCTGTCCTCGACGCCGGGTCGGGCCAACAACGCAACCGTCCTCATCGCCAAACCGCTAGCCCCACCGGGTGAGGCTCGTGAGTGTCCTTGGCCGCTGTTGCAGCCTGCCGCTGTTGCAGCCAACACCACTCACGAGCCGCGCCGACGACCGGGATGACGCACGCACATCCGAAATGATCCGGTGAAGCACCGTTTCCCGTTGCCTTCTACAACGGGAAACGGGAAACGGCTCTATTTTCCGGCTCGGGAGTCCAGTTCTCCGCCACAATCCTCCGACGAGCGGCGCACCGCCGCGCAGGACCTGATTTCCCTCCATGCGTCGAGGACTGCGATGAATGCGGCGGAGAGCACCAGCACCAAGGCGAACAACTCAACACCGAAAAGGGCGATGCCGGCGAGGACGATCAACGCCCACGCCTGCGCGGCGGAGAACACGAATGCGAGGATCACCCGTCCGAGCGGCCTCGCCAGGGACCGATTGCGCTGTTCGGGTATCGATTCGCGGGCAAGCTCATGCTTGATCATCTCTTCTCCTAAGGTCTGCCGTTGGTCCGGTCGGCCAGCCGCCGGACCGGCACGTTTCACCGTGCGCGAAAACCGCTCGGGACCAACAGCCGTTTCCCGTCGCTTGCCGGACCAGGCAACGGGAAACCCGGAGGACGATGTGACTGAACAGCCCATACTGTTCGGGGCAGAGCTTCGAAGACTGCGCACCGCGGCCGGTCTTTCCCTCACTCGAATGGCCGCGCTGCTGCATTACAGCAAGGGCTACGTCAGCAAGATCGAAACCGGTGGGAAACGACCGACACCGGACTTCGCCCGGCGTTGTGATTCCATCCTCGAAGCCGGTGGGGAACTCGCGAACCTGGTTCCCGCGCGGTCTTCCGAAGCGCCGCTGCCCGAGGTGAACGGCGACGGTGAGGTGTGGTTGATGAGTCTCGATTCAGGCGGGAAGAGCTGGTTCCGGCCGATGGACCGGCGGCAGGTGCTGGCGGCGGGTGCGGCCTCGGTGCTCGCCTTCGGCATGGGCGGCAGTCACGCGATCGCCGAGGACGGCACGGTCTCGACGTTCCGCACCATGTTCGACCAGTTCCGCAGGCTGGGGCAGACGGCGAGCCCGTCGGTGGTGCTGCCCGCGCTCATCGCGCAGACCCACACCCTCCGCGAACTCGCCGCCCGCGCCAAACCCGCGGTGAGTGCAGAACTCCTGGTGCTGGGCGCGCGGTATGCCGAGTTCGCGGGTTGGATGGCGCAGGAGTCGGGTGACAACGCGGCCGCCCTGTGGTGGACCGACCGCGCCGTGGAGCTCGCGGATGCAGGACAGGACCGGTCACTGGCGGCATATTCCCTGGTGCGCCGAGCGCTGGTCACTCTGTACCAAGAGGACGCACTGGCGACGATCGACCTCGCCCAGCAAGCCCAACGGATCGCAACGTCCGCCCGCATTCGCGGACTCGCCGCGCAGCGCGAGGCACAAGGCCACGCGCTGGCCGGAGCCTACGACGCCTGCATGCGGAGCCTGGACCGAGCTCGCGATCTGCTCAGCGCGGCCCAGCCCGAAGCCGGACCGGTACTCGGCACAGCGAACCTGACCGACCCGGTCGCGATGGTCTCCGGATGGTGTCTTCACGATCTGGGACGCCCGAGGGATGCGACGGTGATCCTCGACCGGGAAGTCGAACGAGTTCCGCCGCACGCTCTTCGGTCCCAAGCGCGCTACGGCGTCCGCCGCGCCCTCGCGCACGCCACGGCGGGCGACATCGACCACGCCTGCACATTGCTCGTGCAGGTCCTCGGAATGGTCGACACCGTCAGTTCCGCCACCATCAGTACCGATCTCCGGCGCGTGGCCCGCGTGCTCTCGCGGTTCCACACAGCATCCTCGGTGCGTGAGCTCCAACCCAGGCTGGTCGCCACGCTGCACAACCAGACCGCCTGAGAACTCTCCATTCCCACAGAAGTGAGGTACCGCTGTGCCCGAAATCTTCATCAACTACCGCACCGGAGACTGCGAACATGCCGCAGTAGCGATCGAGCAGAACCTGTCGGCGCGGTTCGGCCGTGAACGGGTCTTCCGCGCCAGCAAGTCCATCCGCCCCGGCGAGAACTACCGCACCGGGCTGTCGACGGCGTCCTCCAGTGCCTGCGTGATGCTTGTACTGATCGGCCCAAAATGGCTCGACGCTAGTGATCGAGACGGAAATCCTGCACTGGACAACAAGGATGACTGGACCCGCAAGGAGATCCTGAACGCCATGCGCAGCGGTGCCCGGATCATCCCGATCCTGTGTGGACGGAAGCTGCCTCGACTGGTGGCCGCCGATCTTCCGCGTGCCCTGGCGTCGCTCGCCGACCTCCAGTCCCTGACCTACGACACTGGAAGCGCTGAGGCCGGTCTCGATCGGATCGCCGCCGAACTCGTCGACCTGGTGCCGGGGCTCGTCGACCGGACTGCGAAAGCGCCTTCGACCGACGGCGTGCACTACACCAACGGCGGTCCGGTCAACGGAAACCTCATCCAGCTTCGCGATATGAGCGGTGGATCGATAACCAACACGGCGTTCAACGGCCCAACGGGCCCGGTGAGCACCGACGGCGGTGACCAGCACATCTCCTACGGCGACGGGGCGACCCACATCACGGGCAAGAACATCGGCGGAATCCGCCACAAGTTCGGCTCGAAGCGTGAGCGAGGCGAGGACCGGTGACCGAAACCAACAACGAATTCCACGACACGCAGGGCAGCACGATCCACGCCGGCTCCGGCGATCAGAACATCAACCCGATCTACTTCACGATTCACGAGAGCGTCCAGCAGCAAGCTCGCGGGCCACGGTTGACCCTGAAGGACGATCTGCGTTGGCTCAAGCGCCGGTTCGAGCCGCCACCGAACTTGGGTGTCGCGCGGGACATGTTGCGGCAGTCCCGCACCGTCGTACTCACCGGGCTACCGGGAAGCGGTCGACGCACTGCGGCGAAGATGCTCCTGAACGAACTCGCCGACGATCACACCCCCTTCACCGTGCTAGACGACGAGGCGAACAAGCAGGACCAAAGCCTGGACAAGTTGAAGGTCCAGCCCGGGCACCTGTTCGTGCTTGACCTCTCGGACAGCAACGAGGACGTGTTCCACGCCCGGCAACGAGATCTTCTCTCATTCCGCACGATCCTCCAGCAGCACACGGCTTTTCTCGCCGTCGTCGTGCCCGATTTCCGCAAGCACCACCTCGACTCGGACCTTGCGCAGTTCGAAGCCCGGATCGACCGGGCACGAGGTGCGTCGGTGTTACGACGGCACCTGGAAGCGGAGGGGATCTTCCTCTCCGAGCAGCAGCTGACTTCGAAGGAACTCGCACGCATCCTGTCCGCACCGATGTCGGAGATCGCAAACCTCGCGCAGATGGTGGTGATCGCCCGGGACACGAACCGCGGCGGCGATCTCTCGACCTGGCTCAGTGAAGCGGTTTCCGCCCGAATCGACCGCAGCGACGAGGTGACGGAGCAGCTGAACAAGGTTCCAGGCGGTCGGCAGCGTACAGTGCTGCTCGCTGCAGCGATGTGCCGTGGAGCGTCGAGTGACGCGGTGTTCTTCGCCTCCCACCTCCTGGTGAGCTCGTTGAGCCTCGACGGGCGCGAGCAGCCCCGAATGGAACAGGAGGGCTACCGCACCCAGCTCTACGAGCTGAACATTGATGTCGCGCCGAACAACCGGATCGAGTTCAGCCGACTCAGCTACGACCGGGCGTTGCGCGAACACTTCTGGGACAACTACCCAGATCTTCGGGAGCCGTTCTGCCGGTGGGTGGACGGCATCATCCGCATTGAGCAGTTCACCGTGCAGGACCGAAAGAACCTGGTCGACCGGTTCGTGGAACAGTCGTTGCGCACCAACTCGCCGGGGCACGTGAAGTGGCTAATCGACCAGTGGATCTTTCCGAGGCAGAACGGAGCGCCGAACGTACTGCGCGACTACGGGGTGCGAGCCCTCCTGACGGGTTTGGAGAACGAGCGCCACGGTCACTTCTTCCGGCGCCTGGTGTACGAGTGGTCGCGGCGCAACGACCTTCCCGGGGACGTCGGGCAGATCGTGGTGGACGTGTGCACCGAGGTAATCGCTCCGACCTACCCAGAACAGGCTCTGGTCCGGCTCCACCACCGGGCTCGCCGCGAAGACGGTACCGGCGCCCCGACTGCGTACCGCGCCCTGGTCGAGCTGATCTCTCGCGATCCAATTTTGCTGCGGCTGCTGCTCGAAAGGCTCACAGCAGATCTGCCGAAGCAGCAGCCGTCGCCCGCCGATCACTTCCTGTTTCTCGCCGTCGCGGACCCGTTGCGGCTTGCCGACTCGAGCAAGCGTTCCCAACCCCTCGCGGCAGACCACACGATCCGTTCCCAACTCGGTTTCTGCTGGCGTACGACCATGCTCGCCCGCCCAGACATCGTCGTGCCACGCGTCTGCGACTGGTTCGACGCCGCCGGCCGCACCATGGCGTACGACCTGCTGCTCGGCATCCTGGCGGACGCGGCGAGCCAGCACCTCCACCTGCTCGGTTCGTTGCACGTCCTCGCGCGCGATTGGAGCCGCACGGCGAACGGACGCGCCGAGGTCTTCGTGCGGCTGTCCCAGCTGATCGACATGGCGCAGGGACTGCACGTCACCGATTACACGTTCAACCATGCGCCTGAGGAGGCCGTTCGATGAGCAAGGAAAATCGGATCCTGTACGGCGGCCTGGCACTCGCGGCTGTCATACCGCTCCTGCTCGGCCTGCTGCTGGAGTGGCCGGTCTTGGTCACCATTCCGTTGTTCGGAGCGGTGCTGTATGGGATCTACCGGAAGCTCATGCACGGGAACAAGACCACCAGCGACCACGTGGGCGTGGTCCTGGACAGAATCGGCCTCTACGCGGACAGCCCGGTGCGGGCCTTGACCGCCCACCGCTTCGCCAAGCTGATCGAAGCCGCCGGAAATCCGGGTGTGGCCGACGAAGTCCGCCAGAAGTTCGACGCACCACACCCACTCGGCTGACAACCATCCGCGGGCGCGGCGGCCTTGGGGCTGGGCAACTCCAGCTCCAAGGTTTTCGGATTCAACCAGTCCCCGCTGGTCGTTGACGCGGTCCTCCGCTCCGGCGTCGTCACCCGAGTAGCCTGCCGGTTTCCCATGGGGACAGACTCCTTGCTCCTTCAGGCATCGAGTCGCGCCCGCCGGAACCAGCGCGTCGCTCCGAGGCCAGAATCGCAATCGGTATGACTACTGATTGCAGCAGGAGGATGGTTTGATCGACAGCGGGTGAACCGAACTTGGCGGCCGTGAGAGGTGGAAGCGGCTTTCGGGCTTTGGCTCGTGGCCGTGGCCGTGGCCGTCGAAGTTGTCAGCTGGGTGCTGGGTGCGCTCGTCATCACTCCAACGGGTTCGACGAAATGCGTCAGGCGATGGGGCAGGACGGCGCACTGGTGCAGCTCGCCACCTCCGCCTGCTTCCTGATCTTCACCAGTGCGCGTGGCTGTTCTTCAGCTTCATGATGCGAGTGGGCCGCAACTGGGCGCGGTTCGTCCTCACCGCCTCCGGCGCTCTCAGCGTGCTCGCCATCGCCAGCAGCGCGACCATGAACGGCTTCATTTGGGAAATGACTGCTGACGGCATCCGCTACTTGCTCGCCGATGCATGATCGTGCTCCACGAACGCGATCAGATCACTGAACTGGCCGGCCTGGTGTTATTTCCGGGCGGCGCCGGCGAGCAGGAGGGATTCACTGGGGGAGTCGAAGCTGACGGTATGGTCGTTCTCGTTTGCCTCTTCGGGGTGCCACAGTGGCGTCCAGGTCACACCGGGTTCGAGGATGGTGAAGTCCCCGAATAGGTCGGTGATTTCCTGGCGGTTGCGGAAAATGGCGGGACTGACCGAATTTTCGTAGAGGCGTTTGAGGTTGGCGAGCATTGCGGCGTGGTGCGGCGGGATCTCCTTGTCGGTGACGTGGGAGAGGGACAGATACGACCCTGGTGCGAGCAGGTCGCGGTAAGTGGCGACGAGGCTGGGCCCGAGGTCGTCGGTGCTGTCGCTGCCGGGGGCCGGGGGCTGCTGGATGTGCAGGACGGCCATGAGTAGCAGCGCGATCGGTTCGTTCACGTCGATGACACCGGTGTCTGCGATGCGTGACCAGAGTCGTTCCGGGTCGCGCATGTCGGCGTGGATGGCGACGTGACGGTTGGGGTCGCCGTGTTCGCGCAGCAGGCTGTTCGCGTGGGCGACGGCGACCGGTTCGTGGTCGACGTAGGCGACTTTCACCTCGCCGGGTGCGACCTGCTCGGCGACTTCGTGCGCGTGCCCCATGGTCGGGACACCGGAGCCGATGTCGACGAACTGGCGGATCCCGCGACGGACGAGGTGCCGGACGACTCGGCGCAGGAACATGCGGTTGGCGTGCGCGATCGACCTGATTACGGGGTAGTCCTCGAGGACTCGCTCGCCGAATTGCCGGTCGATCTCCCAGTTGGTGGTGCCGCCGAGGTAGTAGTCGTAGACGCGGGCCACGCTTGGGCGGCTGAGGTCGACACCGGGTGGGGGAAAGGGTTCGTCGTCCAAGCTGGTCACGAGCCACTCCTTGAGGCTTGAGGCGCGGGGGAATCGAGCGCAGCGGCGGAGCTACTAAGCGTAGGCGAGCTTACTATCTGCATCAGTCATTTGGGTGCCACTACAGCTCACTCGAGACATTCTCGGGATTTTCTTTAACTGATTGTAGAGCAATGCTGTTGAACAATTCCACACTTGCGGACCGCGCCGAAACGCTGTAATTAGCCACCGCTGGCGCGCGGGTCGTCGACTGGGGCCGCCCCCTCCTCGGCGCCGCCTGGGTTGATCCGCTGCGCGGGCCGGTGGCTGAACGCCGAAGGCCACATCCCGCCGCCGCGGAAACCTGGCCGCCACGATCCCCGCCCGGCGGGACGCACCCGCCTCCGGAATCGGCACAATCACCCTGTTCGACGAGAACGGCAACGCCCTGTCGACGGGCCTGGCCCACCACGTGCTGGCGATCAGCCACGACCAACTCCGCCGAGTCCCGGAAGTGATCGCCCGGCTACACCGAGCCAAAAGCCAAAGCGATCGACGCGGTCCTCGGCTCCGGCATCGTCACTGCCGGGATTCAGCCGGTACTTTCAATGCTCGGGCCCCTCGTCGACGTCGAAGTCGAGGTGGGCGATGCGCTCTTCGACGGTGACCGCGTTGCGGACGAAACGGCGGGCTTGCCGGGTCAGCTCGGTGAATTCGGCGAGATGCGCCTCGACGGCGGCGCGGCCGGCAGGGTCGTCCCCGACCGCATCGAGGGTGGCCTGGTGGACGTCGTGCTCGATCTCGACGAGCTGGGAGAGCAGATCGCGCTGCCGCTCCTCGCTGATCAACAAGCGGTCGTCGCGTTCGCCGTCGGGCGGAACCTCAGGATGCCTGCCGACCATCGCGAACCAGTCCCTCCGCCTGAGCTGCCCCGACGGTACCAGCCACCACCAGCACTACAACAGGTTCGGCCCGCGGACGCGGTGCCCGCCCGATGCGAGACCGGGCGGGCACCGCACTGCTACTGACCGTCCACTTCGGTCACTTCTGCGGATCTGCCCCGTAGGGTTGGGTTATCGCTTCCAGATAGTGGCCCGACGGTCCAGGAAGTAGACGCCCCGGCTCCCGTGGTTGGTGTTGTACTGCTGGGGCAGCTTTCCGTGCGGATCCGCCCAGTGGTCGAGCCCCGCCTCCTGGATCCGGGCGTAGATGCCGTCGAAGTCCTCCTCGCTGACGAGGAATGCGTAGTGCTGCGGCGGGAATTCGATGCCCGGCTCGGCGAACAGGAGCGTCACGCCCGCATCCAGGTAGACCGTGAGGAAGGGACCGCCGGGCTCCGCCGGCGGGAGGTCGAACATCTCCGTGAAGAAGGATGCCGATTCCTGCTTGTCGCGCGCGGCGACGATGGTGTGATTGAAAAGAGTGGTCATGAAGACCCTTCGAACCCCCGCCTCCATGCCTGACGCTGTCCGCCACCGGCACGCGACGCTGCCCGGATCAGACCACGGACGAATTCGACGCGTCAAGCTGGTTGTGTCGGCAGGCGTCCGCGTCCGTCCGCAACCTGATTCCCACCTGGTGATATGGGAATATCGGCGGCGCGCGGACACTTGAGCGGCGTGGCATCGAGCGAAAAGGTGGAGGGCATGAGGTTCCGGACGGGCGAAGTGCGTCGCCGATGACATCACCGCTGCTCGACAATCCCGCATGGGCTTCGCTGACCGGCCCGCACGCCCGGTTCGCCGAGAAGCACGGCCGGGTGTTGCGCTACCCGGTCGACGTGGCGCCGTTCCTGGCCATCCCGGACGAGTTCGACGTGGACGGATGGCGGGACGTCGCGGAATTGGCCGGGCCGGGGGCGGTTGTCGCCTTCTCCGGCCGTCGGCGGACACCCCCTCCCAGTTGGGAGGTGTTGGAGCAGCTTCCCGGCGTGCAGCTGGTCGACGACGGCGTGGCCGACGCCGAGGACGCCGAGGCGGTGCGGCTCACGGCCGCTGACGTGCCGGAGATGCTCGACCTCGTCAAGAGCACCAACCCCGGGCCGTTCCTGCCGCGTGTCGTCGAGATCGGCCGGTACCTGGGGATCCGGCGCGGCGGCGCGCTCATCGCGATGGCCGGCGAGCGGTTGCGCCCTCCGGGGTGGACGGAGATCAGCGCGGTCTGCACCGATCCGGCATTCCGCGGGCAGGGCCTGGCCACCCGGCTCGTGCTCGCCGTTGCCGCCGGCATCCGGGCGCGGGGCGAGAAGCCGTTCCTGCACACCAGCGCGGCCAACACCAACGCCATCCGCCTCTACGTGTCGCTGGGCTTCCGGCTGCGATACCGACTGACCTTCTCTGCCGTGCGGGTGCCGGAGACCCCGTGAGTCCTTTGGATTGCGGTAGAGGCCGTTTGGTCTCCGCCTTTGAGGCGGCAGCCGCTTAGCGCAGCATGGTGGCGGGGCGAAGGTGAAGCACAGGCCCGCACCGAAGGCCGGGAGAGCACCACAGGATAAGGCCCGTGATCTATCCACAGGCGAAACTACCCCAGACACGCCTACTGAAGGGGCTAGCGGAGGGACTTCTTGAGGATCTTCCCGCTGGGGCCTTTGGGGAGTTCGTCCAGGACCCGGACCTCACGCGGGCACTTGTACGCCGCGAGGCGCTCCCGGCTGAAGGCGATCAGCTCGTCGGCGTCCGGGTCGTTGCCGGGCTGGAACGCCACCACCGCAACGATTTCCTCGCTCAGGCACGCTTCGGGCCTGCCGATCACCGCCGCCTCGCGGATCGCCGGGTCGGCGTAGAGCACCTCCTCGACCTCGCGGGGGGTAGACGTTGTAGCCGCCGCGGATGATCAGGTCCTTCTTGCGGTCCACCACGAAGAAGTACCCGTCCTCGTCGCGGTAGCCAAGGTCGCCGGTGTGGAACCTGCCCGGCCGCGGCGCGGCCGCTGAGCTCGTCCACTTCCCGGCAGTCGATGGTGCGCGCACCGAAGGTCGTTCGGGCCCTTCGGTCGCCGATTCCCGCAGCATCGTCGCCAGGTTGAATCCCATGCCCACTCCGTCGGTTCGGGTTCCGGGGAACGACCACAACACTGCTACCGACCAGTCGGCATGGTCGCATGCCCGCAAAAAGGTGACCTAGCGCACAAGGGCGCCGTTATGATCCGGACATGTCCGACTCCGTTTTCCCCAAGGGCGTGGCCGCACCCGCGGTGCGGGCACTGAACGCGGCCGGTTACACCGAGCTCCGGCAGCTCGACGGCGTTCCGGCCGACCGACTGGCCGAACTCCACGGCATGGGGCCGAAAGCGCTGTCCCGGCTGCAGGAAGCGCTCCAAGAACTGGGCTTGTCGCTGTCCTGAGCGTTTCCGGCGCGCGAACGCGCATCCGCAACGGTTTCCCGACATTCTGGTGCTCGGCGGATGACGGGCGGTCATCCTGGCCGTGACGTGATCACGAGGTGAGGAGACGGCCGTTGTCCGAGCGCGAGCTGCAAGACGAGTTGGTCCGATTGCGGCGGCAGCTGCACGCCGAGCCCGAAATCGGGCTGGACCTGCCGCGCACCCAGGAGAAAGTGCTGGCCGCGCTGGACGGGCTACCGCTGGAGATCACCACCGGCACCGGGCTGAGCTCCATCACCGCGGTGCTGCGCGGCTCTCGTCCGGGGCCGACGGTGCTGCTGCGCGGCGACATGGACGCCCTGCCGGTGACGGAGCGGACCGGCCTGGACTACGCCTCCCGGATCGACGGCAGGATGCACGCGTGCGGGCACGATCTGCACACCGCGATGCTGGTCGGCGCCGCGCGGCTGCTGACCGAACGGCGCGCGGAGCTGGCCGGTGACGTGGTGCTGATGTTCCAGCCCGGCGAGGAAGGCTGCGACGGCGCGGGGAAGATGATCGCCGCAGGCGTGCTGGAAGCCTCCGGGTCCCGCCCGGTGGCCGCCTACGGCATGCACGTCATGGCCGCGCGCCACGGCCTCGGCACCTTCCTCACCCGGCGCGGCCCGCTCATGGCGGGCGGCGACCTGCTGCGGGTGACCGTGCGCGGCGCGGGCGGTCACGGCTCCACCCCGCACCGGGCCAAGGACCCGATCGCCCCGGCCTGCGAAATGGTCGGCGCGCTGCAGGCGCTGGTCGCGCGCACCATCGACCCGTTCGAGACGCTGGTGCTGACCATCGGCAGCTTCCACTCCGGCAACGCGGGCAACGTGATCCCGGGCGAAGCGGTCTTCGACGGCTCGTTGCGCTGGTTCTCCGCGTCCGCACGGGACGCGGTGCGGGACGGGATCACCTCCGTTTGCAACGGCATCGCGGCAGCGCACGGCGTCAAGGTGGACGTGGAGCTCGGCGAGTACGTGCGCGCCACGATCAACGACGACGCCGAGGCCGAGTTCGCCGCGCAGGTCGCGACGGAACTTCGCGGCGACCGGTTCTCCTGGCTGGACCGCCCCGTCACCGGCGGCGAGGACTTCTCCCGGGTGCTCGAACAGGTGCCAGGCGCGTTCATCTTCCTCGGCGCCTGCCCACCGGACCGCGACCCGGACACCGCGCCGGACAACCACTCCCAGTTCGCCGTCTTCGACGACAGCGTGCTCGCCGACGGCGCTGCGCTCTACGCCGAACTCGCCATCCACCGCCTGACCCGCGCGTAATTCGTTGTCAGCGTTGAGAAACCCGGAGGCAGCATTGACCACCGAGACCGAGCAGCGCGCGACGCCACGGAAGTGGCGGACCATCGTCAGCACCGGCGCGGGCAACGCGTTGGAGTGGTTCGACTGGAACGCCTACGCGGTGTTCACCCCGTTCTTCGCCGCGCAGTTCTTCCCCGCCCACGACAGCACGAGCGCGGTGCTGTCCAGCCTGGCGATCTTCGCCGTCGGGTTCCTGATGCGGCCGCTGGGCGGGCTGCTGTTCGGCTGGTTCGGCGACCGGCTCGGTCGCCGCACCGCCATGGTCGGCTCCATCGCGCTGGCCTCCGGCGGCAGCCTGCTGATCGGCATCGCGCCGACCTACGAGTCGATCGGCATCGGCGCGGCGCTGATGCTCGTGGTCGCCCGGCTGTGCCAGGGACTCGGGCACGGCGGCGAAATGCCGGCGGTGCAGACCTACGTGGCCGAGATGGCGCCGCAGGGCCGGCGCGGGATCTGGTCCAGCCTCGTCTACGTCTCGGGCACCTGCGGAATCCTGGCCAGCTCCGCCCTCGCAGCGGCGTTGACGACGGCACTGCCGCCGGGCGCGATGAGCGCATGGGGTTGGCGGGTGCCGTTCCTGCTCGGCGGCGTCGTCGGCCTCTACACCCTGGTAATGCGGCTGCGGCTGGCCGAGACGCAGGCCTTCGACCGGCAGCGGACCGCGGCCCGGCCGCCACTGTGGCGGAGCTTCTGGGAGCAGCGCACCGCGTGCCTGCGGGTGATCGGGCTGACCGTCGGCAGCACCGTGGTGTTCTACACCTGGGTGGTCTCGGCGCCCGCGCAGGCGATCAGCATCCACGAGCTCGACCCGGCCGCGGCGCTGTGGGTCGGCGCCGCGGCCAACGCGGTGTTCATCCTGTCGTTGCCGCTGTTCGGGGCGCTTTCGGACCGCATCGGCCGCAGGCCCGTGCTGCTGCTTTCCTTGGTGGGCAGCGCAGTGGTCAGCTACCCGCTCAGCTGGCTCGTCCAGGACCAGGTCTGGCAGTTCGCGGTGGCGATGATCATCGCGCTGCTCGTGATCGCGCCCGGTCCGGCGATCATGCCCACGGTGTTCGCGGAGCTGTTCCCGACCCGGATGCGAACGACGGGCACCGGATTCCCCTACGGCATCGCCACAGCAGCGTTCGGCGGCAGCGCGCCGTACCTGCAGACCTGGCTCGCCAGCGGTGGTCGGGGCGACGTCTTCCTCGGATACGCCGTGGTGCTGCTGGTGATCAGCGCCGTCGTCGCCTACCGCATGCCGGAGACCAAGGACATCACCCTCGGCTGAGCTCTTCCGCCGCTTTCGCGATGATCTCCGCGACCACGGCGGTCTTGGCATCGGCGTAGTCCTGGACGTGCGCCCACCGGTCGGCGGCGAGTTCGCGTTTGGTGCGCTCGTAGACGTCGCGCGCCTGCGGATGGGCGCGGAGGTAGTCGCGGAAGAGCAGCATCCGCTGGATCTCGGGGCACTCCGTCGAGACCACGTGCAGGTTGACGGCCGGGTTCCGGCCCCGGAGCAGCCGGTGCTCGTGCCAGCCGGATTTTTCCCTTACGTGCAGCGCATCACCCGTGAGCGTTTTGGGGGGCTCTAGCACCCAAAAACACTCACGGAAACAGCGATCTACACAACAAACTTCCCCATCACTCCCCATCTGGACTATGGTGGAGAACAATGAGTGATGAAATGTACTCGGTTGAACAGGTCGCCAACCGACTCGGACTGCATGTTCGCACCGTACGCGGCTACATCCGCTCCGGACGGCTCAAAGCGGTGCGGATCGGCAAGCAGTACCGGATCGCCCGCGCCGACCTGGAGGAGCTGACCGGGAAGCCGCGACCGTCATCGGCCGGTGCCGCACCTGTCGAGGTGTCGAGCATCGTGCAGATCGACGGCGTTGACCGGGCCGCGGCCGACCGGCTGAGCACGCTCGTGCTGGCCGGCGCGAACTCCGCCAGCAACCCCGCGCACCCGCTGCGCATCCAGACGGTCCACGACGAGGAGCGGAACCGCATGAAGTTCGTGATCCTCGGCGGCGCAGGAGCCACCGCCGAGGTGTTGCAGCTGATCGAAGCCGTGCTCGACGGCGACAACGGCCTGCTCTCCGAGGAGGTCGGCGGTGCCTGACGCGATCGAGGAGCGGGCCGGGGTGCAGGTGCTGGTGTGCGACCCGGCCGGGCCGTCGGTGACCACCACGCAGGACGCCCTGGACCTGATCGGCGCGTCCTACGCCGGCGCCGAGGTGGTCGCGGTGCCCGCCAGCCGGCTCGACGAGCGCTTCTTCACCTTGGGCACCCGCTTCGCCGGCGAGGTCATGCAGAAGTTCGTCAACTACCGGGTGCGCCTGGTCGTCGTCGGCGACATCTCCCGGCGCCTGGCGGCCAGCTCGGCCCTGCGGGCCCTCGTGCACGAGTCGAACAAGGCCGACCACGTTTGGTTCGTCCCCGACCTCGACGCGCTCGACGCCAGGCTGCGCGACGCCGCCTGATCGGTGAGCCCCGACATGATCCTCATTCCCGCCGGGGAAATCACCCTGCGGGACGAGGGCTCGAAGACCCGCTGGACGGTCGAACTCGCCGCCTTCCGGCTGGCTCCGCACCCCGTGACCCGCGAGCTCTACCAGGACGTTCTCGGCGAGGCACCGGCAAGTTCCGCGGGGCCGCGGACCCCGGTGACCGAGGTTTCCTGGATGGACTCCGTCCGGTTCTGCAATCTGCTTTCGCAGGCGACGGGGCTCGAACCCTGCTACTCGATCGGAGACGACCCCGACGCGCACGACGTGGTCTGCGACTTGGAAGCCGACGGCTACCGCCTCCCGTCCGAAGCGGAGTGGGAACACGCGTGCCGGGCCGGAACCTCCGGGGTCCGCTACGGCGAGCTTGACGAAATCGCTTGGCACCGGGGTAACTCCGGCGGCGAGGTGCACGAAGTCGCGACCAGGACGCCGAATTCGTGGGGACTCCACGACATGATCGGCAACGCGTGGGAATGGTGCTGGGACGTCTACGATCCCGCGGTCTACGGCCCGTACCGCGTGTTCCGCGGCGGCGGCTGGTGCGACCGGCCGCGAGGCTGCCGGGCATCGTGCCGCCGCAAGAGCCACCCGACCCTGCGCACAGACGACCTCGGATTCCGGCTGGCCCGCTCGCGGCAACCCCGCCCGGTCGGCGCCCGGCCAGGTCCTCCAGGGCTTCGAGGACGTCTCCGCTGCTCTTGAGGCCGCCCAGGAGGTTCCGCTCGACCTCGGCGCCAGCCGCTGGTTCGTGGTCGGCGACGACTACGTCTGACCGCACAACTCGACCGCGGCGGTCCGCGTCTACGCCCGCGATCTGGACCTGCGGCCGATCAGGAAAACATCATCGAGCAGCTCAAAAACGGGGTGAACGCGCTGCGCCTGCCGCTGTATGGTTCATCTTGTGGCCATGAGGGCCCGCTGTCAGGAACGGCCCGGGCGGACGATCAGCGCTCCGGGGCCGCGGCACCGCCGAGAGTCCGCAGGTCCTCGTCGCCGGTGATCGCGGCGAGCACCGCATCGAGCTGCGCCAGCGTCGGGCGCTGATCGGGGTCCGACCGCAGGCAACGGTCGATCGAATCCGCCAGCGCTCGAGGCAGCCGCCGCGAAGCGCGGATGGGTGGCGCGGCCGTCTCCAGCTGGGGAAACAGCTCCTCCCCGGTCCGCTGCGACTGCCCCTGCACCTCGAAGGGGTTGAATCCGGCCGCGGCCTCGAAGAGCACCAGGCCGATGGCCCAGACGTCGGTCGCCGGCCCGAGCATCCCGCCGCGGACCTGTTCCGGCGCCATCGCGCACGGCGTTCCGGCCCCGCCGCGGCTGGGGCCCGGTGACCGGGCCAGGCTCAGGTCGATAACGCGCGCGCGGCCGCACTCCGCGATGATGTTGCCGGGCTTGAGGTCCAGGTGCAGGTAGCCGCGCTCGTGCAGGTAGCGGATCGCCGAGCACACGTGCTGACCGAGGTAGCCGAGTTCGCGGGCGGTGAGGCGGCGCTTCCCGCCGTCGAGCAAGCTGTCCAGCCTCGCCCCGGCCAGCGTCTCCATGATCAGCACCGGCGAACCGTCCGCCGCTTCCGCGAGTTCGTACGCGCGCACGATGTGCGGATGCGTGAACTTCAGCAGCAGGTTCCCTTCGATCACGAGGTTTTCGCACGCTTCGGCGCGGGCTGCGCAGTCGGGACGCACGGCCTTGATGAAGCACCGGCTGTGGCGCCGGGTGCTCCATGCGTCGTAGGAGTCGTATCCCTCGCCCCGCCGGATGTGCTCGATCACCGGATAGCCCGCCGCGATCTCCTGGCCTCGGCGCAGCGGTGCGGGCGAAGTCGAAGTGATCATGCCGGCTCCCGTTGCGGTACAGGCGAGCCCCGCTGCTGCAGCCGGTACAGGAACGCGTAGCCGCCGTCGCGGTGCATCAGTTCGGCGTGTGTGCCGGATTCCGCGATCCGGCCGTGGTCGAGCAGCAGGATCAGGTTCGCATCGCGGACCGTGATCAGGTTGTGCGACACGACGATTGAGGTGCGATCGGCCATCAGCCGGCGCAGCGGGGCCAGCACTCGCGCGCTGGATGCCGCATCGAGCCCGACGGTGGGCTCGTCGAGCAGCAGGATCGGCGCGTCGCGCAGCATCGCTCGGGCGATGGCGATGCGCTGCCGCTGCCCGCCCGACAGCAGACTTCCGTGCGCCCCGACCCTGGTGCGGTAACCGTCTGGCAGCGCCGTGATGAACTCGTGCGCGTCCGCGCCACGAGCCGCCTCCAGCACGTCCCGCTCGGTGGCGTCGGGCCGCCCCCAGGCGATGTTCTCCCAGACACTGTCGTCCACCACGAGGGCGTCCTGCAGCACGATCGAGATGTTGCGCCGCACCGCCTGCTGCTCGGCTTCGCGCAGATCGACGCCGTCGATGGTCACGGCGCCGGAATCCGGGTCGTAGAACCGGAGCAGCAGCTTGCCCGCGGTGGACTTGCCCGACCCGCTGGCCCCGACGAGCGCGATCGTCTGTCCGGAGTGGACGTCGAAGCTGATGCGGTGCAGGGCGTCGCGGTCGGTGTTCGGGTACCGGAAGCTGACGTCGTGGAAGACCACGTCGCCGCGGACCCGGCCGAGGCGCCGCGGCCGGACCGGGTCGCGCACCTCGGGAATCTCGTCCAGCAGCTCGATGATCCGTTCGGCGCCGGCCGAGGCCGCGTAGACGGTGTTGGTCAGCCGGCCGAATCCCCGCACCGGGCTGTAGAGCTGGCTGAGGTAACCGAGGAACACCAGCAGCCCGCCGAGGCTGATCGAGCCCCGGGACAGTTCCCAGGTGCCCAGCCCGACGATCAGCAGCACCCCGCCGATTTCCAGCAGGTCGACCAGCGGCGTGAACAACGCGTGCAACCGGGTGGCCACCATCTCGGCCGCGAAGCTGCCCAGGTTCTCGCGGTGGAAGCGGTCGGTTTCGGCGCTTTCCCGGCCGTACGCCTTCACCAGCGAGGCGTTGCTCAGGCTTTCCTCGGCGACAGCGCCGATGGTGCCGCTGCGCCGCCGCTTCTCCCGCGAAGCCGCCTTGATGCGGCGGGAGAAGTACCGCGCGGACGCCCAGAAGGCCGGCACCGCGATCAGCGACACCACGGCCAGCCGCCAGCTCAGGACGAACAGCGCCCCGGTGAACAGCACGATCTTGAACAGGTACGACAGCGCCTGGATCGTCCCGGACAGCACGAGGTTCTCGATCGCGTTGACGTCGCCGGTGAGCCGGGACAACGTGTCGCCGGTCTTGCGCCGGTCCAGGAAGCCGATGGACAGCCCGTGCAGGTGCCCGAACAGATCGGTGCGCAGGTCCAGAAGGAACCGCTCGGCGACCCAGGTTGACACGTACTCGTCGGTGAACCCGACGATCCCGGACAGCACCGTGATCCCCAGGTAGGCGCCGCCGAGGGCGAAGAACAGCTCGAAGTCCCTGGGCACCAGTACCTGGTCGACGAGGATCTTGAACAGCCAGATCGTCACGGTGTCCAGCACAGGTCCGACCAGCACGAGCAGCACCACGAGCGCCCACCACCACCGGTACGGGCGCGTGTAGGGCCAGAAGCGCCGGAAGATCTCCCGAACGCCGACCACCGGAGCCTGCTCGACCAGACCACCGGATTCGGGGGTGGGCACGGCCAGCAACGCCCGCAGCCTGGCGAGGAACGCAGCTATCCGAGTCATGGCATACGTGTGGCGGCGGTATCCCGAACCACCGCCGCCGGTCAGTGGATCAGTAGCGCGCACGGCGGAACGAAGCGGTGCGCCGACGGCGCGAAGCCGTGAACCGCATCGAGCGGCGTGAACGCGAGTGGGGCCCGTGCCCCCTGGCGGCGGGCAAATGCGCAGCAAACAAGGTCTTGGCCATGGCTACTCCCTAGCACCGACAGCGAATCGAATCCCCTGCTTTCCGCCACACAGCATCGCGCCGGCACGTTTCCCGCAGCAGAGACGAAATCCCTCTGTTCAGGGCGACCCGGTCACGCGTCACCAACCCAGCTCGCAGAAGCGTTTCACCAGGTGGCTGCGCCGCGTCGATATCCGGGTCCACCAACGCCAGGCATCTGCCCCTGAGTGGCCGCCAGATCAGTAGACGATCTCAGCCGGGCAGCCGCCCGGCTTCTTGCAGCGGCTGGTGTTGGGAGTGTGCAGGCTCCGGTTTCCCCTGCGCCTCGTGGCGGCGGGTACGTAAGCGATGAAGAGGCGCTTTGCCATTTTGCCCCCGTTCGACCCCGGGGAGCGCGAGAATCGTTCCTCGGTTTCCGGTACTGATCCAAGGTGCCGCTGAACTGCTGGCCGGAGATAGGGGCTAAGTACTCTCGTCGCCCGGTCCGGCAGCGCCCGCAGCGAAGCTGCCCGACCGGTGACCATGCGGGATGATTGACCGCAGGTGACTGTGATGTCTGGACAGGCCGGGCCGTGTGCAGGAGTGGACGTCGGAGGCACGTTCACCGATGTCGTCATGCACGCCCCCGGTCACCGGCCGAAGGCCGTGAAGGTGCCCACCACTCCGGCGAACCAGGCCGAAGGGGTCCAGCGCGGCGTCGCCGAGAGCCTGCCCGGCGGCGTGCTGCGGCTGCTCCCGCACGGCAGCACCACCGCCACCAACGCCTTGCTGGAGCGCAAGATCGCGCGTACCGCCTTCGTTACCACCGACGGCTTCACCGACGTCCTGGAGATCGCCCGGCAGAACCGCCCCGCCCTCTACGACCTGTCCGCGACCAAGCCCGAACCGCTGGTGCCGCACGAGCGGGTGGTCACCGTCGCGGAGCGGATGAGCCCGCGGGGCGAGGCGATCGTCGAGCTCACCGACGCCGAGATCGAGCGGGTGGTGGACGCGGTCGCCCGCCTCGAACCCGAGTCGATCGCGGTGAGCCTGCTGTTCTCCTACGTCCGCGACGACCACGAGCGGCGGCTGTGCTCGGCGCTGGCCGACCTCGGCGTGCCGATCACCCGGTCCGGAGCGCTGCTGCCGGAGTTCCGCGAGTTCGAGCGCGCGTCCACCTGCGTGCTCAACGCGGCCATCGAGCCGGTGATGCGCCGCTACCTGTCCAATCTGACCACCCGCCTGCCCGATCCGACGATCACGGTGATGACCTCCAGCGGCGGCACCGCCGGGGTGGACTTCGCCGCGACGGCCCCGGTGCACACGCTGCTCTCCGGCCCGGCCGCCGGCGTGGTGGCCGCCGGGGCGGTCGCGCGCTCGGCCGGGTTCGACGACGCCATCGCCTTCGACATGGGCGGCACGTCCACCGACGTGTGCCTGATCCGCGAGGGCCGCCCGGACGTGTCGACGTCGTCGGAGATCGCCGGACTGCCGTTCCGGACCCCGGCCGTCGGCATCCACACCGTGGGGGCCGGTGGCGGGTCGATCGCCTGGGTGGACATCGGCGGCGCGCTGCGGGTCGGCCCGCATTCCGCCGGTGCCGACCCGGGTCCTGCCTGCTACGGCCTCGGCGGCGAGGAGCCCACGGTGACTGATGCGCACTGCGCGCTGGGGCATCTCGACCCGGCTCGCGAGCTCGGCGGCCTGCGGCTGGACGTCGATGCAGCGCACCGGGCGCTGGATGCGCTGCCGGAATCGGCCGCCGGGGTGCTGTCGGTCGTCCGGGCGACGATGGCACGGGCGTTGCGCAAGGTCAGCACCGAGCGCGGCATCGATCCGGCGGGGCTGGCCCTGGTCGCCTATGGTGGCGCGGGCCCGCTGCACGCGACGGCACTGGCCCGGGAGCTCGGCTGCCCCGCCGTGGTGGTGCCGCCCGCGCCCGGCGTGCTCAGCGCGCTCGGCCTGCTGCTGGCTCCGCCGCGTTTCGAGGCGTCGCGCACCGTGCTGGTGGATGCCCGCGAAGACCTGTCGCAAGCGTGGTCGGAGCTGTCCACCGAAGCGCGCCGGGAGCTGGAGAAGCAAGGCGTGACAACGGAGATCTCGCTGTCCAAGGTGGCCGACATGCGCTATGCGGGACAGTCGCACGAGCTGCGGGTCGACGTCACCGAGCAAGCGGAGCTCAGCGAGCTGCTGCACACCGCGCACCGCGAGTCGTACGGGTACGAAATGCGGGACGAACGGGTCGAGGTGGTCACGCTGCGGGTCATCGCGCAGGGCGAGCCGGTTCTCGCGGACCCGCCGCAGGACTGGGACCAGGGCGAGCCGGAGCGCAAACCGGACCGCGAGATCGGCATCGGCGACCGGGCGGTGCGGGCGCGGATCGTGTCCCGGGCCGAGCTGCGGCCGGGCGACGAGGTCGCCGGACCGGCGCTGATCGAGCAGCCCGACACCACGACGCTGCTCACCGACGAGGAACTGGCCACAGTGGACCGATCGGGGAACTTGGTGGTGCGGCTGACATGACCGAGCTGACCGCCGTCGAGCTGGAGGTGTTCCGTCACGCCCTGGCCGGCATCGCCGATGAGATGGGCGTGGCGCTGCGCCGCGCGGCCTACTCCCCCAACATCAAGGAACGCGCCGACTGCTCGGCCGCGGTGTTCGACGCCGACGGCGAGATGGTCGCGCAGGCCGAGCACATCCCGGTGCACCTGGGCGCGATGCCGGCCAGCGTCCGCGCCGTCCTGGACACCTGCGGGCAGCTCGAACCGGGCCAGCAGGTCTGCGTGAACGACCCCTACCTGGGCGGCACCCACCTGCCGGACCTGACGATCGTCGCCGCCGTCGGATACGACGACCAGTTGCTCGGGTACGTGGCCAACCGCGCCCACCACGCCGACGTCGGCGGCGCCGCGCCGGGCTCGATGCCGGCGTCCGCCACCGAGATCGCGATGGAAGGAGTCCGCATCCCGCCGATCCGCATCGCCGACGCCGACGGCGAACGGGAGGACGTCGTCCGGTTGATCGCGGCGAACTCGCGAACCCCCGAGGAACGCCGCGGCGACCTGCGCGCCCAGTTCGCGGCGAACCACGTCGGCGTGGTGCGGATGCGCGAGCTCGCCGAGCGGATGGGAGCGCAGCGGCTGCGCGAGGCGATGGCGGCGGTGTGCGACTACTCCGACCGCCGGGTGCGCGCGGCGATCCGCGACATCCCCGACGGGTGCTACCGCAACGAGGACTTGCTGGAGATCGGCGACGGGGTCCCGATCCGGGCGGCGGTGACGGTGTCCGGCGACGAGGTGGTGGTGGACTTCGACGGCACCGCCGAGCAGATTCCGGTGAACTGCAACGCGGTGTTCGCGGTGACGCTGTCGGCGTCGATGTTCGTGCTCCGGATGCTCACCGACCCCGACGCCCCGCCCAACGCCGGCTGTTACCGGGCGCTGCGCGTCGAAGCGCCGGAGGGCACGGTGGTCAACCCGACGTTCCCGGCCCCGACTGCGGCGGGCAACGTGGAGACCAGCCAGCGCATCGTGGACGTGCTCCTCGGCGCGTTCGCCAAGGCGATCCCCGACCGGGTCCCGGCGGCGGGCCAGGGCACCATGAACAACCTGCTCATCGGCGGCAGCGACCCGGCGTTCAGCTACTACGAGACGCTCGGCGGCGGTGAGGGCGGCACCCCCGCGCGCCCGGGCATGTCCGGGGTGCACACGGGCATGACCAACACCCAGAATACCCCGGCGGAGGCGGTGGAGCTGGACTACCCGCTGCGGGTGTGGCGCTACGAGCTCCGCCCGTCCTCCGGCGGCGCGGGTCGGCATCCCGGCGGTGACGGCCTGGTGCGGGAGATCGAAGCGCTCGCCGACTGCACGCTCACCATCCAGTCGGAACGCCGCGAGCACGCCCCGCCGGGAGCCCGGGGCGGCGAGCCGGGCGAGGTGGGCCGCAACGTCCTCATCCGGGCGGACGGCACCGAGGAGCGGCTGCCCGCCAAGGGCACCTGGACGCTGCGCCGAGGCGACCGGGTCCGCATCGAGACCCCGGGTGGCGGCGGCTGGGGAGCTCCCGGCGACGGCCGCTGAGCGCTACCCTGGGGGTGTCGACCGGGCGCCCCGCGCTGGCACGTGGAGCTTCCGAACTTCCCGGTCCGGCGGAGCCTCCGACCCCAGCGGCCGGAGGCTTCCACATCCCGGACGGCCCCGCGCTGTCAGCGGTTGACGACACAGTGTGACCATGCCTGCAAACGTGGGAGACATCGCCGCTGGGATCCGTACTGCCATCGAACGGCTACCCCACGACTCCCGTGACGTTGGCTGGCGAGTACGTGGCTGAAGCAGCTACTCACCTCTATCGCCTGGCAGCGGAAAGCAACGCACCGGAGCTTCCCGAGGTAGTTGAAAAACTGGGCACCTCCCGCGAATCCCTTTATCACGCACTACAATTCTGTGCTCGCAATTCGCGAGCTCCTTGAGCACTACCTCGGAGCCGTAGGAGCGCCCCCAGGGACACCTGGCCCGCAGAAGAAGCCCGAATTCCCCGCCAACGTTCCGGCGAGCGGGGTCAAAACCTCCACGGCGATCACTACCCTCCAGAAGTAGCAAGCACGGCGACGCGTCTTCCGGAACGTGTGAGCCCCGGCGCTGGCGAGCGCACAGTAGGGGTGCCGCGAATCAGCGGGCGTGAACTCCCGCCGATCTCGTCCAGCCGGGATGAAACCTGATCACCAGCGGTGCAAAGACGCCTCAAAGAAATCGGTATACGGTCGAAGTTCCTCAATGAGCCTTTCCGGGTAACCAGTCAGGGCTAAGGCAAGATCGCGCTGAGTGATCAACTCGGCTCGTAGGGTTGCCGGCCGGGTTGGCGTGCTGGGCCGGGAAATGGAGGATGGCCTCCTTCTGGGATCATGGAGATTGCGAAATAACCAAACTCCAGAAGAAGGCCATCCGTTGTCATTTTCTCATGGCTCGTCATGGGCGTCGTTTCCGGGTAGCGCCGGCGGTGACGATGCCGATCTGGCGGAACTGATGAAGTTGCTCGGCAAGGTGCCGGATCGCCGTAAGCGGAAGGGCCGCGTGTATAGTTTGGCGTTCCTTCTCGCGGCGTCGTTGATCGCTGTGCTGGCGGGCGCGTCGAATTTCCGGCAGATCGCCGACCAGGTCGCCGATCTGCCGGCGTCGTTACTGCGGAAAATAGGTGGACGATGGTGCTGGTTCCGCGGCTTTTTCCGTGTCCCGGATACGTCCACGATCCGGCGCGCGCTGGAAGATGTCGATGTAGCGAAGCTGGAAGGACTGATCGGGCCGTGGCTGCTGCGTCATGCCCGGCCTATCCCGGGCGGCACGTTGCGGCTGGCTATCGACGGCAAAGTGCTGCGCGGTTCGTGGATCGGGGATCACGAGTCGTTCACGCTGTTCTCCGCGATGATCCACTGCGATGGTGTCACCGTCGCCCAAGTGGCCGTTCCTCCGGGAACCAACGAGATCACCCAGGTCACGGCCCTGCTCGACGGTGTCTCCCGCGGTGTGGACGGCCGTGTGGTGGTCACCATGGACGCCGCGCACACCCAGCGAGAGACCGCCGAATACATTGCCGGCGAACGCGGATTCGACTACGTCATGACAGTAAAGGGAAATCAAGCGGTGCTTAAGGAAAAGGTATTCGACCGCGTTCTTCCGCTCTTGCGGAAAACACCGCATCATGTCGTCGTCGATGACACCCACGGCCGGATACGCCGCTGGACTACCTGGATTACCGACGCCGGCGGAATCGATTTCCCACACGCGCGTTCCGTAGCCTGCGTCAAACGAGAAGAAACAACTTTTTCCGGAGAACTCGTCAGCAAAGAGCGCGCCTGGATCATCACCAGCCAGAACACCACCACAGTCACCGCCGAAGACCTGCACGACCAAGTCCGCGACCACTGGGGAATAGAAAACAAAAGCCATCACGTCCGTGACACGACATACCACGAAGACGCACAACAAATCTATACCGGGACCGGTGCCCATATACTGGCAACATTACGGAATACCGCAATATCGATGCTTCGCATAACTGGACACAACGACATCCGCCGGACAACCGAATGGATCAGCAGGGACCGCACACGAACACTCCCCCTCCTGTCACTCCAAGTTGCAGGGCGCAACACACAGTGATCTTGCCTTTGCCCTGGGTAACCAGTGGTGACGCCGGGTAATGGTAGCTGATGATGCGCCGAAGGTATTGCGGTGCAACACAAACGCGGAACCTCGATATGAAGATGGTCCTTCCACAGATCAACTTCATAGAGGTTCCGCGTTCTGATGAGTGTCACATACACCGCCGCGCTGCCCGTACGCGACCAGACGGTGCTGTTCCTGTCCACCCCGCTCCACGACGAACGCTGCCGCCGCGGCACCCGGACCGGCAGCCGGGCACTGAGCCCGTTCAAGCATGCCGTCCTGATCCTGCGCCGGCTCCGCGACGGCACCCGCGTGGCGCAGTTAGCCGGCGACAACGCGATCGGTAAATCCACGGCCTACGACTACCTTCACGAGGGAATCACCGTCCTGGCCGCCCGCGCGCCGAAGCTGGAATCAGCCCTGTTCGCAGCGAAAATCGCCTGCCACGACCACATCAGCCGATCACCGTCGCGTTCAAGAAACCCCAGGGTGGTCAACTCACCGAGGGCCAGAAGGTCCACAACAAAATTCACAACGGACAACGCGCGATCGGCGAACGCGGAAACCCATTGTTCAAAACCACGTTCAAGGCCCTCCGCAACGTCAGCTTGTGCCCCTGGGCGATCGGGAAGATCGTCGCGGCCGCCCTCGTGCTCCTGCACGTCGACCACGACCGCACAACATGATCACCCAGCGCAACTAACCGTTTACGCAAAAAGGATCATTGACAACACCATGCCGGTGCTGCCACCGTCCTTGATCGCAGCGGTTGCGCCGCATCCGCGAGGGCAGGGAGGCCCGCATGACATCCATCCAAAGCCGTTCCCGTCACCATGGTGCCGTCCTGACGGCCGCCTTGGCTCTGGCGGCCACGGCCGTCGTGGTGAGCCCCGCCCCCGCCCAGGCCGCCCCCGGCGACCTGCTCTGCCCGGACTCCAATGGCTATGCGGTGTTCGAGCCGCCGCTCCAGTCCGGTGTCACCTCGACCGTCACCGCCCATGTCTCCACCAACAACCCCACGCCCTGTCACTCGCCCAACGGCAGCCACCCCGAGCTGGCCTGGTACGACGAGGCGGTGAACGGCACCGCCACGGTGAGCAGCGTCGTCGATGGTGGCGGCATCTGCAACCTGCTGTTCACCATCACCGGCACCGGAAGCCTTACCTGGTCCGACGGCACCACCAGCGACGACGAGATCACCTTCCAGACCGACCCCGCCAAGCCCAAGACCCTGGGCGGCAGCGCCACCATCACCCGCGGCACCCTGCAGGGCGACACCGTCACCATCGCCGAGGGCGTCGTCACCCCCAACGCCGACTGCGCCACCGCGGGACTGTCCCGCCTGGACTTCCATCAGGCCTCCAACACCTTCTCCTGATCGCCCGATGGGGCAGCACCGGGAGCGGAGGCAGGACGGTTCCATGGCCGCCGTCGTCATGCAGTGAGGGCGTATCCTTCCTGGTCACTGGCTGGGTAGCGGCGTTGATGTTTCCGAGCGACTGATCTTTCCAGCAGGCGTCGAGATGACCGTTGACGGTGACGGTACGGAGTTTCAGGACGGCTTCGGGGCCGTCGAGGCCCCAGCGGGCTCCGCTGATGTCGAGGCGGTCGGTTTCCGTTGTGAACTTTGTTGTGGACCTTCTGGCCTTCGCCGGCCAACTGCGCCACGTGGGTGCCGTCGAGGAGCCAGCGCAGGATCAGGACGGCTCGACGAGACTGGTCAGCACGGTCAGGAAGGCGCGGGTGGTGTGGGCGAGAGCGGCACCGTCCTCGCCGGTGGTGCCACGCACAGCGTTGGTGATTCGTCCAAACAGGACAGTAAGGTCTTTGCATCCGCAGTAGCCCACGCTGGTCAGCCAGGCTGCCAGCCGTTTGGGCGAGAGCCAGTCAGCGCGGTCCTGGCAGTCGAAGCGCGCCAGGAAGGCCAGGCCGATCGGGCTGTCCAGCTCGGCGAAGAGCCCGACCGCCGAGGGGAAAGCGCGTTGCGGGTGGGCGACCAGGTCGCGGCGGGCCCGCACGGTGGCCCGCAGCGTGGCGGTGGCCGGGCCATCCGGTTGCCGGGGCCGCAGCCTCGCGCGGTCCGTGCGCAGCGTGCCGGCCAGCACGTAGGCGTCGAATCGGTCGTCCTCGTTACCGGCCGAGCCGTATCGTTCAAGTGCCCTCCATCCGCTTCGCGGATACCGCGTACTCAGCGCTCTCCCGCTTCCGCGCTGCGCAGCCGCTCCGCTAGCGCGTCGCGGTCGTGCTGCGCGCGCTCGCGGCGCTGGCGCGCCGTTTTCGCTTTGCGACGGAGCTCGCGCAGCTCGCCTTCCGCTCGGGCGAGCTCGTCGCGCAGCTCCTCGCAGCGTTGCTCGGCCTCGCGCTCCTCGCGCTCGGCGAGCTCCAGGGAGTCGGCTGCTTCGTCGAGCTGCTCGTCGGTGTGTCGCAGGTGCTCGCGGAGCTCGCGCACCTCGGCGCTGCGCTGTGCCTCGCGCGGCTCCGCCTTGCGCTTTGGCTTGGGGCGGGCGGCGGTGCGGCGGATGGCCGCGACGGCGAGTTCGTCGAGGCCGAACCCGCTGTATTCGAGCGGTTTGACGAGGCTCCCGGCTTGCACCGCGCGCCCGGCTTCGGGGTCGGAGAGGGCGGCCGTCAGGGTTTGCTCGACTTGTTGGCGGGTTGGTTCGGTGAGCCGGTGGCCGTGCTGCCCGGCGAGTTCCGTGGCTCTGCTGGTGAGCTCGCGCAGGAGGCGGGTGCGGTCCGCGGCCAGGGCGCGCAGGTCGTCGCCGCGCAGTTCGCGCTGCGCCGTTCGCAACTTTCCGCCCAGCGCGAGGAACGCGGCCACGCTTCGGGGATCCTGGGTGGCGAGGAGGTTGACCGCCCAGGCCGCCGCGGTGGGTTTGCGCAGCTTCTTGAGCTGGGCTGCGAGGTCTTGGTCGCCGCGTTCGGCGGCCGCCGCCGCGTGCCGGTCGCGGGCCGGGACGAATTCGGCGGGGGCGGCCGTGTACAGCTCGCGGATCAGGTCTTGCAGCTCCACGGGATCAACGTGCCACGTCGGCGCGGTGCGCGCGACGTGAACCGCGTTCTTGGCCCGGTCGCCCGTCGGGGATCCCGGCGTCCGCCTTCGCCGGCGGGCCGAGATTGAACGCTTCGGGTGCGTCCGGGATTGCACGAAGGTGGCCTCACGCCCGGCCGAGTTCTCGGCGCAGGTAACGGCATGATGTGAATTCTCCGCGCAACGATGAACTTCATTCCCGTGGAGGGAAAGCACGGATGCCACCAGACTGTCCACAGTGGCATGGAAGGAGGTTTCGCGTGCCCGAGACCTGCTGTCGAAAATAGGTTTTCGGCGGGATGGCTCGCTTGCTAGCATCTTGGCGTTCTCGTGGAGTAGCTCAGCGGTAGAGCACTCGGCTTGGGACCGGGAGGGCGCGGGTTCGAATCCCGCCTCCATGTCGACGCGGCGGTTTCCGCCGCACCCTGGCGTAGCTCAGCGGTAGAGCACCCGGCTTCCAACCGGGAGGGCGCGAGTTCGAGCCTCGCCGCCAGGCCTCGCAGCAATTCTGGACTGTTGGAGATTTCCATGTCCGATCGGACTTTCCGCTCCACCTCGCCGGCCTACGCGGTCGGCAGGTGGGCCGAGGCCGTGGCCGCGGCAAGGACGGCGGCCGAATCCGGCGACGCCGCAGACCGCGCGCGGGAGAAGGTGCGCCGCTGGGAGGACGTGCTCTCCGGAATGGCCAGCGGCCGACTCGCGATCGGTTCCCGCGTCCCGGTCGCGGACACCCCGGCCTGGGTGACGCTGGAGGTCGCCCACGGTGGCTTCGCGACCGGTCGCTACCTGGCCGAGGTGCCGCTGTCGGAGGACGAAGCGGCGCGGCTGGCCGTGCTGCCAGAACGCGTTCCCGGCGACTCCGACAGGGAACGGCTCAACCGCTGGTACCTCGGCGACGCGGGCCAGGCGGAGTTGCTGAAGGCCTTGCGCGATGGCCACTACCGAGTGGATGTGCCGGAGGAAGCCGCGCTCGCCGTGGCGGCGGTGCTGCTGGACGAGGGCTTTCCCGAGCAGGCTCTGGACCTGGTCGCCGAGCTGCAGCCGATGATGCACCGGCTGCGGTTCACCCCGCGTTTCGAGCCGGTGGCCCGTCCCAGCGGCACGGCCGTGCGGGTGGTTCCGGTGGCCGAGGTGGTCGGCTCGCTGCGGGCGGCGCGGGTGCCGCCGCAGCTGGCCGCGATGCGCGCGACGCTCGGGGTGTGGAACCCGCTCTACGACAGGCTCGTCGCCCTTTGGTGCAGCACCGTGGACGGCGAACTGCCTAGCCTCGACGACGATGGCGAGGTGCGCGGTGGCTGGCCGTGCCGGCGCTGGCCGGGGAACTGGGCGGATCAGCGCACTCGGTGGCTCGCCGACTACGAGCAGGAGTGCGAGGAGCACCGGCCCACCGGCAGACACGCCCACCCGAAGGGCAACTTCGCCCGGCTGCGCGCTGCCCTGCTGGCCTGTCCCGATGGCAGCGACGCGCTTTCCGCACGGGATGTCGGCTGGATCCGCCGCGCGCTGGCCAACAAGGCGACCCGCCACGGCTTGGTCGGGTCCGAACTTCGCGAGGATGTCAGGGCGCAGCAGGCCGTTGCCGCCACGGCACCCACCTACGCAGCACTGGCCGGGGTGCTGGCCGCGCGGCTGGAGCGCTACCCGGGTGAGGGCGGTCTGCCGTCGCTCGACCCGGTCGCCATCGATGTGTCCGAAGAGGACGATCGGACCGATGCGGTTCCGGTGGGCACGCCACTTCCGGCGCACCTGCTGGAGAAGGCGTCCCGAGCATTGGAAGCACCGGTGGACGAACTGGTGCGCCGCGGCGTCATCACTTCTGGTGACGTGCTCGCGCGGGTGCTGCCGCAGCTCACCTCCCGGTTGATCGCGGCCCGGTTCGACGACCCGGTGCCGGCCGGGCTGTACGAGCAGCTCTACACCGCCTTCCGGCGCCGCCGCGGCCTCCTGCTGCTCAACCTGGAGCACCAGGTGCGGTTCGACGACCTCCCCTGGGCCCGAGCGCTCGGTCTCTGCCGGACACCGCGCCGGGACAGCTCACGCCCCGGCTACCTCGCGTTGCAGCAGGCCACGATGCTCGCGCTCACGTCGTTCCCGCAGGCCCTGCTGCCCAACCCGCTGATCCGCGAACTGTGCGCGCTGGCCGGCCAGGCAGGGGTGCGCATGCCACTGGTCGAAGAGGTCGCCGCGGACATCTTCATGGGCACCTTCACCACCAAGTGGCGGGATGCCGCCGCGGTGGCCGGTCGCACCATGTCCGGCACCCCCTACGCGGCGTATTACGACCTGCCGGCGGAATACCGGTGGACGCGGTCGCGGCGGTCGGTCCTCCGATGGGGAAAGGCGACCGCGGACGACTTCGCCGAGCTTTGCGCCGAGCGGGCCGCGGAAGCCGGTCGGTCCGGGAGTTACGTGGCCCGCAACGGTGCCGTGCTAGAGCAGAGCCAGATCCTGACCACGCACAACCTGGCCGTGCTGATCGACCACCTGGACCTGTCCGACCGGCTTCGCGAGCACGCTCCGGAGCTGGCGGCTCGGACGTTCAGCTGGGTGGTGCGTCGGCTCGCCCAGCGCACCGACGACTACCACTCCGCGTTGATCCAGGTGAAGAACGCCGCCTACGCCTGGCGGCAGGGCATCTTCCTGCTCAGCTTCTGCGACCCCGCGGCTCAGCTGTCGCGTGTGCAGCGGTTAAGCGACGAAGTCCAGACGAAGGGCCTCCACGCCCGGTTCGGTCCGGCGGTCGACGGCCTGGCGCACGTGCTGGACGGCGGGCGGTTCGCGGAAGGTGGCACGGTCCCGCACGGCCACGGCCGACGCTTCCTGGGCTGGGCCGCCGGCCAACACTGGTACTTCGCCCACAACAGCTGAAGAACTCCCATGCCTGCACAGCTGTCCAGGCATCGGAACCGGGCTCGGCGTCAGTTGCGGATTCGGGTGTCCCGGGGCGATTTCGCGCGATATCGCCGCACCGCGTAGCGAAATGCTCACCAGCGGCGGCCTGGGCATGGGTTTCGCATCGCGAAACCGGCGGCGGGGTGTGCTTCGCCTCAGCGGTGGCTGGAATCCTGCGGCTCGGTGGGCGTTGACATCGGTGTGACCATGCGTCTTTCCGTGCTGGACCGCTCGCACATCTGGCAGGGGCAGAGCCCGCAGCGAGCCCTGCGGGAGACCGTGCACTTCGCACAAGAGGCCGAGGCCCTCGGTTACCACCGGTTCTGGGTGGCTGAGCACCACAGCGTGCCCGGCGTGGCCGGGGCGGCACCGACCGTGCTCGCCGCCGCCATCGCCGCCGCGACCACCCACATCCGGGTCGGCACCGGCGGCGTCATGCTGCCCAACCACCAGCCGCTGGTGGTGGCCGAGCAGTTCGGCGTGCTCGGGTCGCTGTTCCCGGACCGCATCGACATCGGGCTGGGGCGCTCGGTGGGCTTCACCAGCGGCATCCGGCGCGCACTCGGGCGCGACAAGGACGCCGCCGAAGGGTTCGGCGAGCAGCTCGCCGAACTGCTGGGGTACCTGTCCCGGCAGCCCAGCAGGTTGCCCGGGGTGCACGCTGTCCCGGCCGAAGGATTGCGGCTGCCGGTGTTCCTGCTCGCCGCCGGCTCCGGGGCCGGCACCGCCGCCGAGTTCGGCCTGCCGCTGGTAATCGCGGCGGTCCACGGCGACGACCGGATGATCCGCACCATCGACTCCTACCGCGAGCATTTCCGCCCATCGGAATGGGCGGCGCAGCCGTACGTCGTCATCGCGCGGTCCGTCGCGGTCGCCGACACCGCGGAGCAGGCCCGGCGACTACTCGTCCCGGAGGCCTGGGCGACCGCCTTCTCCCGCACTCGCGGCGAATTCCCGCCGCTGGAACCACCGGAGCAGGTGCTGGCGCGCGAGATGTCCGACCGCGAACGCACCCAGTTCGAACGCGCGCTGGACGGCCACGTGTTCGGCACGGCAGACGAGGTCGCCGTCGCGCTGAAGGACCTCACCGCGCGCACCAGCGCCGACGAGATCCTGGTGACCACCACGGCCTACGACCCCGAGGACCGTCTCGACTCATACCGCCTCCTCGCCGCCCTAGCCTGACGACGCCGTCCAGCAACGCCAAGCGACGACTTCGCGCGAAATCGGTGGCCGGGGTCAGGTGGGTGGGGTGGTGATGCCGCGGCGGGTGTGGCCGGGGATGTGGTGGACGCGGTCGATGTCACGGCGGTGGCTGGAGTCGAGTTGCCACGGCACGCTGACCACCATCACGCCCTGCTCGAAGCGCAGCCGCCAGGTCAGCCGCAGCGAACTCTGGTTGTGCAGCAGGTTCTCCCACCAGTGGCCGACGACGTACTCCGGGATGTACACGCACACCAGGTCGCGCGGGCCTTCGCGGCGGATCCGCTTGATGTAGTCGATGACCGGCCGGGTGATCTCGCGGTAGGGCGACTCCACCACCTTCAGCGCCACGCCGATGCCGTGCCGTTCCCACTCGCAGCGCAGCAGATGCGTTTCCGCGTCGTCTACGTTCACGGTGAGCGCGGTCAGCGTGTCCGGCCGGTTGGCGCGGGCGAACGCCAACGCGCGCAGCGTCGGCTTGTGCAACGTGGACACCAGCACCACCGCGTGCACCCTGCTGGGCAGGGTGATCCCGTCGCGCTCCGGTTCGAGTTCGCGCCGGACGTCGCGGTAGTGCCGGTGGATGGCCCGCATCAGGAAGTACAGCAGCGGGATCGCAATCACCACCAGGTAGGCACCGTGGGTGAACTTCGTGATGAGCACGACGACCAGCACCGTCGCGGTCAGCACCGCGCCGACGGCGTTGACCAGCCGGGACCGGTGGTAGCGCGCCCGGTGTGCGGCGTCGGAGGCGTCGGCGAGCAGGTGGTTCCAGTGCTTCACCATGCCGATCTGGCTCAGCGTGAACGACGTGAACACACCGATGATGTAGAGCTGGATCAGCGCCGTCACGGACCCCGCGAACGCCGCGATGAGCGCGATCGCGACCAACCCGAGCAGCACGATTCCGTTGGAGTGCGCCAGCCGATCGCCGCGGGTGTGCAACTGGCGCGGCAGGTACCGACGCTGCGCGAGCAACGACCCGAGCATCGGGAAGCCGTTGAAGGCGGTGTTCGCGGCCAGCAGCAGGATCAGCGCCGCACCGGCCTGCACGACGAAGAACAGCACGCTGTCCAGCCCGAACACCGCAGCCGCGACCTGCGCGATGACGGTGCGCTGCCCGGTGCTGCGGCAGTCCGCCGGGAAGCCGATCAGGTCGCACGGGTTGTTCGCGATCCGCACACCGGAGATCATCGCCAGCGCGGTCACGCCGCTGAACAGACCGATCGCCAACGCCCCCATGATGATCATGGTGCGGCCGGCGTTGACGTCCTTCGGCCGCCGGAACGCGGGCACCCCGTTGGAGATCGCCTCCACCCCGGTCAACGCCGTGCATCCCGAGGAGAAAGCCCGCAGCAGCAGGAAGATCAGGGCCAGCCCGGTGACGTCGAGCTGCTCGGGCCGGATATCCCAACCGGCGCTCTCCGCGACCGGCGGATGCCCCGCCACGGCCTGCCCGAGGCCGACGACGATGGTCAGGCCCATCGCCGCGACGAACAGGTAGGTCGGCACGGCGAACGTCTGGCCGGACTCTCGAATTCCGCGCAGGTTCATCGCCATCAGCAGCACCACGACGACGACGGCGATCCAAACCCGCTGCGGGTACAACGACGGCACCGCCGAGACCAGGTTGTCGACACCGGCCGCGACCGACACCGCGACCGTCATCACGTAATCGACCATCAACGCGGCGGCCACCACCAGGCTCGGATTGCGGCCGAGGTTGCGCGCCACGACCTCGTAGGACCCGCCGCCGCTGGGATAGGCGTGCACGACCTGCCAGTAAGAAGCAACCACGACGGCGAGCAGCACCACGACCGCCAGCGCCACCCACGGCGTCAGGTGCAGCAGCGCCAGCCCGCCGAGCGACAGGATCAGCAGGATCTCCTGCGTCGCGTAGGTGACGGAGGAGAGCGGGTCGCTGGCGAAGATCGGCAGAGCGAGCCGTTTCGGCAGCAGTGTTTCCCGCAGCCGGTCGCTGCGTACCGGACGCCCCAGCACCAGCCGCTTCAGCACGTGCAACGCCGAAGCCACCCCACCAGGCTAGGAGCAACCGCCGCCAATGCGCTATAGAGCGTGTTCTGGAAGGTGCTGGTGTGTGACGCGAACGGACCGTTTGTGCCGCCTATCGAGGCGAACAGGCCGTTCGCTTACACGGGTTGGTGAGGCAGAACGAGGCCACTCCTGTTGGGCGGCCAGCGGAACCGCCAGGCAGAACACGAGCGGCATTTCAGCCGCGTCGGCGTGCGACGGTGATGACTTCCGGGCTGTCGTCGTCCAACGGGCTGCGATCCCAGTCCCCGAACTGCTCCGCCACCGCCAGGCCCGCGTCGGCCAGGAACGCCGACAACGCCTCCGGATCGAAGGAATCGCCGCGTGCTCCGGCTCTGCCGCGGCCGGTCCCAACCCGGACTGATGTAGGTGTGCGTGGCGGAGACGAGATCGCCTTCCACCGGCATCGCGACCTCGCGCGCGCAGCGCACCACGGAACCCGCCGGATCCCCCACCTCGGGTTCCAGTAATAGCAGCGAAGCTCGGCCGTTCGAAGCACTTCGTCTATACCCTCTTGATGGAGAGTCATACACCACTTCGCGGGTCTGGAGTCCGTGTGACGTCTAAGCGCAGCTAGCGGCACGGATCAGCGATGTGTTGCCGAATTCCTCTCTGATAGATCAAGGGGCGACGCCCGCCGGGGACCCTCACGGGCTTGCGCCTGCGGCTTGGCGGCCGACCGCGCCCGGCGCACCCCGGCGACCGCCTTGGGACGGCGTAGGGGCGTCTCAGGGGTGGCTGTCAAATCCGGCCTCGCCACTCCAGAGGCCGACAGGTCTCGGGCTCGGTCAAGCGGCCCGGCACTCCCAGGCGAAGGACTCTGCCGTGCGACCGTCACGACGCATAACGTAGAGCCCGTACGAGCAGGGGAGCGACACGCTGTGAACGGGACAGTTATTCGCTGGGGGGCAGGACACGAAATTCTAATGCGGATCGAAAGGACGCCCACCGACACCTGGCGAGTCACCTTCCGCGTGCCGGAGCGTCCCGAGGTGACTGTCGCGTACGACACCGAAAAGGAACTGCGCCGCGACCTCGCAGCCTTGCTCGATGGGACTGCGGAACCGCCATTTCACGGGTGGCCCATACCCCACGAAGAGACACGCCAAGACCAAGACCAGTGAGCACCCGCTCGATCAACGTCCGGCTCGACCGCGAACTCCTGAGGCGCTCGCCGCCCCCGGACCCGCCCCCGGCAGGTCGGCGGGAAGAGGACAGAGCCACTCCCTTGTAGGTGATCACCACCCACGCATACAAGTGGCGGAGCAGTCCGGAAAGGATCTGCCCCGCCACTCCTCACGACTTAGCCCGCTTCAGCTCCAGCAAGGCCAGCCCGCCGACGAGGCCCAACAGCTACCGAAGCAACCTTCCGCCGCGCACCCGTAAGCGCGGTTTCCAGAACCTCTAACGCTGCTTCAAGCCGCGCCAGCTCACCGGCAGGCCCACCACGCACGTCCCAAGCGCCCAGCGACGGTGTAGAGCCCCCACAAGCTCTATGACCGCTTCCGCCATCACACCGGCAGCCGTCGCGATCACCGCGCTATCACCTGGCAGGAAATCGCCGTCTTGCAACCGGGCCACTGGCTCACCGCCAGGCCACGCCAGTCCGCCTACAGCCCGTCCAAGGGTTGTCCAAGGGTTGTCCAAGGGTCGGAAACTCTCGGTACACATCGGTCCCCCTCAGCACTATTTGTGCTGGTCAGAGTGCATACTCGAACATTGCCGCAGATCCCGCCAGGTGCCCGATGCCAAGGGCACCTTCAACCGGCATAGTCGACCGGCATAGTCGACAAAAGGTGCCCGTCACTCCTAACCGATCGTGTGATGGGTGAGGGGCACCCTTGAGCGGCACTGAAGAGGTGGCACAGTCGCCCAAGGGTGCCGCTCACCTCGGTCACTTACGTTCGAGGACTGCCTTGAGGAAGCGCTGGGTCCTTTCGTGCTGGGGGTTCTCGAAGATCGTTGAGGGTGGACCCGACTCGATCACTGCCCCGGAGTCGAACATCAGGACTCGGTCCGAGATCTCCTCCGCGAAGCGCATTTCGTGGGTCACCAGCAGCATCGTCATCGCGGTGGTGTGGGCGAGGTCCCGGATGACTGCGAGGACCTCGCCGATGAGCTCAGGATCCAGGGCAGAGGTGACCTCGTCGAAGAGCATCACCTTGGGGCGCATGGCCAAGGCCCTGGCTATCGCCACGCGTTGCTGCTGGCCGCCCGAGAGCTGGCCCGGTTTGTGGCCGAGGTGCTTCTCCAGCCCGACCACCTGCAGCAGGTCGACCGCGCGCTGCTCGGCCTCCTCCCGCGGCATTCCCAGCACCTGGACCGGCGACAAGGTGACGTTGTTCAGGACCGTCATGTGCGGGAACAGGTTGAACTGCTGGAATACCATGCCGATCTTGCGCCGCACCGCTGCCTGCTGCCGGGTGTCCGCCGCGCCCACGTCGCCGCGACAGTCCCAAAGCGGCTCGCCGTCGACCTCGACCAGCCCGCTGTCCGGCTGCTCCAACGTCATGAGCAGCCGCAGGATGGTGGTCTTCCCGGAGCCGCTCGGTCCGATGATGGAGACCTTCTCCCCAGCGGCCACGTCGAGGTCCAGTTCGCACAGCACTTGGTTGTCGCCGAACGACTTCCCCACGCCGGCGAACGAGATCATCGGCGGGACGTCCTCATCGCGGATGCGCAAGGCGCAGCTCCAATCGTTTGATCAGCTTCGCGGCCGGCAGGCTGACCGCCAGAAACAGCAGGCCCGCGATGGTCAGCGGCTCCAGGTAGCGGTAGCTGCTGGACCCGATCGAGGTCGCGTGGCTGAGCAGTTCGAAGACCGTGATGGCGGACAGGATCGCCGAGTCCTTGAACATCTGCACCACGTAGTTGCCCAGCGCCGGGATCACGTCGCGCACCGCCTGCGGCAGCACCACGAAACGCCAGCGTTGCCAGGCGGAAAGGCTCAGCGCCGTCGACGCCTCCCACTGCCCGGCGGGCACGCTTTGGATCCCGGCGCGGTAGACCTCGGCGGTGTAGGCGCTGTAGTTGATGCCGAGCACGATGATGCCGGTGACCAGCGGCGAGAACTGCACCCCGACGTTGGGCAGCACGTAGAAGGCGAAGTACGCCTGAACCAGCAGCGGCGTGCCCCGCACGAACAGGACGAAGAAGCCGAACAGCTTGCCCAGCACCGGAATCCGCGAGTACCGGACGACAGCCACCACGAGCCCGAGCAGCAGCGCGATCACCGTGCCGATGAGCGTGACCTCAACGGTCACCCACAACCCGCCCAAGAGGGACGGGACGATGCTCGCCGCGAAGGACCAGTCCCAGATCATGGACCGACCACCCGCCTCGGGCGGATCACGGGCTGCCGCGGTGCGGGCCGAGCCGGGTCCATCCGGCGCTCGAACCAGGCCGTCGCGATGGACAACAAGTACGCCACTACGAAGTACAGCACCAGGATGGTGCCGAAAACCGCTGCGGTGGCGCCGGTTGTCGCCCGCACCATCTGAGCCCGGAAGGTCAGGTCCGCGACGGTCACCAGCGACACCAGCGAGGTGTTCTTCAGTAGGTCGACGAAGACGTTGCCGAACGGCGGGATCATCGCCGGGATCGCCTGCGGCAGGATGACGAACCGTAGCCGCTGGTACGGGGTCAGGCTCAGCGCGATCGCGCCTTCGCGCTGGCCGCGCGGCAATGCGGTGATCGCACCGCGCACGATCTCCGCACCGTAGGCGCCCTCGTTGAGCCCGAGCGCCAGCACTGCCGCGGCGAACGGCACCAGTTGGACCCCGAAGAACGGCAGGGCGAAGAACAGCCAGAACAGCTGGACCAGCATCGACGTGCCGCGGAAGATCTCGATGAACACCCCGGCCGGCCAGCTCAGCCAGCGTCGCCGCGACATGCGGCACAGGCCCACCGCGAAGGCGACGACCACGGTGATCACGATGCCCACCGCGGTCAGCGCGAGCGTGATCAGCAGGCCGTTGAGCAGCAGCGGTAGGAACGGGAGGATCTGGGACATGCGCTGGGCTCCCCCGGGTCAGCCCGCAACGGCGCAGAGCTGGTCGCGGGTGACGCTCCGGGCCGCGTCCGCCGAGAATCCCCACTTCGAGAGGATCTGATCGAACTCGGGGCTGGCCTTCAGCGCGCGCAGCTGTTCGTCGTAGGCGTTGACCAGGTCCTGGTCGGACTTGCGGAAACCGGCGCCCGAGCCGGTCTGCTGCACGTCCTGGATCGGCGGCGTGATGTCGATCCCGTCGGTCTTCAGCGAGTTCAGCGACAGGGTCGGCAGGAAGAACGCGTCGGCCCGCCCGGCCTGCACCGCCTCGATCCCGCTGCGGCCGTCGGGGATGTTGACCATCTGCGCGGCCGGCACGTTCTGCGTCTTCAGCGCGCCGTCCTCGAAACCGCCTGGCAGCACTCCAACTTTCACCGTCGGATCGGCCTTGACGGATGCCACGCTGGTCAGGTTCTTGGGGTTGCCCGCCGGCACCGCGAACGACTCCGTCGACACGATTTCCGGTTCGGAGTAGAGGATTTGTCCGCACCGCGACTGCTTCATGAACAGCCCGGCGGCGATGATGTCCCACCGGTTCGCGTTGAGCCCCGGGATCATCGACTCATAAGGTGTGACCACGCCCTGGATCTCCGGGATTCCCATCCGCTTCAGCACGGCGGCGACCACGTCGGGTTCCGCCCCAGTGACCGTGCCGTCCGGTTTGATCTGCGTGTACGGCGGTTCGTTGGCGATGGCGATGCGGGCGAAGCCCTGCTTGCGAATCTGGTCCAATGTGGATCCCGCCGACTGGCCGGTGCCGGGTTGGGTGAAGCTGCACCCGGCAAGGAATCCGGCCGCTGGCAGGGCCAGGGCGGCCGTCGCGCCACCGCGGAGCAACTGTCGTCGGGAGATTTCGTTTCTGCGCATCGGCTCACGCCTCCCTCGCATGCATCACCCATTCGAGTGATGCGTTGGGGAGAGACGCTAGGTCGCCCGGTTCAACCTGTCAATGAACGGATTGTTGACAATGCGTTACCTCCGGAATCGGCCGATCAGCGGCACGAAAGATGGCAAGATGCCGGACCACCAGCGCAAACACGCCAAAGGCCAACCGCCGGGCCCTGCGCAGAGCGTCGCCGCGAGCCGTTCCGCTTGGGCCGATCCGGCGAATTCCGCCGACAGCGCGGGATGCGGACATCTGTCCACATTGCCCACTCTTCGCAATGCGAAGCAGTCCGAACGGTCCGGGTACACTGTGATCCCCGGAACGACCAGGAGCGCGCACCATGACCACCGAGCCCTGCTCCCCGGCCGTGCTGCTGGGGCGGCTCCGGGAATGCGACCGAATCCTCCCGAGGCCGGGCACGATCCGCTCCCCCAGCATTCCGACGGTGCCCTGGGACGAGTTCTGCGATCCGGCCGGGCCGTGGCTGGCGCGCTGCGTGGCGGAATGGCAGGAACGCGGCGGCTTTCGGCACCAACGGGCCGGAATCGTGCTGGTGGCCTTCCGGTTCGGCTGGCTCGCCTGCTGCGCCACGGTGCCGGAGTACCACCTCGGCGCGCCGCTCCCCTCGCTGGACGGGCTGCGCGTCGCCGTGACGGCCGAAGGCCGCCTCTCCGGACTCCGCCCGACCGGCGATCAGCTCGATGAGAGCAGCCCGCAGCAGTGGCAGGAACAGCTCGACCGGGTGTTCGAACCGCTGACCCGAGCTCTGCACGCCCTCGGCGGACCGGCCCCGGAAAGCCAGGAATACTGGGGAAATCCGGTCGGCTCCCTCGGCACGGTGCTCTGGCGGCTGCAACGCTCCGGCATGCCTGGCGACGCCATCGCCACGGCCCGCGAGCTCCGCGCGGCCACCGGCCGCGAGCACCTGCTCGACATCGACCCGGAGCGCGACCCGTGGCCCCGCCGGACAACCTGCTGCCAGTGGTGGCGGAACCACGGCAGCGGCTACTGCGAAGAATGCGTCCTCTGGAACTCCCGCGCCCGGTCAAATCGCAGGTGAAGGGCGCCCAACGCGCAATGCCTGGAACTCAAAGCCTGGCAGGTGCGTGTTGCGCCTGGTCACTCGGCCGTGAGTCTTTTGGGCTGCAGGGGGAGACCCGTTTTCGCACCTCAGGTTCCGTCGCGCCGCGACTCGCGCGCCGGGTCCCGGCGCCGGCTCCCCGGGTCCGCCCGGCTGGGGTGCCGCAATTTCAATGGAAATCGACGGGGCGATTTCCATTGAAATTGCGGCAGCCGCGGGACCTGTCCGCTGCTTGATCCACTCGAAGGTGCTATGGCAACCCGAAAGCCTCACGGCCCCGGGCCTGCGCAAACCCCGGCTCGGACACGTGCGATCGGCCTCGATCCCCAGGCATTGCCACTTGCTGGGCAAGCTGTGCCCGTGCGCCGCACCCGAACCGGGCACTCAGCCATCTTCGCGCCGCTGCAGCTCGGCCTCAGCGGCGTCCAGATCCGGTGCGATGGTGGAGATCCGGCGCCGCCCCACCCCGATTTCGGAGTCGGCGTTCGTGGGGCCCCGATCGGTGCCAGCGGCATGCTGACGCCGTTCCAACTCCTATCCACGATGCGCTCCATCCAGCGCGTCGTGGTACACGAAGATCACGTCAGCGGAACTGGGCTGCCCACCACGCAGAAGCGCCTCTTACAACTCGGGCTCCGGTATGAACGGTAAGCCGAGCTTCTGCTCCTCCAGGTCCGGCGAGCGAACCGAGAACACGACTTCCCCGGCCAGCACCACATCCGGCCGGACGGATCCCGAATCGACCACGTGCACCCCGAGCTCCGCGAGCCGTTCTTGCACGGCTTCCCGGGAAACAGGAGCCTCCATCTGCCCCAGAACGGCCTTCTCCCCCCGGAATGTCCTTGATCGACAACGTAGAGGTAGCTCCCGGCAACCCCGCGTCGGCTCACCGATCAGGTGAGGTGCGATGTCACGTGGCCAGTGTTGCCACGGCGCGGGTTTGGCGGGCGATCTCCAAGTCTTCACGGGCCTGCACCACCACCGTGCGCACCGCAGCACCGGGCGTGGAGATGTCGGCGTCCTGCGTCGCCTCCTCGTTCAGCCCCGAATCCACCTTGGTTCCGATAAATTTCAGCGCTTCGCAGACCGCCGACCGCACCGGCGGCTGGTGCTCCCCGATCCCGCCGGTGAACACCAGCAGATCCAACCCGCCGAGCACCGCGATCATCGACCCGGCGTGCCGAACCAGGCTGTGCAGGTACACGTCTACGGCCACCGTCGCGTCCGCGTCGCCGCTGTCGCGAGCGGCCAGCACATCGCGCAGATCACCGGAAACCCCGGACAGCCCGGCCAGGCCGGAGCGCTGCGCCAACACGTCGAAAAGATCTTGCGGCGCAACGCCTTTCGTGTTCAGCAGCCAGCCGAGCAGGCCCGGATCCACGGTGCCGCTGCGGGTGTTCATGACCAGGCCTTCCTCCGGCGTAAAACCCATCGTCGTGTCCACGCACCGGCCGTCACGCACCGCCGCCATCGACGCACCGGCACCGAGGTGGCAGCACAGCACCCGCCCCTGCCGCGGCGGCAAACCCGCCAGCTCCGCGCCGCGGACCACCGCATGGGAATGCGACAAGCCGTGGAACCCGTAACGGCGCAACCCCCACTTGCGGTTCCATTCCCGGGGCAGCGCGTAGGTGGCCGCAGCCGTCGAAAGCCCAGCGTGGAACGCGGTGTCCACACACACCACCGACGGCGTGTCCGGCTCAGCGGTGCGCGCCGCGCGCAGCCCGGCGATCGCGCGCGGCTGGTGCAGCGGGGCGAGCTCGGTCAACGACTCCAAATACGACAGCACCCTGTCGTCGACCACGGTCGCCGCGACGATCCGCGTGCCTCCGTGCACCACGCGGTGCCCCACCGCGTCCGCCCCGTGCTCGTCGAGGAACCTGCGGATCGGCTCCGCCCCGCCCTCCCAGCGCTCCAGGGTCTCCTCCGCGACCGCCTCGTCGCCGTCCAGCAACCCGAGCTTGAGGCTGCTGGAGCCCGCGTTCACGGTCAGCACCCTCATCGCGCCGACCAGACCCAGTCCAGGATCTCCGGCATGTCCTCGCCGTGCGTCGACACGTACTGCCGGTGCTCGATCAGCTTGGTCTGCAGCGCTTCTCGCGCGTACGCCGCGCACGAGCCCAGTCGCGGCACCCGGTCGATCACGTCGATCGCCAGGTTGAACCGGTCGATCTGGTTGAGCACGCACATGTCGAACGGCGTGGTCGTGGTGCCCTCCTCCTTGTAGCCGCGGGCGTGGATGTTGTCGTGGTTGTGCCGCCGGTAGGTCAACCGGTGGATCAGCCAGGGATAGCCGTGGTAGTTGAAGATCACCGGCCGGTCGCGGGTGAACAGGCTGTCGAACTCGGCGTCGGACAACCCGTGCGGGTGCTCCCGCTCGTCCTGCAACCGCATCGGGTCCACCACGTTGATCACCCGGATGCGCAGGTCCGGGAAGTGGTCTCGGAGCAGGTCGACGGCCGCCAGCGTCTCCATCGTCGGCACGTCGCCAGCGCAGGCCATCACCACGTCGGGCTCGCCGTCCTGATCGCTGCTTGCCCAGTCCCAGATCCCGATTCCCCTGGTGCAGTGCACGATCGCCGCATCCATGTCCAGGTACTGCGGCGCGGGCTGCTTGCCGGCCACCACCACGTTGATGTAGTTCCGGCTGCGCAGGCAGTGGTCGGCCACCGACAGCAGCGTATTCGCGTCCGGCGGCAGGTACACCCGCACCACCTCGGCCTTCTTGTTCATCACGTGGTCGATGAACCCCGGGTCCTGGTGAGAGAAGCCGTTGTGGTCCTGCCGCCACACGTGCGAGGTCAGCAGGTAGTTCAGCGACGCGATCGGCTGCCGCCAGGCGAGCCGGTCGGTGACCTTCAGCCACTTGGCGTGCTGGTTGACCATCGAGTCCACGATGTGCGCGAACGCCTCGTAGCAGGAGAAGAACCCGTGCCGACCGGTGAGCAGGTAGCCCTCCAGCCAGCCCTGGCAGGTGTGCTCGGAGAGGATCTCCATCACCCGGCCGTCCGGGGCGAGCGAGTCGTCGCCCGGTTCGGTTTCGGCGTCCCAGGTCCGGGACGTGGCGTCGAGGATCGCGTTGAGCCGGTTGGAGTTGTTCTCGTCCGGGGAGAAGACGCGGAAGTTGCGTTCGTCCTCGTTCAGGCGCATCACGTCGCGCAGGAAACCGCCCAGCACCCGGGTGGCCTCGCCGATGGTGGCGCCCGGTTCGTCCACCCGCACCGCGTACTGCCGGAAGTCGGGCATCCGCAGCGTGCGCAGCAGGAGACCGCCGTTGGCGTGCCGGTTGTCGCTCATCCGCCGCTTTCCGGACGGGTTGTGGTCCTTGATCCGCTGCACCGGCGCGCCGTGGGATTCGAACAGCGCGGCCGGTTCGTAGCTGCGCATCCAGGATTCGAGCTGGCGCAGGTGCGCCTGATCGTTGCGCGGGTCGCTGATCGGCACCTGGTGCGACCGCCAGCTGCCCTCGACCTGCTTACCGTCCACAGTGGCTGGTCCAGTCCAGCCCTTCGGGGTGCGCAGCACGATCATCGGCCACCGCGGCCGCAGCATCCGGCCGTCCCGGCGGGCCCGGCGCTGGATCGCGGCGATCTCGTCCAGGCACCGGTCCAACGTCGCGGCGAACAGGTGGTGCATCGGCTCCGGCTCCGAACCGGACACCAGGTACGGCTCGTAGCCGAAGCCGCGCAGCATGCCGAGCAGCTCGTCCTCCGGGATGCGCGCCAGCACCGTCGGATTGGCGATCTTGTAGCCGTTGAGGTGCAGGATCGGCAGCACCGCGCCATCGGTGACCGGGTCCAGGAACTTGTTGGAGTGCCAACTGGTGGCCAGCGGTCCGGTCTCCGCCTCGCCATCACCGACGACGCACGACACGATCAGGTCGGGGTTGTCGAAGGCGGCGCCGAAGGCGTGCGAGAGCGAGTACCCGAGCTCGCCGCCCTCATGGATCGAGCCCGGCGTCTCCGGCGCCACGTGGCTGGGAATCCCGCCGGGGAAGGAGAACTGGGTGACCAGGCGGCGCAGGCCCTCGTAGTCCTGCGCGACGTCCGGGTAGACCTCGCTGTAGGTGCCCTCCAGCCACGCCGCCGCGACCAGGCCGGGGCCGCCGTGCCCCGGCCCGATCACGTACATCATGTCCAGGTCGCGGGCCCGGATCGCCCGGTTGAGGTGGGCGTAGATGAAGTTCAGGCCCGGCGTGGTGCCCCAGTGCCCGAGCAGCCGGGGCTTGATGTGCTCGGGGCGCAGCGGCTCCCTCAGCAGCGGGTTGTCCATCAGGTAGATCTGCCCGACGGACAGGTAGTTGGCGGCCCGCCACCACAGCTGCAGCCCGTCGACCTCCTGCGCGTCCAGGTGTTCGGACACGGCGGGCGTGGTGGTCCAGGTGGCCCCGGTGGTTTCGGTGCTGATCTCACTGCTCATCCCGGCTCCTAATGCTCGGCACCCCGCCATTCAGCGTGCTGGGCACCAGCTGGTTCGCAACTCGGGGATCCTGCGGAAAACCATGGCTGATCAGTGCTGCTCACCGCATTCCGCGACCCGCTTCGCCGCCATAGCTTTCGCACCGTGACTGGAAAGTTGATCTACACGCGGTTCCGGTTGGCGGCCGGGCTGGCGTGCGCGCTGGCCGTGCTCGTGGCGATGCTGGAGACCGCCCGGGCGCTGCGGACCGGGAATCCGCTGCGCAACGACGTCGTGCTGCTGATCACCGATGGCGAGGAGGAAGGGTTGCTCGGGGCGGAGGCGTTCGTCCGGGAGCATCCGCTCGTCAATCGGGGCGGAGTGGTCCTCAACCGGGAGGCTCGCGGCGTCGATGGCCCTTCGCTGATGTTCGAGACGACGGAGGACAATGCGCGCCTGGTCGAGGTGTTCGGCGACGCCGTCGCGCACCCGCGCGGCGATTCGTCGATGGTCGCGATGTATCGGATGTTGCCGAACAACACCGATTTCACAGCGTTGGCGAAGGCCGGTTTCGCCGGCCTCGACTCGGCCTACATCGAGGGCTCGTCGCCGTACCACACGCCGAGCGCCGCCCGAACAGCACAAGCCCCCAGGCCCCTCCGAGGTTTCCGGCGGACGAACGGCTCCTCGGTACCCTGCGCCCGGCGGTAGGACCGACCATCGGCTCCTCAACAGCGGATTGGTGATCAAGCTTTCGTTTCGTTGCAGAACAAGGCAAATCGGGGAACATGAACCGATCCACTTCGGACTGTCCTGCTCATGTCCGTCCCGCAGGCGGTCGGCCCGAAGCCCGGTGAAGGCACCAACGCGTTCGGCGACGGGGTGACGGGCACCCGTGACCGGCCAACTGGGGCACGGGTGCCCTCGCCCGATCCGCTAGAGGAGGCGGTCGACGGTGACCTCGGCGGCGGAGCGGCGAGCAGCCGCGATGACGTCCAGGGCCGCCACCGCGTCCGCCGGGTCCACCGGCGGCGGTGTGCCGTCGCGCAGTGCCTTGACGACCCCGTCGTAGAACGCCAGGTAGTCGCCAGCTTCGCTGGGCACCCGCCGGACGTCGTCGCCGACGCCCAGGACACCCCACAGGTCTTCCGGTTCCCGGCCCCAGCTGTCGTCGACGGGCAGGCGCCCGGCGCGCAGCTCGGCTTCCTGCGGGTCCAAGCCGTACTTGGTGAAGGTGGCCGCATCGCCGAGCACCCGGAATCGCGGGCCCGGGCGCGCCGCAACCTTGCTCATCCACAGGTGCGAGCGCACGCCGTTGGCGTGGGTGAGCGCGATGAACGTGTCGTCGTCGGCCCGCACCCCCGCCCGCCGGCAGTCGATCTCGGCGTAGACCGCGGCGACCGGTCCGAACAGCTGCAGGGCTTGGTCGATGAGGTGGCTGCCCAGGTCGTAGAGGATGCCCGCGACGTCCTCCGCGCCGCCGGAGTCCCGCCAGGTCGGCTTCGGCGTCGGCGACCACCGCTCGAACCTCGACTCGAAGCGGTGCACCCGGCCCAGTTCGCCGTCGTCCAGCAGCTTGCGCACCGTGCGCATGTCGCTGTCCCACCTGCGGTTCTGGAAGACCGTCAGCAGCTGCCCCTTGGCCGCCGCGAGCTCGATCAGCTGCCGCCCCTCGCCCGAGGTCGGGGTGAACGGTTTGTCCACCACGACCGGCAGCCCGGCGTCCAGCGCGGCGGTGGCCAACTCGACGTGCGTGCGGTTCGGGCTGGCGATCACCACCAGGTCGAGTCCGCGCCGAAGCAGCGCGTCCATGTCACCGACCACCGCGGCCTCCGGGTGCTCGGCGCGCACCTGCTGCTGCCGCTCGGGGTGGGCGGTGACGACCGCCGCCAGCCGCAGCGACGGGTGGGTTGCGATCAGTGGAGCGTGGAAGATCGCGCCGCCGAGGCCGTATCCGACAAGTCCGACTCGCAGTGCAGAGCTCATGCCCCCATTAGACCCCGCCACCCAGCTCGGCCCCGTCCCCGTGACCCCGCAATTTCCATTGAAATCGAATGTCCGATTTCAATGGAAATTGCGGCACCAGGTCAGGCCGAGGCCCGGCGCGGGCCCACGTTGGCCTGGCCCGGGCAGACCAGGCCGGTCTCGTAGGCCATGATCACCAGCTGGGTGCGCGAGCTGAGGTGCAGCTTCTGCATCACGTGGTAGAGGTGCGACTTCACCGTCAGCTCCGCCAGCCCGAGGTTGCGGGCGATCTCGGCGTTCGACCCGCCGCGCGCGACCTCCAGCAGCACGTCCAGCTCCCGCTCCGTCAGCGCGCTCAACTCGCTGCGGGCGTCGCGGACGCCCAGCGCCGCGAAGCGCCGCAACAGCCGCTTGGTGACTCGCGGCGACAGCAGCGCATCCCCAGCAGCGACGGTGTGCACTGCCTTGACCAGCTCCTCCGGCGTGGCGTCCTTGAGCAGGAAACCGCTGGCCCCGGCGCGCAAGGCGGCGTAGACGTACTCGTCGAGGTCATGCACCGTGAGCATGATCACCGAGGTCTCGCCGCCGGTTTCCGCGATGATGTCGCGGGCCGCCGCGATGCCGTCCTTGCCCGGCATCCGCACGTCCATCAGCACTACGTCGGGCCGCCGGCGGCGCACCGCGGACAGCGCCGCCTCACCGTCGGCGGCTTCGGCCAGCACGCGCAGGCCCGGTTCGTTGGACAGCAGTGCGACCAGCCCCGCACGGATCATCGCTTGGTCGTCGGCTACCAGGACGGTCGTGTCCGCAGTTTCCACGCCGGGCCTCCTCGGTCCGGACCCCCCGAATTCCGGCTCAGGGCAGGTCCGAATTTTCCGCGCACGGTAGCACGGCTTCAAGGTGAAATCCGTTCAAAACCGGATGCGCGGTCAAGGTCCCGCCCAGCAGCGCAATGCGTTCCCGCAGCCCGATCAGCCCGTGTCCCGACTGTTGGGAGACCGGTCGGGCCTCCACCACGTCCAGCCCGCCGAGGTGATTGGTCACCTCGATCCGCAACGCGTCCGGCCCGTAGTCCAGCAGCACCCGCGCCCGCCCGGAGCCGACGTGCTTGAGCACGTTGGTCATCGCCTCCTGCACGATCCGGTACGCGGTCATCTCCACCCCGGAGCCCAGCTCGCGGACCTGGCCGCGCCGGTCGAGCTTCCACACCACGCGCCCGCCGCGCACCGACTCCACCAGCTTGTCCACGCCGTCCAGGCTGGGCGTCGGCTGCCAGTCCATCGGGTCCTGACCGGCGGAGTTGCGATCGCGCAGCACGTTGAGCAGGTTGCGCATCTCCCCCAATGCGCCGCGGGAGGTCTGCTCCAGCTCCTGCAAGGTCTGCCGGGCGTGCTCCTGGTCGCGGTCGATCAGCGCCCGCGCGACGCCCGCCCGCAACGCCACCACGGACAGGTTGTGCGACACGATGTCGTGGAACTCCCTTGCTATGCGGGCCCGTTCGATGGCCGCGGCATCGGCGGCGAGCTGGTCGCGGGCCTCGTCGAGCAGCGCCAGGGTCTGCTCCAGCTGCCTCGCGCGGCGCCGGCCGACCTGCATCGCGCGCGCCCAGCCGATCACCATGACGAGGTTCACCACCGCGCCCGCGATCCGCAGCAGGCTTTCCACCGGCGACAGCTCGTAGACGACCATCTCGGTGACGGGGTAGACCATCGCGATCGTCGCGGCGGTCACCGACGCGGTCCGCGATCCGCGCACGCAGACCGAGTAGACCGCGACGAGGATCACCAGGTTCAGCCCGCCGATGTAGAGCTTGAGCAGGGTGAGCGCGATGGTGACCGCCAGCAGCACGAACAGCACCAGCCAGGGCACCCGTCGCCGCAGCGGCAGCATGCTGGTGGCCGGCACGCTCACCAGCAACGGCCACCACCAGACCATCCACGGCGGATGCTCGCCGATGGAGAGGTCGAAGCCGTGCAACACGCACAGCACGACCACGAACATGACATCGCCGAGCACCACGCGGCGCGCGGTGATCCAGGCCAGCAAACCCGTCCGCGGCTTCGCGACAGCGGAGTGGCCAAGCGCATGATCGACCATCGAACCTGCCTCACACGGTGCGCGGATCGGCTCCCTGGCGAGCCAGAACGAATCCGTGAGCGGCACAACCGCTCACGGACCAAGATCCTGCGCACTGCCCCCAGGTGCTTCATCCGCCGAAAGTCGTAGCGGGAAACCTACCCGCTCGCGATCAACGACGGGGCCGCAATGATCAGTATCCGCGCGCGACCCACTCGTCGAACTGGGGCCGGACCGCGCCGATCGTGGTGCTCTCCCCGTGTCCCGTTCGGACCTCGGTGTCCTCCGGCAAGGGCAGCAACCGGTCCCGGATGGACGCCGTGATCGTCCCGAAGTCCGAATAGGACCGACCGGTGGCGCCGGGCCCACCAGCGAACAAGGTGTCGCCGGTGAACACCACGCCCAGCTCGGGCGAGTACAGGCACACCGCGCCCGGCGCGTGGCCGGGCGTGTGCAGCACCTGCAGCCCGATGCCGCCGACCTCGACCACTTGGCCGTCGGCGAACTCCCGGTCGGGTCGGCGGTCCGGGTGGACCAGGTTCCACAGCACCAGGTCGTCTGGATGCAGGAAGATCGATGCCCCGACCGCGTCGGCCAGTTCCGGCGCCCTGCGCACGTGGTCGTCGTGGGCGTGCGTGCACAGCACGGCCAGCACCCGGCGGTCGCCGACGAGCCGGCGGATCGCCTCGACGTCGTGCGGGGCGTCGATGATCACACACTCCTGGTCGTCGCCGACCACCCAAGCGTTGTTCTCGACGTCGAAGGTCTGGCCGTCCAGCGAGAACGTGCCCGACGTGGTCGCGTGATCGATGCGCACCGCCATCAGAAGACCACCACCGAACGCAGCACCTCACCGCGGTGCATCTTCTCGAACGCCTGCTCCACCTGGTCCAGCGCGATCTCCTCGCTGACGAACTTCTCCAGCGGCAACCGGCCCTGCTGGTAGAGCTCGATCAGCATCGGGAAGTCGCGTTCCGGCAGGCAGTCGCCGTACCAGCTGGACTTCACCGCGCCGCCGCGGCCGAAGACGTCCAGCAGCGGCAGCTCCAGCTTCATCTCCGGGGTGGGCACCCCGACCAGCACCACGGTGCCAGCCAGGTCGCGGGCGTAGAAGGCCTGCTTGAACGTCTCGGGGCGGCCGACCGCGTCGACGACCAGGTCGGCGCCGAAACCGCCGGTGAGCTCGCGGATCGCCTCGACGCTGTCGGTCTCGGAGGCGTTGACGGTGTGCGTGGCGCCGAACTGGCGCGCCCACTCAAGCTTCTTCGGATCGGTGTCCACCGCGATGATCCGCCGCGCACCGACCATGCTGGCCCCCGCGATCGCGCCGTCCCCGACGCCACCGCAGCCCAGCACCGCGACCGTGTCGCCCGGACCGGCGTTGCCGGTGTTGACGGCGGCCCCGATCCCGGCCATCACGCCGCAACCCAGCAGTCCGGCCACCGCCGGACGCGCCGATGGGTCCACTTTGGTGCACTGCCCGGCGTGCACCAGCGTCTTCTCCGCGAAGGCCCCGATGCCCAGCGCGGGCGACAGCGGGGTGCCGTCGGTCAGCGTCATCGGCTGCGCCGCGTTGTGCGTGTCGAAGCAGTACTGCGGCCGACCGCGCTTGCAGGCCCGGCACACCCCGCACACCGCGCGCCAGTTGAGGATCACGAAGTCGCCGGGTTCCACGTCGCGCACACCCTCGCCGACCGCTTCGACGACACCCGACGCCTCGTGCCCGAGCAGGAACGGGAACTCGTCGCTGATCCCACCTTCGCGGTAGTGCAGATCGGTGTGGCACACGCCGCACGCCTGCACCCGCACCACCGCCTCACCGGGTCCCGGATCCGGAACATTGATGGTCACCACCTCGACCGGTCGGCCTTTCCCGGTCGCCACCACCGCGCGGACGTCGGCCACGAGCACCTCCAGCATTTCGTCGTTTACAACCACCATCGTCATATGCGTGCACGAGCATCAGCAAGAGCAGCCTCCCGTCGATTTCAAACACGCTGAGTCACTGATTAACTACTGTACGATTCCAGGTAAAAGGGGGAGGACGATCATGGTCGACACGCGCATCCCGCCCGTCCGGGAGATGGACATCGATCGGCCCTGCGCCGCCCGGGTCTACGACGCGTTCCTCGGCGGCAGCCACAACTTCGGCTGCGAGCGGGCTTTCGCGGAGCGACTGGAACGGGAGCTGCCGGACATCGGCGAAACATACCGGGAGAACCGGGCGTTCCTCCGGCGGGTCGTGGAATACCTGCTCGCGCAAGGTGTCCGCCAGTTCATCGACCTGGGCTCGGGCATCCCCACGATCGGCCACGTGCACGAGGTGGCGCGGCGCCGGACGCGCGACTTCCGGGTGCTCTACGTGGACAACGAGCCGCTCACCGTCGCGCACAGCAAGCCGCTGCTGGCCGGCGAGCCGCGCGCCGAGATCATCCGGGCGGACTGCCGCGACCCGAATTCCGTCCTGAAATCCCCGGAGGCCGCCGAACTACTCGACCCGGCCGAGCCGGTGGGGCTACTGATGGCGCCGGTGCTGCACTTCATCCCCGACTCCGACGACCCGGTGGCGCTGGTCGAGACCTACCGCGACGCGCTGGTCCCCGGCAGCCACCTGGTGATCTCGCACCTGACCGGCAGCCACGCCCCGGATGAAATGCGCATCCTCGCGGGCCACTACGCGGCGACCGCAGACCCGTTGCAGCCGCGCGAAGTGGAATGGATCGAGAAGCTGTTCGGTGACTTCGACATCGTGCGGCCCGGCACGACGCTCCTGTCGGACTGGCGCCCCGAACCCGGTCGGACGACCGCGAAGCAGCCCTACTGCCTCCTCCACGGCGGTGTTGCCCGCAAGCACTGACTCGTGACGCAATTTTCATTGAAACCGAACCGTAACCGTCGATTTCAACGGAAATGCGGCGTCGCGGTAGGTCAGCGGCGGACGAACAGCAGCAGGACACCCGCGATGATCGCCGCGATGCCCGCTGCCAGCCAGGCGCCCGCCAGTCCGGCCTGCTCCGCGAAGATGCCGAAGAGCAGCGGTCCGAGGCTGCCGCCGAGGTAGATGCCGGTCTGCGTGAACGAGGTAGCGCTGGCGACCCGGTCCGGGGCGATCTTGGCGACCGTGAAGTTCAGCAGCCCCGGCCACGCCCAGCCCGCGCCGAAGCCGACGGACACCCCGATCAGGAACGCCACCGTCGAATCCACCGCCATCAGCCCGAAGCCGATCGAGCCGATCAGCAGCATCGCGGTGATCACCCGCAGCAGGTTCGGGTTCTTGCGGTCCGCGAGCACGCCCGCGCACAGCCGGATCGTCAGCCCGGTAGCCGAGCCCAGCGACAGCACCAGCCCGGCCACCGCCGGGCTGAACCCGACCTCGACGGCCGTCGTGGTGACGAACGCGCCTAGCGCGTTGGCCGCCGCCGAACCGAGGCCGCCGGAGATCGCCAGCAACAGCAGCGCGCCCCGGGCGTCGTTGCGACCGGCGGTGTCGCCGCGTTTGATGATGGACCGCTCGGCGTCCGGCAGCCGCGGCACTGCGACGGCGGCGACCAGGCCGACCAGCCCGGCGATCACGAACACCCACCGCCATCCGACGGTCAACGCCACGGCGGGCACCGCGACGCCCGCTAGCAGCGTCGCGGCCGGGATGGAGGACTGCTTTACGCCGAAGCCCATACCTCGGCGGTTGGCCGGAATCCCTTGGGCGATCAGCAGGTTCGATGCCGGTTGCGCCAGCGAGTTCGGCAGTCCGGCCACCCACAGCAGCCCCAGCAGCCACGGCGCATCGGGTGCCCAGGCCAGGCCGAACAGGCAGAGCGAGCTGCCCAGCGCGCCCAGCCGCATGCCCAGGCGGGCGCCGATCCGCTCGACGAGCCACCCCATCGTCCGGGACGACACCGATGCGACGCCGAAGAAACCGGCCGCCCCCACTCCCAGCAGCGCGGCGCCGAACCCGAGGTCCTGCTGCAGCTGCACGCCCATGCCGCCGACGAGGAACACCGGGAAGACCCCGACCGTGACCACTGCGGCCACCGACGCCAGCACCCGCGGGATCCCGATGGTCCGCGGCACCTGCCCGGCGACGGCCACTGCGGGCATGCGTCCTCCTCGGCATGCGGTGTGCTGGTCTTACCAGAGTGGGAACCGACCGAATTTTTAGCAACGCTAACGTGACGCACGCCTCCCCCCAGCCGACGTCTCTCCCCCGGCCGGATGCACCCGGGTTGACGTCGACCCCGCGGAGGCGCAAGGGTCAGTGGAGCTGATCGACAACAGGAGGACAGCGTGACCGTGGCACCGGGTTCCGGACTCCCCGCGTCGCAGATCCCCGATCTGGTGCTGCTGGACGCCGTGGAGCTGTCCTGGCTGATCCGCCGCCGGGAGATCTCCTGCGTCGAGGCGATGGAGACCCACCTCGGACACATCGACCGGATCAACCCGGCGGTGAACGCGATCGTCTCCCGCGCCGACGAGACCGAGCTCATCGACCAGGCGCGGCAGCGCGACAAGGAACTCGACCGCGGCGAGTGCGCGGGGTGGATGCACGGTTTCCCGATCGCGGTGAAGGACCTCTCCGACGCGGCGGGGTTCCCCACCACGAAGGGCTCACCGATCTTCGCCGAGAACCTCGCGACGACCGACGACCTGCACGTGCGGCGGATGCGGGACGCCGGCGCGATCGTCATCGGCAAGACCAACGTCCCCGAGTTCGGCCTTGGCTCGCACACCTTCAACCCGGTGTTCGGCACCACGCGCAACGCCTACGACACCACGCGCAGCGCGGGCGGCAGCAGCGGCGGCGCCGGGGCCGCGCTGGCGCTACGGATGTTGCCGGTCGCCGACGGCAGCGACTTCATGGGGTCGCTGCGCAACCCCGCGGCATGGGGCAACCTCGTGTCGCTGCGGCCCGGCTTCGGCCGCATCCCGAGCGAGGGATTCCTCAGCGAGCCCTCGGTGGTCGGCCCGATGGGGCGCACGGTGCGCGACGTCGCGATGCTGCTGTCCACGATGGCCGGTCCGGACGAGCATGCACCGCTGAGCATCGAGCAGGATCCGGAGTTGTTCACCGACAGCCTGGACCGCGACTTCGAGGGCACCCGGATCGGCTGGGTCGGCGACTTCGACGGATACCTGGCCACCGAGCCGGGCCTGCTGGACCTGTGCGCCGAAGCCTTCGGCGCCTTCGCCGAGATCGGCTGCGAGGTCGAGCCGGTGTCGCGCCGGCTGCCGGTCGAGCAGGCCTGGGAGACCTTCCTGCTGTGGCGCTCGTGGATGGTCGGGCGCGACAACATCGACCTGCACGCCGACCCGGCCACCCGGGCGATGCTCAAACCGGAGGTGGTCTTCGAGGTCGAGGGTTACCAGCAGCTCACCGCGGACGACATCTCACGCGCCTTGACCGGCCGGGACGAGTGGTACGCCGCGGTTTCGCGGTTGTTCGACGAATACGATTTCCTGCTCGCACCGAGCGCGCAGGTGTTCCCGTTCGACGTCGACCAGCGCTGGCCGCAGGAGATCGCCGGCCGGTCGATGGACACCTACCACCGGTGGATGGAGACGGTCGCGCCGTGGACGCTGTCCGGGCTCCCGATCGCCAACCTGCCGGTCGGGTTCAACGAGGCCGGGTTGCCGATGGGAGTCCAGCTGATCGGCCGAAACCACGCGGAATGGCCGCTTCTGCAGCTGGCCAACTCCTACGAACGAGCCACCGACTGGACCCACCGAGTCCTGCCACCCCTGCTGCGGTAAGGCCCGAACCGCGATTTCAACGTCGCCGTGGCCCGGTGGCCTCGGTGCCATGCCCGCATGCCGCCACCACGGCCAAGCGAGAAGGGGCTCGATGCAACGCAGATCTTCGATTTCAATGGAAATTGCGGCCCTCCGGCGTGTCGGGCGACGACACGCCGGAGGTTGTGGATAACTCCCGCAATTTCAATGGAAATCAGACCTTCGATTTCAATGGAAGTTGCGGAGAGCGTCTCAGCCGCGGAAGGCCGATAGGCCGGTCAGGGCCTGGCCGATGGTGAGGGCGTGCATCTCGCTGGTGCCCTCGTAGGTCAGCACCGACTCCAGGTTCGTCATGTGCCGGATCACCGGGTACTCCAGCGAGATCCCGTTGGCACCCAGGATGGTTCGGGCGGCGCGGGCCACCTCCAGCGCGCCGCGGACGTTGTCGAGCTTGCCGAAGCTCACCTGCTGCGGGACCAGCTGCCCGGCGTCCTTGCGCTTGCCGAGGTGCAGCGCCAGCAGCCGTCCATTTTGGACTCGGACCGCCATGTCGGCGAGCTTGCCCTGCGTGAGCTGGAAACCGCCGATCGGCCGCCCGAACTGCTCGCGGGTCGTCGCGTAGTCCAGCGCCGCCTCCAGGCAGCTGCGCCCGGCGCCGACCGCGCCCCACACGATGCCGTAGCGCGCCTCGTTGAGGCAGGACAGCGGGCCGCGCAGGCCGGTGACCTCGGGCAGCACCGCGTCGGCGGGCAGCCGGACGTCGTCGAGCACCAGCTCGCTGGTCACCGAGGCCCGCAGCGAAAGCTTGTGCTTGATCTCCGGCGCCGAGAAGCCCGGCGTGTCGGTCGGGACGACGAAACCGCGCACCCCTTCGTCGGTTTGCGCCCACACCACCGCGACCGAGGCGACCGTGCCGTTGGTGATCCACATCTTGCGGCCGTTTAGCACCCAGTCGGAGCCGTCGCGGCGCGCGGCGGTGCGCATCGAGGCCGGGTCGGAGCCGTGGTCCGGCTCGGTCAGGCCGAAGCAGCCGATCGCCTCGCCCGCGGCCATCTGCGGCAGCCAGTGCTGCTTGTGCTCCTCCGAGCCCCAGCGCCAGATCGCGAACATCGCCAGCGAACCCTGCACCGATACCAGCGAGCGCAGGCCGGAGTCGCAGGCCTCCAGCTCCTCGCAGGCGATGCCGTAGTCCACTGCGGACAGTCCGGCGCAGTCGTAGCCCTCCAGGTGCATGCCGAGTACGCCGAGCTTGCCCAGCTCCCGGGCGATTTCCCGGGCCTGCGGGAACTCGCCGCGCTCGAACCACTCCGCGACGTGCGGCTGCACGTGGTCCCGGCACAGCGCGCGCACGCTGTCGCGGATCGCGAGCTGCTCCGGGGTGAATTCGGCGTCGATCCCCAGCGGATCGCGCGGGTCGAACGCGGGACGTTTTCCACTGGCACTCATTGCGGGCTCCTCCTTGAGACGAGCGGGGAAAGCTCTTGCTCGGAGTCCTCCAACCACGCGAGGACTTCCTTGGTGTGTTCGCCGAGCAGCGGCGGCGGTGTCACCTCGGCGCTGCCGTGGTCGGAGAAGTCGATGGGGGTGCGCACCTGCATCGCGGCTCCGCCGCCGGGATCGACCATCGGCCGCAGCCCCAGCGACTCGGCGTAGTGCACCGCCCGCGACAGGTCGTTGACCTGGCCGCACGCGATGCCCACGCCCTGCAAGCGCTGCTGCCAGTCCGCAGCGGTCCGCGCGCCGAGCACGTTCTCCAGCTGCCGCGCCAGTTCGTCGCGGTTGGCCACCCGCTCCGCATTGGTCGCGAACCTCGGGTCGCCGACCAGCGAGACCAACCCCAGCGCTTCGCACAGCCTGCGGAACTGCGCGTCGTTGCCGACCGCGACGGCCAGGAACGCGTCCCCGCAGCGCAGCGCCTCATACGGCGCGATGTTGGGGTGCCGGTTGCCCATCCGCTGCGGCGCGATGCCGGTCGTCAGCAGGCTGCTCATCTGGTTCGCCAGCGACGCCAGCAGGCTGGACAGGAGGTTCACCTCGACGTGCTGGCCGTGGCCGGTCAGTTCGCGGTGCCGCAGCGCGGCCATGATGCCCAGCGCCGCGTCCTTGCCGGTGAGCACGTCCACCACCGCCACGCCGACCTTCATCGGCGCGCCTTCGGGTTCGCCGGTGATGCTCATCAGCCCACCGAGCGCCTGCACGACGAAGTCGTAGCCGGGTAGGCGTGCGCCTTCCTTGCTGCCGAACCCGGAGATCGAGGTGTAGATCAGCCGCGGGTTAAGCTCTCGCGCGCTCTCGTGGTCCAGGCCGTAGCGGGCCAGCGAGCCGGACTTGAAGTTCTCCACCAGGACGTCGGCGCGGCTGATGAGCCGGCGCGCGGCTTCCTGGTCCTCCGGGTCGGCGAGGTCGAGGGTGATACTGCGCTTGCCCCGGTTGACCGACTCGAAGTAGGCGGAGCTGTGCTCGGTCCAGGGCGGTCCCCACGAGCGCGTGTCGTCGCCTTCGCCGGGGCGCTCCACCTTGATCACGGTCGCGCCGAGATCGGCCAGCAGCATGGTCGCGTACGGGCCGGCCAGCACCCGGCTGAAGTCCGCGACGACCACGCCGTCCATCGGCAGCGTCTCCATGCACCCACCCTTCCGCCCGGCAGGCCGGCGAACCGGCCGACCGATACCAGTGCAGCGCGGCGACCGGAACAGGGGCTTGCCTCACCGTAATTTTGGATCCAATATACAGTTGATCGGGCGACAGTCAAGACGCCCGAAAACTTGGGGAGCCTGGGATGCAGCGACCACCCACCACCCAGGAGTTCGTCCTCGACGAGCTCCGGAAGTCCATCGTGTCCGGCGATCTGGCGCCGGGCCAACCGATCCGGCAGGACACCATCGCCCAGCGCCTCGGCGTGAGCCGGGTTCCGCTGCGCGAGGCGCTGAAGACGCTGGAGGCCGAGGGGCAGGTGATCTACCAGCCGCATCGGGGCTACTCGGTGGCCGAGCTGTCGCTGAACGACCTGCTGGAGGTCTACCGGATGCGCGCGCTGCTCGAATCGGAGGCCGCGGCGGTGGCGACCGAGCGGCTCAGCGATGCCGACCTGGCCCGGATCACCGACGCCCAGCGCGATGTCGAGAAGGCCGCCGACAGCGGCGACCTGGTGGCCATGATCGCGGCGAACCGCCGATTCCACTTCGCGCTGCTGGAGCCCGCCGGGATGCCCCGCCTGCTGCGCATCGTGCGCACGCTCTGGGACGCCACGGACGCCTACCGCGCGGTGTACTACAACTCCGACACCAACCGCGAGCGCGTCCGCCACGAGCATGACGCGATCGTGGCGGCGGTCGCCGAGCGCCGAGCCGGCGAACTGGTCCGGCTGCTCGACGAACACCGCCGCCACGCGGTGGACGCACTACGCGCCACCATCGTGTCCGAAGTGGACTGATCAGGCCTTGAGGAGGATTTCCGCGGTTCTGCGCGCTTTCCGGACCGCGTCGGAGAAGCCGGCCGAGGCGGCCACCGTCGCACCCTCGTAGAGCAGTAGGGCGCCGTCCGCGAAGTCCGCCGGGTCGGCCAATCCCGCTGCCACGGCGAGCTCTTCGAAGTACTGCCGCATCCACCGCTTCTGGCCGATGATCACGGCGTGGGCCGGATGCTCCGGATCCGGGTCTCCGCCAGGGCGTTGACGAATCCGCAGCCCCGGAAGTCCGCGCGGTCCATCCACGCGTCGAGCGCGTCGAAGACCACCAGCAACATCTCGCGCGGCGGGGCCGCGGACTCAGCGACCCACCGCTCGAGCCAGGCTCGCCAACGCTGGAAATCCGGCGTTGCACGCTGATCGCGCACGACATCGGCGGTGCGGTCGGCCAGATCTTCACCACCCGCGCCCCGGACCGGGTGGAGCGCCTGATGCTGATCGACGCGGTCAGCTACGACTCCTGGCCGTCGAGCACCTGGCGGAAGATCATCCGAGAGCACCTCGACGATTACGCCGCCATGCCCCAGGCGGACTTCGAAGCCATGCTGACCCGCCAACTGACCATGACGGTCGGAGAACCTACCCGGATGACCGGCGAAACCCTCGAAGCCTACCTAGCTCCACACAGGACACCGATGGGTCGGGCGTCGTTCTTCGAACACCAGGTGCGCCACTACGACTCGACCCCGACGCAACGGGTGGCCCCGTTGCTGAAAACCCTGACCGCACCGACCAGGATCGTGTGGGAGCCGAAGACAGCTGGCAGCCGGTCACCTTCGCGAGGCGCCTCGCAGAAGACATTCCCAACGCCACGCTGACCGTTGTCCCCGGAAAACTCATGGAGGACAACCCGACCCGGGTGGTCGAGGAGATCCAAGCCCTCCTCTCGACCTGATCGCACAAGAGGGCGCCTTCTGCCAACTCGCCCGGCAGGAGGCGCCCTTCCCCGAACCGGACCAGATCAGTTTTCGTAGGTGTAGAAGCCCTTGCCGGACTTCTTGCCCTTCAGGCCCGCGTCGAGCATCCGCTGCAGCAGCGGCGGGGCCGCGTAGGTGGGTTCGGCGTACTCCGCGTACAGCGAATCCGCGATGGCCTTCAGGGTGTCCAGGCCGACCAGGTCGGACAGCCGCAGCGGGCCCATCGGGTGGGCGCAACCCAGCACCATGCCCTTGTCGATGTCCTCGGCGCCGGCGAAACCGCCCTCCAGCATCCGGATCGCCGACAGCAGGTACGGCACCAGCAGCGCGTTGACGATGAACCCGGACCGGTCCTTGGCTCGGACGGTCTCCTTGCCCAGCTGCTCGGTGGCGAACGCCGCGGCCCGCTCGACGGTCTCCTCGGAGGTCAACAGCGACGGCACCAGCTCGACGAGCTTGAGCACCGGCACCGGGTTGAAGAAGTGCACGCCGAGGACCTGCTGCGGGCGCTTGGTAGCGGCGGCGAGCTTGGCGATCGGGATGGAGGAGGTGTTCGACGCCAGGATCGCCTCCGGGTCGGTCACGACCTTGTCCAGCTCGGCGAAGAGCTCGAGCTTCAACCCCTCGTCCTCGGCGATCGCCTCGATGACCATGTCCCGGTCGTCGAGGTCGGCGAGCGTGGTGGTGAAGTGCAGCCGGGACTGCGTCTCGTCACGTTCGGCCTCGGTGAGCTTCCCCTTCTGCACCGCGCGGTTGAGCGACTTCCACAGCTTGGCGCGGCCGGCTCGGGCGGCTTCGGCGTTGACCTCGCACACGATCACGTCGATGCCGGCTCGGGCGCCGACCTCCGCGATGCCGCCGCCCATCTGCCCGCCGCCGATGACTCCCAGGCGTTCGATCTTCGTCATCACACCGATCCTTCCGCTTCCGGCTGCGCTGCCGACGCACGGCCGTCGTCGGCCAGATCATGCCAAAAACAGCGGTTACCGACCGGTAAACAGTGCGCTAGGCCACGTCGATCGCACACCGCGGGCGGAAGGTGGCCCCGCGAAGCCGGGCCACGCCCCCGGACCCGGCTCCGCGCGGTCGGACCCCCCGATCCGCCCCTGACCCCTGAAGTATTTTCAGGTTACAACATGGTCCGCGCATGAACGCGTGCACACCCGGCATGGGTTACCGCTGGTCACGCTGGCTGGCACGTCGGACACCACAGGGTGCTGCGGCCGCCGATCCGCATCCGCCGCAACGCCGACGAGCACCGCGGACACCGCCGGTCCGGCTCGTCGCGGTGCCCGGTCAGCCAGGACGCACCATCCGGAACCCGGCCGACGCGAACGGCCTCCCGCAGCATGGCCCGCATCTCGCGGTGCAGCCGATCGAGGTCCACTGCGCCCAGGTCCGCGGTGGACCGGTTCGGATCGATCCGGGCCCGCCAGAGAATCTCGTCGGCGCAGATGTTGCCGAGCCCGGCGAGCACCGACTGGTCCATCAGGGCCGGCTTGAGGCGCCGCCGGGTGCGGGTGAGCCGCCCGGCGAACTCGTCGGCGCCGACCTCCTGCGCGTCCGGGCCGAGCTCGGCCAGCAGATCGTCCACTTCGTCCTGCTCCCGCGCGAGGTGGATCCCGGTCAGCTTCCGCATGTCCCGGTAGCGGAGTTCACCCGCGGCGAAGTCGAACACAAGCCGGTCATGCTGGTGCAGTTCGCCGCCGTGGGCGCACCACTGGAGATTCCCGGTCATCCCGAAGTGCAGCAGCAAGGTCGGCGGCGCAGGCGAGGCGTTCGCGGCGGACGCCGTCGCGATCAGCAGCCACTTCCCGTGCCGCCGAGGTTCGGCGAAGTACCTGCGCCGCAGTGCGCGCTGGAACGCATCTGCGCCGATACCACGCAGCACCTGCGCGTCGTGCACGCGCACCTCGCGCACCTGCCGGCCGGTCGCCTGCTCCGCGACCCGGCGGAATCCTTCTACATCGGGCAGTTCGGGCATGTCCCCCGGCTACCCGCTGGCGCGTAGTCCTAGCAGTTCGAGTCGGCCTCGAAGACAATTTCGACCATGAGCGAGCACATCCCACCCCTGCGGCGTCCCATGGTCGCGCGAGACCCCGCCGAGCGGCACCGCGTGGCCACGCCGTTGGAATTGCTCTTCGACCTGTGCTTCGTAGCCGCCGTCGGCCAGGCCGCCGTGCAGTTGCACCACGGGCTCGTCGAGGGGCACTTCGCCGCCACCGGCATCGGTTACCTCATGGTGTTCTTCGCGATCTGGTGGGCGTGGATGAACTTCACCTGGTTCGCCTCCGCCTACGACACCGACGACGTGGCCTACCGCGCGCTGACGCTGCTGCAGATGGCCGGGGTGCTGGTGCTCGCCGCCGGGGTGCCCGGGGCGTTCCACGACTACGACTTCACCATCGTGACCATCGGTTACGTGGTGATGCGCGTGGCGATGGTCGCCCAGTGGCTGCGCGCCGCCCGGCAACATCCCGAGGGGCGCGCCGCCGCGCTGCGCTACGCGGGCGGCGTGACCGTGGTGCAGGTCGGCTGGATCTTGCGCTTGGCGCTGCCGCACCCGTGGGCGGAGGTCGGATTCGTGGTGCTGGTGCTGGCCGAACTCGCGGTGCCTGCATTCGCCGAGAAGCGCCGGCGGACCGCCTGGCACCCGCACCACATCGCGGAGCGCTACGGGCTGTTCACGATCATCGTGCTCGGCGAGGTCGTGCTCGCCGTGACCGCCGCGATCCAGGAGGACGTCGCCGACGGCGGCTGGTCGGCGGAACTGCTGGAGATCGGCTTCGGCGGGCTGCTGGTGATCTTCGCGATGTGGTGGACCTACTTCAAGCACTCCGCCGTCGAGCACCTGCGCAATACGCTGAGCGCCCCGTTGGCCTGGGGCTACGGCCACTACCTGGTGTTCGTCGGGATCGCCGCGGTCGGCGCCGGGCTGGAGGTGGCGATCGACAGCAGCGCCCACAAGGCGCACGTGAGCGCCGTCGCCGCGGCGCTGACCGTCGCGATCCCACTGATCATCTACCTGGCGATGACGGGCATCCTGCATTCCCTGATGGCCGATGCGGGCGTCGCGATCCTGGCGGCGACGGCCGTGGGCTGCGCGCTGCTCGTGGCGACGGCGCTGCTGGCAGACCGTCTGGGCATCTCGGGCACAGTGCTGGTGATGGGAATCCTGATGGCCCTGCTGCTGGTGGCCGGGCTGTTCATCCAGCACGCGGGACGGCGCGAGCCGGCACGGTGACTCCGGCACCCGCGTGCCAGCGTGGCCAGGTGCGCTCGGCGGCGGTTTCGCGCGAAATCGCCGCCCCACACGCGTGGCAAAAGACGGTTTCGCGCGAAACCGCCGCTGTTCCCGGTGCGAGAAGGCGACGTGGTGGCGGATTCCGTGCTGCAGGACCAGCACGACACCGAGTGCAAGCTGTCCGATCTGCTGACCGCATCGATCAGCAGCGTCGGGCGCTCTCGTTGATCCGCAACGAGGTCCGGATGGCTGCGCACGCCGACGCGGCGCTGGAAGCGCTTCGGCAGAACCCGTAGCTCACGGCAGCGTCGTCCCCCGGGCCAGCGGCGCCCGCCAGCCGTAGCGCAAGGCGAGCAGCCGGACGATGACCGCGAGCAGCGCAGCGAGCGTGCTGGTGATCGGCGTCAACACGTTCGCCACTGCCAGGGTCGGGACCAGCGCGCTGCCGAACAGTGCGGGCACCGCGTAGATCTCGCTCTTCGGGTGCAGCAGCGCCGGGATCTCTCCCGCGAGCACGTCCCGGGCAGCGCCGCCGCCGATCGCGGTCGCCGCGCCGAGCGCGATCGCCGCCAGCGGGTGGATGCCGTAGTTCAGCGCCTTGATGCTGCCCGCCACGCAGAACACACCAAGGCCGACGGCGTCGAAGAACATCACGAACCGCCGGATCCGGGCGAGCCTGGGGTGCCAGAAGAACACCGCCACCGAGGCCACCAGCGGCGTGGTGAAGTAGGCGACGTTGGTGAAAGCCACCGGCGGCACGGCGCCGATCACCAGGTCCCGGAACAGCCCGCCGCCGAGCGCGGTCACCTCGGCCAGCACCGCGATGCCGACGGCGTCGAAGCGCTTTCGCACGGCGAGCAGCGCGCCGGAGAGCGCGAAGGCGAAGATCCCGACCAGATCCAGGATCTCCTGCACGAGCGGATTAACGATCGCGGTAACCACCGCGACATTCTCGCCACCACCCCGACCGCGGGAGGGGTGGTGGGCGCCTTCACTCCTACCCGATCGTGCGATGGGTGAGGGGCACCTCGAGCGGCACAGTCGGCGGCACAGTCGCCCAAGGGTGCCCCTCACCTCGTGAAGAATCGCTCAGGCGGGTGGGTTTTCGCAGGTGGGGTTCAGCAGCTTCTGGACTTCGGGGCTGTCGACGTTCCCCTTGGTGATCAGCATTGAGCCGGTGTCCGGGTTGGGCATCGGGTCCGCGGAACCACGGATCTTGCCGATCGCCGCGTTGACCGACGCGAAGCCCATCTTGAACGGGTTCTGCGCGATCAACCCGGTGATCACGCCGTCCCGCAACCCCTGGATCTCGCCCTCCGAGGTGTCCCAGCCGATGACCTTCACCTGCCCGACCTTCCCCGCCTGCCGCACGGCCTCCGCCGCGCCGAGCACGCTGGGCTCGTTGGCCGCGTAGATGCCGTTGAGGTCCGGGTTGGCGGTCAGGATGTCCTGGGTGACCTGCAACGCCCGGTTGTAGTCGCTGTCGCTGGACTGCTGCGCGACCAGCTGCAGCCCGGGGTGCTTGGCCATGCCCTTCTTGAAGCCCTCGGCACGCGTCTCGTTGGTGCTCGTGCCGGGCTGGAACTCGATGAACGCCACCTTGCCCTTGCCGCCGAGCTGCTCGGCGAGCAAGTCGGTGGCCTGCTCGGCGGCGGCGACGTTGTTCGTCGCGAACACCGGCACGTCCGGCGGCTGCGGGGTGGTGCCGGAGTCCATGTTGACCACCGTCGTGCCCTGGCCCTGCGCGGACTTGGTTATGTCGGCCAGCGCCTTGGCGTCCGTCGCCGCGTACACCAGGCCCTTGACGTCCCCCTGCGACAGCATGTCTTGCAGCAGGCTCTGCTGGCCGCTGACGTCGCTCTCGGCGTGCACCCCGTCCCAGTGGACCGTCACGTCCTGGTGCTTGGAGCCCGCGCACTCGGCGCCGACCCGCACCTTCTCCCAGAAGTCGAAACCGATCGCCTTCGGCACCACGGCGAGCTTGATCGGCCCGCCCTGCTGGCCACCGCCGCCGGTCTGCTCGTGCACCCCGACGCTGCACGCGGCGGTGCCCAGCACAGCGACCACCGAAAGCAGCACGGACGTCGCGGTCTGTACCTTCTTCATCGCCGAGCTCCCTTGCTCATCGCGGCTTACTGAGTTGGTGTCCGGGTCTTGTCTGGAAGCGGCGAAGGGCCGCTCAGCCCACCCCCACAACTCGCACCGCCGCGGGTTCTCAGACGCTTCCTGGCGAGTGGACATTCACAAGGGGGGCTCCCACAGTCCAGGGAGCGTCTGAGAACCCGCTACCCGCACCGCTATGCAAAACGAGTTGTGCAACAAATTCCTCATCCGGCGTCGCCGCCGAGCTTGCGTCGTTGGTACCGGTCCCACCAGACCGCCAGCCAGATGATCACGCCGATCAGCACGTTCTGGTAGAAGGTGCTGATGTTGAGCTGGACCGCCCCGTTGCGGATGACCGCGACCAGGAACGCGCCGATCAACGAGCCCCACACGGTGCCGCGGCCGCCGAACAGGCTCGCCCCGCCGATGACGACCGCCGCGATCACGTCGAGCTCCAGGCCTTCGCCGAAGTTCGGCTGCCCGGAGTAGATCCGGGACGCCGCGATCATGCCGCCGAGCCCGGCCAGCGCGCCGGAGAGCACGTAGACCGCGGTGGTGTAGCGCCGCACCGGCACACCGGACAGCCGCGCGGCCTCCATGTTGGACCCCATCACGTACGCGTAGCGGCCGAGCCGGGTCCGGGTGAGCACCACGTGCCCGGCCACCGCGACGAGCGCGATGAGCAGCACCGGGATCGGGATCGCGCCGATGACGCCCTGCCCGAGCAAGCGAAACGACTCCGGCGCGCCGAACACCGCGACCGCACCGGTGGCGATCAGCACCAGGCCGCGGGCGACGCTGAGCATCCCGAGGGTGGCGATGAACGGCGGCAGCCCGACGACCGACACCAGCAGCCCGTTCACCAGCCCGGCCACCGCGCCGACGACGACGCCGCCGATGATGCCCACCATCGGGTTGAACCCGTAGTCGGCCATCAGCACCACCCCGAGCACCCCGGACAGCGCCGCCACCGAACCCACCGACAGGTCGATGCCGCCGGTGATGATCACCAGCGTCACGCCGACCGCCATCACCGCGTTCACCGAGGTCTGCGAGCCCAGGTTGAACAGGTTGTCCGCGGTGAGGAACGACGGCGCGACGATCGACAGCACGATGAACACGACGATCAGCGCGCCGGCCGCGGCGACCTGCGAGACCGCGCCGGAGAGCCGGTCCCCCAGCCCGCCCAGCAGGCCGTGGTCCTCAGTGGACGGTGCCTTGGTCTGCTCAGTCATGGTTGCCCCCGTTTTCGACGTTGCGGGCCCCGGTTGCCAGCGCGACGACGCGTTCCTCGGAGAACTCCGCGCGGGGGACCTCTCCGGTGATCCGCCCACCGCGCATGACCAGGATCCGATCGCACATGTTCAGCAGCTCCGGCAGGTAGCTGGAGATGAACACGACCGCTTTGCCCCGCGCGGCGAGGGAATCCATCTGCTGGAACATCTCCGATTTGGCCCCGACATCCATGCCGCGGCCGGGCTCGTCGAAGAACAGCACCTCCGCGCCGGTTTCCAGCCACCTCGCCAGGATCACCTTCTGCTGGTTGCCGCCGGAGAGCGTCCGCACCGGGCGCCCCACCCACGGCACCCGGATCCGGAGGCCGTCGCGCTCCCGCTCGGCGATCTTGCGTTCCGCGGCGAGGTCGATCAATCCGGCCCGCATCGGCAGCTTCGCCAGCGTGATGTTCTTGTCCACCCCCAGTGGTAGGGCAAGACCATCGGTCTTCCGGCTCTCGGTGAGGTATCCGATGCCCGCGGCGATCGCGTCGGACGGGCCGCGGATGCGCAACCGCTTGCCGTCCAAGGCGATCGTGCCCGCGTCCGGCAGCTCCGCGCCGAACACCGCGCGCGCCAGTTCGGTGCGCCCGGCCCCGACCAGCCCGGCCAGCCCGACGATTTCGCCCGCACGGACCTCGAACGACACGTCGCGGACGGCGTCGTCGCGGGTGAGCCCCAGGACCTCCAGCCGCACCGGACCGGGCTCGTTGTGGGTGCGCGGGTAGAGGTTCTCCACGTCGCGGCCGACCATCAGCTGCACCAGCCGGTCTTCGTCCAGTTCGGTGACCGGCCGGGTGGCGACGACGGCGCCGTCGCGCATCACGGTCACCCGGTCGCCGATCTCGAAGATCTCGTCCAGCCGGTGCGAGATGTAGAGCACCGCGATGCCCCTCGCGGTCAGCTCGCGGACGATGCCGAACAGCTCTTCGGCCTCCCGCTCGGTGAGGCTGGCCGTGGGCTCGTCGAGGATGAGCACTTTCGCCTGCACCGCGAGGGCTTTCGCCAGCTCGACGCGCTGTTGCTCCGCAGTGGACAGCAGCGCTACCCGCCGTCCCGGATCGATGTTCAGGCCGACGTGGCCGAGCAGTTCCCGCGCGGCGCGGCGCTCCTCGGCCCGCGAGATCCACCCGCCGCGGCCGGGTTCGTGGCCGATGAACAGGTTCTCGGCCACCGACAAGTCCGGCGCCAGCGCGAACTCCTGGTGGACCATGGAGACCCCGAGCCGCCGGGCCGCGCCCGGCCCCTGGTAGGCGACCGGGACGCCGTCGAGTTCGATGCGTCCGCTGCTGAGCTGTTCGACCTGCGCGATCAGCTTCATCAGCGTCGACTTGCCCGCCCCGTTCTCCCCGGCGAACACGCGCACCTCGCCGGGCGGGATGGCGAGCGTGACGTCGGAGACCGCGACCACTCCAGGGAACCGCTTGCCGACGCCGTGCAGCGCCACGGCTGGACGACCCTGCTCGGTGGACGTCACGGAGCGCCTCCCTTCGGATCCGCGTGATCGTTCCTTCGGGCTCGCAGTGCGCCGGATCATACCGACAACGCTCATCCGGAGAAAGAGTTGGAACGAAGCCAAGTATTCGATTACCAGCACCACCCGGCCGGGGCGGGTCCGGCGGATCGGCACACGCCGGCGTGGCGGGTCCGTAAGCTCTTTGGGGACGAGAACCGAGATCTTCGAGGCAGGAGGCTGAGGTCCTGTGCAGCCGTTGCTGGCCAGCGACCCGAACCGGGTCGGCGACTACCGGCTGCTCGCCCGGTTGGGCCGCGGCGCGATGGGCGGCGTTTACCTGGGCCGCTCCCGAGGCGGCCGAGTGGTGGCGGTGAAGATCATCCGGGCGGACCTCGCCGAGGACGCGGAGTTCCGGGAGCGGTTCCGCCGCGAGGTGCTGGCCGCCCACTCGGTCGGCGGATTCTGGACCGCCGCGGTGGTCAACGCCGACCCCGACGCCGAACAGCCCTGGCTGGCCACCGAATACGTGCCCGGCCCCACGCTGCACCAAGCCGTCGTGGACCACGGCCCGCTGCCCGAAGCCACCGTCCGCAGCCTCGCCGCCGGGCTCGCCGAAGCGCTCGGCGCCATCCACCGCGCGCATCTGGTGCACCGCGACCTCAAACCGGCCAACGTCCTGCTCGGCCCGGACGGACCGCGCGTCATCGACTTCGGCATCTCGCGGGCGATGACCGGCAACGCCCTAACCGCGACCGGCATGTTCCTGGGCACGCCCGGCTTCTTCTCCCCCGAGCAGACCCTCGGCACCGAAGTCGGCCCACCCAGCGACGTGTTTTCACTCGGTGCGGTACTCGTCTTCGCCGCCACCGGAACCGGCCCGTTCGGCCAAGAGAGCACAGCGGCCCTGCTCTACCGGGTCGTACACACCGACGCGGACCTGTCCCGGGTGCCGGAGGGCCTGCGGCCGCTGCTGGCGGCCTGCTTCGCGAAGGACCCGGCCGCCCGGCCGACCCCGAGCGACCTGCTCGACCAGATCGGCGAAGCCAGCCCGCAGGGCAATGCCTGGCTACCGCCCGCGATCAGCGACGTCATCACCCAGCACGCGACCCAGTTGCAGCAGACGGCGAACGCGCCGCTGCCTGACACCGCCCCGCCGCAACCGACACCCAAGCCCGGGACTCGGTCCTACACGCAGGCGCACGACGCGACACCGGTCCCACCCGCGCCGGTTTCACCCGCGCCGGTCCCACCCGCGCCGGTCATCCGCGCCCCCGCCGCTCCCGCGCCGATGCGGGACAAGATCGTCCCGGCACGTCCGAGGGAGACCACGCGGACGCCGCAGCGGGTGCGCAAGGACAACCCCGGTCCGGTGTTCGCCACCGGCGGCCGGTTCCGCGCCGCAATGTCGGCGGTGATCTGCGGGGTGATCATCCTCGGCGCCGGCAGGCTGTTCCAGACCTACGGCCTCAGCGGGCTTTCGCACGACCGGGTCGCGATCTTCCGGTTGGGCATGCTGCTGCTGGGCATCAGCATGCTCTGGTCGATCGGGAAGGTACTGCTGCCGAGCCTGCACCTGAAGATCAACAGCGATGGGCTGCTGATCTCCCGGATGGGCCTGACCCGGGAGATCCCGTGGAGCCAGGTCGATCGGGTCGACGTGGTCGGCGACGGCAAGCGGACGGCGGTCGCCGTGTGGCTGGCCGACGGCAGGAAGCCCAACTCCTTGTGGTGGCATCGCGCCCGCGCGTACCACGGCGGGGCCCGGGTCTTCCCGATCGGAGCCACGGGCGGCTGGCTGACCCGCCGCCAGGAAACCCGCCGGGCCCGCACGGCTCTGACCCAGTACGCCTTCGGCCGCTACGGCGCCCGCCGACCGTAACCGCGCGGTCCTTCCCAAGCGCCCTTCCGGCACTTGTCACCGGGGTTGGCGATTTCGCGCGATATCGCCAACCAGGGCGCCGATTCCTCGGAGTCCTGGTGGCGCCTGCGGTTGCCGAATCCTGCATCCCAATCAGTTCTGGGAGTGAGCCATCCGGCAAACTCCTGGTGGTAGCCGGTCGGCAGGTGAGCACTCTTGCCTCCTAATCAGGGTCATGCCACCGGGAGGATGCAGACCGGGGTCGGGGTCGGGACCGGTTCGCGCAGCGGGGCCAGGTCGCCGTTGTCCGCGATGCCGAACGCCTGGACGTCATTGCTGCGCTGGCCCGCGACGAACAGCACCCGGCCGTCCGGCGAAAGCGCGATGTGGCGGGGTTCGGCCACCACCGCCGGGCGGATGTCGACCAGCCGGAACTCCCCGTCGCTGGAGTCCGCGCGGAATACCGCGATGCTGTCGTGCCCCCGGTTCGACCCGAACACGAACCGGCCGTCGAGCGTCACCACGATCTCGGCCGCCAGGTTCGGCCGCCCGTAGTCCGGCGGCAGCGTCGACAGCGTCCGGCCCGGCTCCAGCACCCCGGTGTCCGCGTCGTAGCCGAACTCTGTGATCGAGGACGCCAGCTCGTTGATCACGTACGCCCGCTCGCCGTCAGGGTGGAACGCCAGGTGCCGCGGACCGGCGCCCACCCGCAGCGGAACCTCGTGCTTGAGCGCCAGGTGTCCACTGTCCACATCGAAGTCGTAGACGTAGACGGAGTCGGTGCCCAGATCCACCGCGAGCACGTGGCGGCCGGACGGGTCGGGCAACACCTGGTGCGTGTGCGGGCCCTCCTGGCGCTGCGGGTTCGGCCCGCTCCCGCTGTGCTGCACCACGTGGCACGGCTCGCGCAGTACGCCGCCGTCGGCGATCGGATGCACCACCAGGTTCCCGGACTGGTAGTTCGCGGTCAGCAGGTACTTGCCGGACGGGTGCACGCTCAGGTGGCACGGCGCGGCACCCAGCGACGGCTGCGAGTTGAGTTCGGTGAGCGTGCCGTCGTCGTGCACCTTGAAGGCGATGACCCGGCCTTGCCGCAGCTCGCTCACCGCGAACAGCGTCGCCCCATCGGGTGCCATAGCGAGGAACGAGGGGTCGGAGGCCTCAGCGACGCTCTCGGTGCACCGCAAAGCGCCATCGGCGTCGGCGATCGCCAACCGGATCCCGTCGGCCGCCGATTCCGCGCTCGTGTACGCGCCCAGGTAGATCCGGTACTCACCGTTGTCCGGCATCAGCGCCTCGCCTTCCCAGTCCGGGGAACACTCACCGGGTCCATGATGTCAAGAGGCAGCCACCCTCCCCCGCCGAGACAACGAACCGCCGCGACAAAGCGAAATGACGCAACGGATCGATGCTTCAAGCAATGCCTCGCGGCTGAAATCTGCGCCATCACCGACATAACCTTATGGTCATGACTGTCATTCCGTCGCACCTCGAAGCCTCGTCGCAGGCCGCCCGGTTCCGGGAGCTCGACGAGCAGTACAGCGCGCACAACTACCACCCGCTGCCAGTCGTGATCGCCGAGGCATCCGGCGCCTGGATGACCGATGTGGACGGACGGCACTACCTGGACTTCCTGGCCGGGTACTCGGCGCTGAACTTCGGGCACCGCCACCCGGACCTGGTCGCCGCCGCGACCGAGCAGCTCGGCCGCGTCACGCTGACCAGCCGCGCCTTCCACCACGACCAGCTCGGACTGTTCTGCCGCGAACTCGCCGAACTCACCGGCACCGATCGGGTGCTGCCGATGAATTCCGGCGCGGAGGCCGTCGAATCCGCCATCAAGATCGCCCGGAAATGGGCCTACCGGGTCAAGGGCGTGCCGGAGAACCAGGCCGAGATCATCGTGGCGGGCTCCAACTTCCACGGTCGCACGACCACCATCGTGTCGTTCTCCACCGACTCGGTCGCGCACGACGAATTCGGCCCGTACACACCGGGATTCGTCGTCACCGAATACGGCGACGCCGCCGCGGTCGAGGCCGCGATCACCGAACGCACCGCCGCCATCCTGGTCGAACCCATCCAGGGCGAAGCTGGCGTGATCGTGCCGCCCGCCGACTACCTGCCCCGGCTGCGCAGGCTCTGCGACGACAACGACGTGCTGCTCATCGCCGACGAGATCCAATCCGGACTCGCCCGCACCGGAGAGCTGCTGGCCAGCGAGCACGACGGCGTCCGCGCCGACCTCTACACCCTAGGCAAGGCGCTCGGCGGCGGCATCATGCCGGTGTCCGCAGTGGTCGGTCGCGACGACGTGATCGGCGTGCTGCAACCCGGCCAGCACGGCTCCACCTTCGGCGGCAACCCGCTGGCCTGCGCGGTCGGCCGAACCGTGGTGCGCCTGCTGAGCACCGGCGAGTTCCAGGAGCGCTCGCGCGACCTGGGAGCGCACCTGCACGCGCGCCTCGGCGAACTCGTCGGCCGCGGAGCGGTCGAGGTGCGAGGCCGCGGCCTGTGGGCCGGCGTGGAGCTCGCCGCAGGCGGGCCGACGGGCCGCCAAGCCAGCGAGGCGCTAGCCGAGCGCGGTGTGCTGTGCAAGGAAACGCAGGACACGACGCTGCGCATCGCCCCACCGCTGGTGATCACCCGGGACGAGCTGGACACGGGCCTCGACGCGATCGAAGCGGTCCTCACCCGCTAACCCGCCCGTCACCCGGAGGGAGCGCAATTTCGTGAGAAATTGGCGTTCACCCGGGTGACGGTCAATTTCTCACGAAATTGCGCTTCCGCGCCGGGTCAGGACTTGGCGAGGTCGCGGGAGAGCGCCGTCAGGCGGCTGATCGCGCGGAGGTACTTCTTCCGGTAGCCGCCGTGCAGCATCTCGTCAGTGAACAGCGCCGTCAGCGCTCCGCCGGAGACCCGCACCGGGATGGCCCGGTCGTAGAGCCGGTCTGCGAGCGCCACCAGCCGCAGCGCCACGTCCTGGTCCGGCGCCGCGTGCACGCCGCTGAGATGCACCGCGGTGATCCCGTCGACCAGGCGGCCGTACTTCGAGGCGTGCAGACCGGCCAGGTAGTCGCAGAGCTCGTCGAAGTCGTCGAGCGTCGAACCGTCGGTGGCCTCCGCGAGCCGGGTGAGCTCGTCCTCGCTCATCGGCGGCGGCGCGTCCGGCAACCCGCGGTGCCGGTAGTCCGGACCGTCGACCCGCACCACGCCGAACCGCGCGGACATCGCGTGGATCTCGCGGAGGAAGTCCGCCGCGGCGAACCGGCCCTCGCCCAGCTTGTCGGGCAGCGTGTTGGAGGTCGCGGCGACGTGCACGCCCGCGTCGGTGAGCTTCGCGATCAGCTGGGTGACCAGCATCGTGTCACCCGGGTCGTCCAGTTCGAACTCGTCGATGGCCAGCAGCCGGTGCTTCGAGAGCCGTTCAACGGTCTCCGCGAAGCCGAGCACCCCCACGAGGCTGGTGACCTCGACGAACGTGCCATAGGACTTCTGCCCCTCGGTGGCATGCCACAGCGACGCGAGCAGGTGCGTCTTGCCGACGCCGAACCCGCCGTCCAGGTAGAGCCCCCGCTTGACGTCGTCGTTCTTCTTCCGGCCGAACACCCCGCGCAGCCAGGACCCACCACCGGCGGCGGCGTTGATCCGGTCGGCGAAGGCCGAGCAGTCCCGCACCGCCTGCTCCTGGCTCGGCTCGTCCGGGTTCGGGACGTAGGTGTCGAAGCGCACCGCGTCGAACATGGGCGGCGGCGTCATCGCCTGGACCAGCTCGTCCGGGGTCATCTCGGGACGGCGGTCGACCAGACGGGGAGAACTCATGCGCCGACTTTATAACCGAACACGGGCTTCCCGGCCGTGCGGTCGCGTGCTCCTGCTCACCCGCCGGACGGGCGCGCGTGGTGGGATTGCCCCGTGGTGGACAAGCTCTGGCCGGTCGACGGCGCGCAGCAGGTGGACGACCAACTGGAGGAGTTCTACTCCTACCCGGAGCAGCCGGAACGGCCCTGGGTGCGGGTGAACTTCGTCTCCAGCCTCGACGGTGCGGTGACCGTCCAGGGCAGCTCGCGCGGCCTGTCCGCGCCGATCGACCAGCGGGTCCTTGGGCTTATCCGGGACCTCTCCGATGTGGTGCTGGTCGGCGTCGGCACGGCGATGGTCGAGGGCTATCGCGGGGTCAAGCGCACCGAGGTGCGCGCCGAGCGGCGGCAGCGGCTCGGCTTGACCGAGGTGCCGCCGATCGCGCTGGTCACCGCGCGCGCGTCGCTGCCACCCGACTCACCGCTGCTCACCGACACCGTGGTGCCGCCGATCGTGCTCACCTGCGACGCCGCTCCGCAGGCGCGCCGCTGCGCGCTCGCCGACGCGGGCGCCGACGTCGTCGTCGCCGGCGACGAGCGGGTGGATCTGCGGGTGGCGCTGGACGCGCTGGACGCGCGGGGCCTGCGCCGCATCGGCTGCGAAGGCGGCCCGACGCTGTTCGGCAGCCTCATCGACGATGATCTCGTCGATGAGCTGTGCCTGACCCTGTCACCCTTGCTGGCCGGCGGCGACGCGGGCCGAATCTCGGCGGGTGGCGGTGTCCCCGCACCCCGGCAGATGCAGCTGCGGTACGCGCTGCACGCGGAATCGCTGCTCCTGCTCCGTTACGCGAGAATGCGGCCGTGACAGTTGGGACCGGTTCGGACGAAGCCCTCGTGGCTGCCGCCCAACGCGGCAACGCGACGGCGTTCGACGCACTGGTCCGCCGCCACACCACCAAGATGTACCGGGTCGCGTACCGGATACTCGGGGATTCCGCCGAGGCCGAGGACGTCGTCCAGGAGGCGTGGGTGTCGGTGTGGCGGTCGCTGGGCCGGTTCCGCGGCGAGTCCAAGCCGACCACCTGGCTGTGCCGGGTGGTCACCAACGCGGCCCTCGCCAACCTGCGCCGCCGCAGGCCCACCGTCCCGCTGGAGCCGACCGACGATCTGATCTCCGACGGCGCCGCCCTCGGTCCCGAGGGCCACGCGCTCCGCACCGAGGAGGTGACCCGCGTGCACCGCGCTATCGCGACGCTCGAACCTTCGCAGCGCATCCCACTGGTGCTACGCGAACTGGAGGGCATGCGCTATGAGGAGATCGCAGAGATGCTCGACGTGTCGGTGACCGCCCTCCGGTCCCGACTGCACCGGGCGCGGGTAACGCTGCTCGCGAGGCTGAAGGAGATGCGCGATGGCTGACCGCTCCTTCGATCCGGACCGGGCCCTGCCCTGCGGCCGGACCGACGGCATGCTGCTGGACTTCCTCGCCGACAGCGCGCCGCCGGAGCTCTCCGAGCACATCCCGACCTGCCGGTTCTGCGAGGCCGAACTCGCCGAGCTGGACTCCGACTGGGCGCAGGTGCGGCGCACCGCGAGCCTGCCGATCGAGCCGCCGCACGGGCTGGTGGAGCGCGCCTTGACGACGGTGCGCGGGGTGCGCGGCGGCCGTGGCGCGGCGCCGGTGGAGCTCGACCAGGAGGGCGGCAAGCTGCGGATCGCCCAGCATACGGTGGTGTTGCTGACGCGGCGGTTGTGCCTGGAACTCCTCGCCGAGCGCCCCGGGGTGCACCTGCGCGGCTGCATCGGTGACGTCGACGAGGTGCGGGTGGATCTGACGATCCGCTATCCGCTGCCCGCCCCGGAACTGGCCGAGGCGATCCACCACGAGCTGACCGCCGAGCTGCAGGAGGCGCTCGGCGCGGGCGCCCCGGCCGTGTGGGTTCGGGTGGTCGACGTCGAGCAGCCCGGAGCCGGATGAGAGCACAATGGGTGATGTGGCGCACAACCGCGAAAGGCCACGCCGTGGGCGCGCATCAGAGCTTGTAGCAAGCCCCGCCGAACCGTCCGGCATCGGCGGAACCGTGAAGGAGCTGGATTTCCATGGCCCAGGACAGCGGAACCCCGCAGAACGCGCAGGCCACCAACGAACGGAGCACCGATACCCGGCGCATCCCGGAGACCCGAGCGGGCAACGCGCCCGCCCGCCTGGCCGACGAGACCTCCCAGGGCAAGACCACCATCGCCGCGTCCGTGGTGCAGAAGATCGCCGGCATTGCGGCTCGCGAAATCTCCGGCGTCTACGCGATGGGCGGCGGGGTCTCCCGGGCCTTCGGCGCCATCCGTGACCGGATCCCGGGCGGTAGCGGGACTTCCTCCACCTCCGGGGTGCAGGTGGAGGTCGGCGAGAAGCAGGCCGCGGTGGACCTGGACATCATCGTGGAGTACGGCGCGTCCATCGTGGACCTCGCGCGTGCGGTGCGCCGCAACGTGATCACCGCGGTGGAGCGGATGACCGGGCTGGAGGTCATCGAGGTCAACATCGCGGTCAACGACATCCACCTGCCCGACGAGGACGGCGAGGAGGCCGGCCAGCAGACCACCTCCCGCGTCGAATGACCGCCGCCGGGTAGATGATGTCCGGCGCGGCGGTCCGCGACGTCGGACGCCGCCAGACCACCCGCTTCCCGTGGAGGACGACTTAGACATGCCGGAGCAGGTTTCCGCCGGCGAACTGGCCGAGCGGGTGCTCGCCCACCCCTCGGTGGTGCGGCTGCACGGCGGGCAGTTCGGCGAGATCGCGTCGTACCTGCCCGGCAGCAAGGTCGTCGGGGTCCGGTTGCCCGATGGGGGTGCCGCGGAGATCGGCGTGGTGCTGCACCTGGACCGGCCGCTGCCAGAGATTCTCGACGAGATCCGCAGCGCGCTCGTCGAACTGCTCGACGAGGTCCCGGTGGACATCACCGTCGCCGACGTGATCATCACCGACGAGCCGGCGGGAAGCGCATGATGGGGGCCGTGCAGCACGATCCGGCCACCTCGCGGGCGGCGATCCGCGCGTTCGTCCGGGCCAACCACCCGGACGTCGGGGGTGACCCGGAAGCCTTCGTCGCCGGGCTGGCCGAGCTCCGGGACCGCCGGCCGCGCGACCGCTACGACGCGCCGGTGGTCGTGGTGCACCGGCCGCGCGGGATCCAGGGGCTGGTGCGCCGGATGCGCGCCTGGTGGGAGCGCCGGAGGCGGCCCCCGCGAGTCCGGTGAGTTTCCAAGTCAGTTCCTCAGCAGGAGGGTTCCACCCATGAATGCGACGCAGACCGGCTTGTTGGCCGGCCTCATTCTCGGCATCGCCGGCGCGGTCGGCGGCTTCACCGGGTTCCTGATCGCGCTGGTGGTCGGCGCCATCGGCCTGGTGATCGGCCGGGTCCTGGATGGGGAGCTGGAGATCGGCGACCTCCTGGGCCGGGGTCGGGGTCGGGACCGATGACGGCCGCCTCCGAGCAGACCGCGGCCGAAGGCACCAGCCGGGGAGGAGACCCAGCTGACCGGGGCCGGCTGCACATCGGCCGCACCGTGGTGCGCAAGATCGCCGAGCACGCCGCCGACCAGGATCCCGGGAGTGCCCGGGCGCGCCGTCGGCTCGCCGGGGTCGGGCTGGGCCAGCACGGCGCCACGGCGCAGGTGTCCGGCCCGGACGACGCCCTGCGGATCCGGCTGGAGGTCGCGCTGCGCTATCCCGCGCCGGTGCGCGGGACCGTGGCGTCAATGCGGGAGCGGGTGGATTCGGAGTTGCAGCGCATCACCGGTTTCCGGGTCCGCACCGTCGACGTGACCGTGTCCGCCCTCGTTCCCGCGGACGCACCGCCGCGGGTGGAGTGAGCCATGCGCCTGTTGGTACGCCTGATCACCACGCTGTTCGGCCTGGCCGTCGCGGCCGCCGGGACGCTGCTCGCGATCGAGGCGGTGTGGTTCCTGCTGCGGCCCGGCACCGGCGGCTTCGTCGTCCCTTGGCAGCAAGCCCACCTCGGGCTGAGCTCGCTGTCCTGGCACGACGCGCCGGTGCTCGCCACCGCGGCGGTGGTCGCAGTGGTGGGCCTGCTGCTGGTGCTCGTCGCGATCAACGCGGGAAACAAGGACATCCGGCTGCACGACCCCGCGCCGGAGGTCACCGTGACCACCGACCGGCGCTCGCTGGCCCGGCTGGTCGGGCACCAGGTGCGCGACCAGGACGGGGTCGCGGGTGCGTCGGTCACCGCCGGGGCGAAACGGGTCCAGGTGAGGGCGACCGCGCAGTTCCGGGAATCCGGCGACCTGCGGGGCCAGCTGACCGAGACCGCCGAACACGCCGTGCGAGACCTGCCGCTGCGCACCACCCCGAAGGTGCTGGTGTCGGTGGCCGCGCCGAAGGAGCGGCGATGACCGAGACCAAGCGGGAGATCAAGCCGAGCACGACACCGGTCGCTCGCGGGCTGGCCTTCGAGCGTGGCGTGACGGCCGCCCTCGGCTTGCTCGCGCTGGTCGTCGGCGTCCTCGCGCTCCTGGTGGGAACCGGTTGGCTGGGCGCCTTCCGGGCGCAGCGGCCGCTGGCCGACCCGATCCTGGTGCAGTGGCTGCGGGACCACTGGCAGCTGGCGACGGCCGTCGCGATCGTTCTCGGCGTGGTGCTGTTCGTGCTCGGCCTGTGGTGGGTGGTGCGAGCCCTGCGGCCGGAGGCCCGACCGGACCTGCGGCTGGAGCGCGGCAACGGCGACCTGACCGTGACGAGCGCGGCGCTCACCGAAGCCGTGCGCGCCGACGCCGAGCGGGTCACCGGCGTCAAGCGGGCACGGGTGCGGATGGCGGGCAGCGAGCAGCACCCGGCACTGCGGCTGACGCTGTCGCTGCAGGAAGGCACCAACGTGCGCCACGTTTGGGAAGACCTCGACGAGAAGGTGCTTTCGCGCGCCCGGGAGTCACTGGGCGTGGATACCCTGCCGACGACGATCCGCCTGCAGCTGGATCGCGCACCCCGCCAACGCGTCCGCTGACCGCTCCGGCGGCGCAGATCTGCCGCGGCATCCCGTTGCTGCGCTGCGCGCCCCGCATCCAGTACGCCATCCGCATGGGCGACCGCGTGCTCAATCGCGCCTCCCGAAGCACGCACCTCCGACCCGGCTACTTGAGCGCCATCCTCCAGGACGATCAAGCGGTCCCTGGACGGGCGCACACCTGTTTGGAGTTCTCGTCGAGTGCGCCGCGCCTTCGGCTTCCGCGGCGGGCATACTGCGCAATCGGCAAAGCTGGAACGTCGCAGCAGCCCGTTCCGCGAAAAAGGCTCTGAGGAGGACTCGGTGCTTCCACTGCAACCACCGGTCAAGCCGATGCTGGCGAGCCCGGTAGACGGCATCTCCCGGCAGGGCGGCCTGCTGTTCGAACCGAAGTGGGACGGCTTCCGGTGCCTGGTGTTCGCCGACCCGCAGGCCGAGCAGCCGGTGCTGCTGCAGTCCCGCACCGGCCGCCCGCTGAACCGGTACTTCCCCGAAGTCCTGCAGACCGTGACCGAACACCTCGACCGGCCGGCGGTGCTGGACGGCGAGCTCGTGGTGACCCGGCGCGACGACGCCGGCGACCGGCTGGACTGGGACGCGCTGGGCGAACGCATCCACCCGGCCGCCAGCCGGGTCCGGATGCTGGCCGAGAAGACACCGGCCACCTTCATCGCCTTCGACCTGCTCACGCTCGACGACCGGGACCTCACGTCGGCGCCGCAGACCGAACGCCGCGAACTGCTCGCCGGCCTCGGCCTGGACCACGGCGGGCTGCGCACCACGCCGGTCACCGACGACCCGGAGACCGCGGCGGAGTGGTTCCGGGTGTTCGAGGGCGCCGGGTTGGACGGCGTGATCGCCAAGCCCACCGGCGGCCAGTACGTACCGGGCAAGCGGACCATGTTCAAGATCAAGCACTCGCGAACGGCGGACTGCGTCATCGCGGGGCTGCGCTGGCACGCCAAGACCGAACCTGGCACCGCCGTGGGGTCGCTGCAGCTCGGGCTGCACGACGACCGGGGCGTGCTGCACCACGTCGGCGTCGTCGGCGCCTTCCCGGCCACGCAGCGGCGCGCGCTGGCCACCGAACTCGCCGAGCTGATCACCGAAGGCGAGCACCCGTGGCTCGGGCCCGACGCCGAGGACGGACGACGGCTGCCCGGTTCCATCAACCGCTGGAGCAGCAGCGAGCAGCCGTGGGTGCCGCTGCGCCCGGAGCGCGTCGTCGAGGTCTCCTACGATCACACCGAAGGCGCCTACCCGGGCCGGTTCCGGCACACCACGCAGTTCGTGCGGTGGCGCCCCGACCGCGACCCCGAATCCTGCGGCTACGACCAGCTCGAGGAGCCGACGCGTTACGACCTCGAAGCAGTGCTGTACGGCGACGTGAACCGGGGCGCCCGCGTCGACGGGTAATCTCTGGCCGGTGGCAGGACAACGCATCGCGGTGATCGGCTCGGGCGGCATCGGTGGGGTTCTCGCGGAAGCAGCACATTCCGCTGGGCACCAGGTGACGATGTGCGTCCGGACCCCATTCGAAGAGCTGACGCTGAAAACTCCAGACCGCACCGGGGAGATCCCGGTTTCGGTGGTGCCCGAGCCGGGCGCGCTCGGCGAGTTCGACTGGGTCCTACTGACGACCAAGGTCCAGGACGCGGCGAGCGCGGCGGGCTGGTTGCAGCAGCTGGACGACGGACGCGCCCCGGTCGTGGTGGTGCAGAACGGCGTCGAACACCGCGAATCGGTTGCAGGGATGGGGCTGCGGGCTCCGGTACTGCCCGCATTGATCTACGTGGCAGCCGAGCGGGTGCGGCCCGGACACGTGGTGCGCCGCTCCCCCGCTACCATGCAGGTCGAGGCCGGCGAGATCGGCGAGCGCTTCGTCGAGCTGCTCTCCGGCGGCGACCTGACGGCCCGGACCACGAGCGACTTCCGCACCGCGTCGTGGCGGAAGATGCTGACGAACCTGGCACCGAACCCGATCACCGCGCTGACCCTGCGCCGCCTGGACGTGCTCCGCGAGCCCGATGTCCTGGAGCTCAGCGAAGGCGTGCTCGCGGAGGCCGTCGAGGTCGCCCGCGCCGAGGGCGCCCGGTTGACCCACGACGACGCCGAGCAAGTGCTCGCCGACTACATCGAGAAGTTCCCGCCGACCAACGGAACGTCGATGCTCTACGACCGGTTGGCGGGCCTGCCCACCGAGCACGAGCACATCACGGGCGCACTGGTCCGAGCGGCACAGCAGCACGACATCCCGGTCCCACTCAACAAGACCCTGCTGACCCTGATGCGCGCCCTGCGCCCCATGCAGTTCCCGGCCGTCTGATCCGAGGCGCGATCGCACCACCCCACAAGGCGACGCTGGCGTGATCACCTCGGCTCGTTTCCCCAACTGGGTGCCGATTTCGCGAGAAATCAGCGGTCACCCAGGTAACGGCTGATCTCTGGCGCGATCAGTGGAAACGGGGGGCGCTTGCCGTGGCTGCTGAAGCCTGTCCCCGGGTCAGTTGGCGCCGGTGTCCTTCGGGCCCGAGTCCTTCGTCGTGCCGACCGATCCCACCGAAGCGGCGACGACGCAGCCGACGGCGACCCACTGCCAGGCACCAAGCGCCTCGCCCAGCACGAGGAGCCCGGCCAGCGCCGCCACTGCGGGCTCCAGGCTCATCAGCACGCCGAACACCCTCGGCGGCATCCGGCGCAGCGCCTCCAGCTCCAGCGAATACGGCACGACCGACGACATCAGCGCCACCACCAGCCCGGCGATGAGCACCGCCGGGTGCAGCAGCGCCGTCCCGGCCTCGGCGATGCCGAACGGCGCCGCCACCAGCGCGCCGAAGGCCATGCCCAGGGCCAGCCCGGACCCGCCGCTGGTCCGGCTACCGAGCTTGGCGCCGACCAGGATGTAACCCGCCCACAGCGCACCGGCCATCAGCGCGAACGCGACCCCGACCCAGTCGAGACCACCCTCCACACGAGCCAGCAGCACCACGCCGCTCCCGGCCAGCACCGCCCAGACGATGTCCAGCTTGCGCCGGGAGCCGATCACCGCCACCGCCAGCGGGCCGAGGAACTCGATGGTGACCGCCGCACCGAGCGGGATCCGCTCGAACGCCTGGTAGATGCAGACGTTCATGCCCGCGAGCACCGCGCCGTAACCGGCGACCACGGCCAACGTCCGGCGGTCCATCCGCAGCGACGGCCGCCAGACGGCCAGCAGGATGACCGCGGCGAACAGCAACCGCAGCGCGACCACCCCGGACGCCCCGGCCATGGTGAACAGCTGCTTGGCGAACGCGGCACCGACCTGCAGGCTGATCACGCCCACCAGCACCAGCAGCGGTGGCGGGATCGCCCCGAGTGCGCGCGCGGAGACGTTCTCCACGCTGAACAGCGGTCGTCTGTTGGACGACGCCCCCGAGCCGACCTGCGCGACGTGCACGATGCCCCTCTGACTCCGACGATTCGCGGCCGCTGCGGCGGCCGCCTCCCGTTGCACGTTATCTCGCGGCCCGCCGTGGTTGTCACCTGATTGTCAGGGCCCTCACCGGGGCCTCACCTGGATCGTGCGATGCTGACCCGGTCCAGCGACCACCGCGCCTGCCGACGAGGAGCACCCGTGCCGCGCACCACTCACCGGGTCGGGGTGCTGCTGCCGTTGCTGCTGCTGGTGATCGCCGCGTGCTCGGCCGGACCATCGGAGCGGCCCGCGGTCGCCTACCACGACGGCGAGCAGCAGGTCGTCCCCGCGCCGCAGCCGCCGAAACCGGCACCGGTCCCGTCGCTGGGCTCGCCCAGCGACGACTCGCTGAACTGGGAGGACTGCACCGAGCAGACCCGCGGTGAGCTCGGCGGCCTGCCGACGGGCATGACGTTTTCCTGCGCGCGGCTGCTCAGCACGCTGGACGCGCCGGAATCCCCGGAACGCGGCACCGCCCGCATCGCGCTGATCCGAGCCGGGTCCGGTCACGTCCCGCTGGTGGTGCTGGGCGACGTCGGCGGCGAGCCGGGCACGACCTTCGCGGCGCGGCTGGCCACCCAACTGCCGCCGGAGCTGCGCAATACCTTCGACATCATCGGGATGGACCGGCGCGGCACCGGCGAGTCCGACCCGGCCGACTGCGTCCCGCCCGCTCAGCGTGACGCGATCGTCGGCTTCGACCCGCGCGCCACCGACCGCAACGCGCTGGACCGGCTGCTCGAATCGGTGCTGCAGGCCAGCCAGGAGTGCCTGCTCGACCTCGACGAGCGGCTGCAGGCCTACGACACCTGGCGGAGCGCCTCGGACCTGGAAGAGCTCCGCCTCGAACTGGGCGTGCCCCGGCTGCACGCGATCGGACGCGGCGAAGCGGCGCGGCTGCTGACGACGTTCGCCGAGCGCTTCCCGGGGTCGGTCGGTCGCCTGGTGCTCGACGGGGCACCGGACCCGACCCGAGACTCCATCGGCCAAGTGGAATCCCAGGCGCAGAGCGCGGAGCAGACTTTCGACGCGTTCGCCGCCGACTGCGTCAGCCGCGGCTGCCCGCTGGGCCCCGATCCGCGGAAGGTGGTCAGCGATCTCGTCGAGCGGACCCGCGCGACGCCGCTACCGGCTCCGGGTTCCCCGGTCAACGGCGGCCGGGTGGTGCAGGCGATGCTGCTGGGCCTTTCCGACCGGGCCACCTGGCCCGCCCTGGCCGAGGCGCTGGCCGCCGCCGACCACGGCGATGGCGCCAAGCTCGCCGCAATCAGCGCGCCGCTGGTCGCCCCGCAGGGCGTGAACCCGCCGTGGCTCGACGGCGACCTGATCACCAGTTGCAACGACACGACGTTGCGCGTGCCGCCGCAACGCAGCAGCGAACTGGCGCTGGACTGGGTGAACCGGTTCCCGCTGTTCGGCGGTGCCGCCGCGCAGCGCATGGTCTGGTGCGGGTCGTGGCCCGTCCCGCAGCAGCCGCTGCCCTCGCCGCGCCGTCCTGACCTGCCGCCGATCCCGGTGATCAGCACCGCGAACGACCCGCTGCTGCTGGGCATGGGCAGCGATCACATGGCCGAGCAGATGCCGACCGGGGTGCTGCTGCGCTGGCAGGGCGCCGGGCACGGCGCCGTCGGCAGGTCGCCGTGCGTGACGGAGGCCGCCAGCCGATTCCTGGTCGAGGGCACCGTGCCGACCGATGGCATGGTCTGCCCGGGGTGATCCCGCCAGCACCCCGGGCAGACCCCCTGCTCAGCCGCAGCTGGAGCAGCAGCCACAGGAAGGACCGCTGCAGCTGCCGCAACAGCTGCAGCCACCCTGGGGTTGTGGAGCACGCTCGGCTTCGGTGCGGACCATCATCGCCTCCCGCGTTTCTGCGAATACCAACGGTTGCGATGGTGCTCGCAGGCGGAGCGACCGGGACACCGCTGGCTGAGCGAACCGTTGTCGGCCAACGAGCTGAACAGGTCACATGAAGGCATTGCGATCTGTAACCGGATACGAAATGCGCATGACAGCTGCGCCGAACGGGTGACAAGGTCAACTCGACGCGAGGAGGCGGCATGCCCGACGAGCACGACCAGGCCGTTCTGCTGATCACCGGTATCCAGGCGGCTGGGAAGTCGACCATCGCCCAAGGCGTCGCGGAGCGGCTGCCGCGCTCGGTGCACGTGCGCGGCGATTCCTTCCGGCGCATGGTGATCGGCGGCCGCGAGGAGATGTCCGCGACGCCCTCCGACGAAGCCCTGCGCCAGTTGCGGCTGCGCCACCGGCTCACCGCGCAGACGGCCGATGCGTACTTCGCCGAGGGGTTCGCGGTCGTCGCGCAGGACGTGATCCTGGGCGAGCACCTGGCGGAGCTCGTCGAGGAGATCCGCAGCCGCCCGCTGTTCGTGGTCGTCCTCGCCCCGTCGTCCGAAGCGATCGCGAAGCGCGAAGCAGGTCGCGGCAAGACGGCCTACGACAGCTGGGCGATCGCGGAGCTGAACGAGGTGCTGCACGGGCAGACGCCGCGCATCGGCCTGTGGCTGGACACCTCCGAGCAGACCCCGGAGGAGACCGTCGAGGAGATCCTCCGCCGAGCCTGGTCCGAAGCCGCGGTGTGACCGTCAGCGGCCGTACGCGTATTCGTACTGGTACTGGAAGTCCGGCTGGTTCACCGACTGCACGGCTCCGTTGGTGACCAGGCCGATAACGCCGAGCACGATGAACACGACCAGCAGGACCCGGCCGCCCTTGGACATCACCAGCGGACGGGTGCCGGGCGACTGGCGCGGCGGGTTGTCCTCCGCCCGAGCGTCGCCGAACAGCTTCTTCGGGTAGGCGCCGGTCAGCAGGTAGAAGTAGGCGTTCGTGCGGAAGCCGTAGCGCAGCACCGCCGCGGAGGCGTCGAAGACCGGCCGTGGGTTGCGGCCCGACACCAGCACGATCAGCCAGATGAAGAACGCCAGCACGCCCCACCCCTGGGCGACGACCGCGCTCACGATCGCGGCGGGGATCACCAGGATGATCCGGAAGAACACCGCCAACCGGTTGAGCTCGCCCGGGCGGACGTCGACCTGCACCGGGTAGTCCAGCCGGGAGACGACGAACGGCGGGTACTCGTCGACGAGCAGCATGTACGACGACGCCACCCGTGCCTGGTAGCCAATGAACATGGCCAGGAAGTCCGAGATCCAGTCCGGCAGCCGCCCCAGGACCAGCGCGGCGAACCAGCCGATGATGACCACCACGGTGGCCGCGATGGACATCAGCCAGAGCACGATGAAGTGCGGGATCAGCAAGATCAGTCGCAATAGGACGGTCCAGCGCCGCTGCCGCTCCGGGGGCGTCACCTCCAGCTCCGGCCGGAACGGACCGTCGGTCTCCGCCGGCTGCACGCTCATCATCGCCTCCCGGGTCCGCAGTGGAGCGCGGCGACTGTAACCACGGCTGCCGGGCCCCTACCGGGATTCGGACGGCGGCTCGCAGCCCCAATCACTCGATCCAGTGGTCACACGAGCGTCGGGCTCACAACCCGGGATCTCGGCGCGTTTTCAGCGGAGAGAGCAGCAATTCCCGCGATCAGGAGGAACCATGTGCGGCCACGAGCTCGGTCACCTGTCAAAATTCGATGTCGATCAACGCATTCATCACCCTGTCGAGGTTGTCACCTCGTCAGCGGTCACGCACGTCAGCACCGCACCACCCGTTGGGCCGCCAGAGCTCGGCCGGTCGTCGCGCACTGGCGACAGGTCACAGGCGACAGGTCACAGGCGGCAGGCGCTACCGTGGGGCCGTGGAACGTGGCGACCGGGATGAGGAGATCGAGCGCCTCGAGGAGGATCTGCACGGGCTCGACCCAGACGATCCCGAGGTGCAGGCCTTCGCCGCGCACCGCGACCGGATGCAGCGGCCGAACTCCGAGGCCACTGTGGAGGGCATGCTGCGCGGCGTGGACGACTTCGCGCAGAGCGTGAACCGGGCGGACGGCCATCGCCGGTTAGTGGCCGTCGTGGTGGTCGTGCTGATCCTGTTCGGAGTGGTGTTCACGGTCTGGAACGCGGTCTTGTTCGTGTTCAGCACCTTCCTCGGCTGATCTGTCGGGGGCTTGGGGCACGCTCGCGCCGTTCCTCCGAATCGAGGTGTGATGATCGAGATCGACCGAGAACGCGTCCTGGCCTACCGGCACGCCGTGCAGCAGCTGGACCGCTCCGCAACCGACGTCGAGGAGCTCGCCGTGCTGCCGCTCGGCGTGCAGGACAGCCCGGCGGGGTCAGGCCTGCACTCGGTGCGCACGCGGGTGCCCGAAGCCGAACTCCCCGACTCGCTGGCCCTCGGCTGGTCGGTGCGCGGCAGCGCGCACCTGCACCGCGCCGCGGACCTCCCGGAGCTGGCCGGGCGGCTATACCCGATGTCGGACGCGGACGTGGTGGCCCGGATGCCGATCATGAAGTCGGTCGACGCGCCGCTCGCCGTGTTCGGCAAGACGGTCGCGGCGATGCGCGAACACTCCCTCGAACCGACGGATCGGGGTTCGCTGAGCGCAGCCGTGACCCGCGACGTCCCGGAGGCCTCGGCGTGGTGCCGGGCCTGCGGTTCGACCCACGTCTTCTACTCGCTGTACCTGCAAACCGGGCTGGCCGCCGGCATCCGGCTCGTCCGCCAATCCGGGCGGCTGCGGATCACGGCGGCCCCGCAGTGGCACGTCCCGCAGCAGACCGCGCGCTTGGACGCGCTGATCCGGGACGGCCTGCGCCTGCTCGGTCCAGGCTCGATCGCCGACATCGCCGCGTTCCTCGGCACCAGCGCCGTGGTGCTGCGGCCGGTCTGGCCGACGGACCTCGTCGAGGTCGCGGTCGACGGCAAGCGCTCGTGGTTCGTGCCGGAAGCCACCGACGCGCTCGCCTCACCGCCGGCACCACGCGGTGTTCGGCTGCTGCCCACCGGCGACCCGTTCCTGCAAGCGCGGGACCGCGCGCAGCTGGTCCCCGACCCCGAACACCGCAAGGCGCTTTGGCGGGCGGTCAGTTCCCCCGGGGCGTTGCTCGTCGACGGCGAGATCGTCGGCACCTGGCGGGCCAAGAAGGCGGGCAGCAAGCTCCAGGTGGACGTGCTGGGCTTCCACTCGCTCACCGGCGCCACGCGCACCGAGGTGGACGCCGAAGCCGAGCAGTTGGCCGCGACCCGCGACGCGAAATCGGCAGTGGTGGCGTTCGACTCGATCTGACACCGCATCTGTGCAGTCGATCTTCGGACGGATTAGCGTGGAGGCATGGATCCGGTCTCAGGAACCCCGAAGGTCACCAAAACCGAGCAGGAGTGGCGGGAACAGCTCAGCCCGAACGAGTACGCGGTGCTGCGCCAAGCAGCCACCGAGCCGGCCTGGCAGGGCGAGTACGTTGACACCAAGGCGGTCGGGGTCTACGAGTGCCGCGGCTGCGGGGCGGAATTGTTCCGCAGCGACACCAAGTTCGAATCGCACTGCGGCTGGCCGTCGTTCTACGACCCGACCGGCAGCGACGCGGTGATCCTCCGCGAGGACCGCTCCCTCGGGATGGTCCGCACGGAGGTCCTGTGCGCCTCTTGCCACGGACACCTCGGCCACTTGTTCGAGGGCGAGGGTTACGGCACCCCCACCGACCAGCGGTATTGCATTAACTCCATCGCGCTGCGGCTGGAACCGCGCTAAGGAAGATCACCCATTTGTCTAGCGCGGCTTGACGGTTGCGTCTAGTCCGCCGCTATAGACGTAGCCTGGTGAAGCAACGAGACCTCGTAAAGAGAATCGCCAAGGCCGCGAAGAGACGAGGTGCGGACTGGGAGCCGGCCCGTGAAGGCGGCAGCCATGCGATCTACCGTCTTGGGTCAACGATCATTCCGGTACCGAGGCACACAGAACTCGGCGAGAATCTCGCTCTCAGCATTTTCAAGGAATGCGGGAACTCGGGGAGAAGTGGTGGAAGCAGCGATGACTACATATCAGGTGACAGTCACGCGGGACGGCAAGTTCTGGTTGATCCACGTTCCTGCCATCGAACGATGGACCCAGGCACGCAGGGTCAGCGAGATTCGCGAGATGGCCCAGGACCTCATCGAAATCATGACCGGGGAGTCTGCGGAGACCATCGACCTCGACGTCACCATCTCGCTTCCACCAGAGGTGCAAGAGCGCCTGGAGCACGCAGCAGAACTCCGGTCACGAGCCGCCCATGCACAAGGGCAGGCGGCCGAGGAACTCCGCGGTGCCGCCCGAACTCTGCACGATCAGGGGATGTCGATGCGCGAGATCGGCGAAATCCTCGGCATCTCGTACCAGCGAGCACACCAACTGGTCAGCGGGAATCCCAAGGCAGCCTGAAGCGCTCGATCAGGGAAGACGGGCGACGAAGTCGGTGACATCAACGCGGTGGCCGGTGTAGAACGGGACCTCTTCGCGCACGTGCAGGCGGGCCTCGGTGCCGCGCAGGTGGCGTATCAGATCAACGATCCCGTGCCGTACATGGAGTGATCGCAGAGAAGTCATGCCAACTCCGGCTGGCCGTCGTTCTACGACCCGGCCGGCAACGATGCCATGATCCTCCGCGAGTACCGCTCCCTCGGCATGGTCCCTGTGTCCCGCACCGAGGTCCTGTGCGCCGCCTGCCACGGCCACCTCAGCCACGTCTTCGAGGGTGAGGGCTACCCCACCCCACCGACCAGCGCTACTGCATCAACTCGATCGTCGTCCGCCTCGTCCCAGCGGAGTGACGATCACACGATCAATTCCACCTTGCACGGGAGCTTGGGAGCGCGGGACAGCCTCGCGTCGGCTGTCAGCAGCGGCACGTCCAGGCCAGCAGCGAGCGCCACGTAGAGCGCGTCATAGAACGTGACCGCACCACGCAACTCCCACGCGGCTTGGCTGAGCGGACCTACATGGGGATAGCGGTGGTCGACCAAGTGCTTCATCGCGAGGAGCGCAGTCGTCGCGGCTTCCGCCTCGATCTGCCCGCCCAACTCCTGCCTTCTAAGCACGTTCCCGACCTCTGCGTCGACAAGGTGCGGTGCGTGGCACTCGCTCTGCAGCAGCCGACGGCGCACCTCACGGGCCCCGTCCGACACGACTGTGGTTGCCAGCACGAGGGTCGAGGCGTCAACGACGAATTCGCTCAACGCCGATCAGCATCCTTTGCCGCGAGGATGCTCTCGACGGTCACTCCGGTGCCGCGATCGTGAGCGAGTGCCGCCTCGACCGCCGCGAGCGCTTCTTCCTTCGTCCGGCGCGACGCCATGCGCACGACTTCATCGCGCATGTAGGCCTGCAGCGACATCCCAGCGGATCGTGCTCGTTTGCGGATCGTCTCGTACGCCTCTTCCGGGATGTCCCGGATCTGAATGGTCGCCATAGCGCGATAATAGCGCAATAGCGCTATTATCGCGCTAATCCCACGACTGCCCAGTCAGGGGAGGCGGGTCACCAGGTCTGGGACGTCGACCCGGTGACCGGTGTAAAACGGGATCTCCTCGCGGACGTGGAGGCGGGCCTCGGTGCCGCGCAGGTGGCGCATCAGATCGACGATCCGGTGCAGCTCGTCCGCCTCGAAGGCCAGGATCCACTCGTAGTCGCCCAGCGCGAACGAGGCCACCGTGTTCGCTCGGACGTCCGGGTAGTCCCGGGCTTCCTTGCCGTGGTCGGCCAGCATCGTGCGGCGCTCGTCGTCCGGCAGCAGATACCACTCGTAGGAGCGCACGAACGGGTACACGCAGATGTACTTGCGCGGCTCCTCGCCCGCCAGGAAGGCCGGGATGTGGCTCTTGTTGAACTCCGCCGGGCGGTGCAGCGCGACGTTGCTCCACACCGGTTCGGACGCCTGCCCCAGCGGGGTCTCCCGGCGGAACCCGGTGTAGGCCTCCTGCACTTCCTCGATCCGCTCCGAGTGCCACCAGATCATGTAGTCCGCGTCGGCACGCAGCCCGGAGACGTCGTAGACGCCGCGGACCACGACACCGGACTCGGCCAGCGAGTCCAGGTACTCCTGGGTCTGCTGCGCGGCCTTCTCCCGGTCCTCGGGCAGGGTGCCCTGCTCGATCCGGAAGACCGACCACATGGTGTAGCGGATCGTGTCGTTGAGCTCGTTGTAGTTCAGCCGCGCCATGTCCTCATCGTCCCACTTCGCGGGGACGGGCCCGCAGGAGGTCTCGCGTGATATCGGTCGCTGCCGCCGTCCCGGTGGCGATGCAGGCCGGGACGCCGACGCCGTGCAAGGCCGCACCGGCGATCGCCAGCCCCGGCACCTCGGCAACGGCGCGTTCGACGTCGGCGATGAGGTCCAGGTGACCCACTCCGTACTGCGGCAGGGCGCCGCCCCAACGCACCACCACGGAGTCCACCGGAACCGCGGAGGTCCCGGTCAGCTCCGCGAAATCCGCCGCGACCCGGCGCAGCACCTCGGCGTCGTCCAGGCGGAGCTCCGCGGCCTCGCCGAACCGGCCGACCGAGCCGCGCAGGAGCAGCTCGCCGTCCGCTCCGCAAAGGTGCGGCCACTTCTTGCTGGAGAAGGTGAACGCCTTGGCGGTGAACGGGGTCCCGTCGGCGTGCTGCTCGCCGCGCGCGATCAGCACCCCGGATGCATCGGGCAGCCGTGTGTCCGGCGGTAGGGCGAGCCCGACCACGATCGAAGACGACTGTTCCACCGCCGCAAGCTTCGCCGCTGCCGCCGGAGCGGCGTCGTCGAGCAGCTTGCGGGCGGCCGGTGCGGGCACTGCGAGCACCACGGCGTCGACATCCAGGAACTCCGGGCTGGGCGCGGCACCGATCTCCAGGCGCCAGCCGGAATCGGTTCGTGCCAGCTGCCGCACCGGGAACCCCAGCCGCACTTGGGCGTCGGCGGCGATCAGCAGCCGGTCGATCAGCCCCCGGTAGCCGTAGCGGAACGCGCCGAACACCGGTGGTTCCGGCGAGTCTGCCGGTTTCGGCGAGGGCAGTGCCGAGGCCGCTGCCGCGGTGATCGACTCCGCTCCGGCGTCGAGCGCCGCGGCCAGCGCCGGAATTGTCGCCCGCAAGCCGAGCAAGTCCGCATTGCACGCGTAGACGCCGCCCAACAGCGGCTCGACGAGGCGGTCGACGACCTCGTCGCCGACCCGCCCGCGCAGCAGCTCGCCGACCGAGATGTCGGCGCCGCCGAGCCGAACCGGCGGCAGGTCCGCCTCCGCCCGGACCGCAGCCACCCCGGCCTGGGAAAGCACGTCCTGCACCGCGTCCGCCGAAGCCGGGACGCCCATCACGGTCCCATCGGGCAACCGGCAGGTCCGGCCGCCGACGCGCACCGTCGCGGACACCGCACCCGGGTGCACGACCTCTTCGGGCACGCCGAGCTCCTCCACGAGCTGCCGGACTTCCGGGCGCCGGTCGAGGAAGGCCTCCGCCCCGACGTCGTAGCGGCAACCGGCCAGCTCGACCGTGCGGAGCTTGCCGCCAAGCCGGTCACCCTGCTCCAGCAGCACGATCTCGGCATCCGGCCCCAGCTCGCGACGAAGCCGGTAGGCGGCGGTGAGACCAGCGATCCCGCCTCCGATGACCGCGACCCGGTGCGCCATCACTGCTCGCTCGCGGCGTGCACCAGCTCGACGACGCGCGTGAGCACCTCGGGGTCGGTGGTGGGCAGCACCCCGTGACCGAGGTTGAAAATGTGCCCGCCGGCGGCCTTGCCCTCGCCGAGGACCCGGTGCACCTCGCGCTCGATCGCGTCCCACCCGGCGAACAACACCGCCGGGTCGAGGTTGCCCTGCACCACCGGCTCGGCCGCGTCCGGCAACGCCGCCCGCAGCCGGTTCGCCGCCTCGTCCAGCGGCACTCTCCAGTCCACGCCGACCACGTCGGCGCCGGCGGAGCGCATCGCGCCGAGCAGCTCGCCGGTGCCCACCCCGAAGTGGATCTTCGGCACGTCCGCGATCTCCGCGATGCTGGCGAAGATCCGCCGGCTGTGCGGCAGCACGAACTCGCGGTAGTCGCGCAGCGACAGGGCCCCGGCCCAGGAGTCGAAGAGCTGGATCGCATCGACCCCGGCCGCCAGCTGCGCCTCCAGGAACTCCAGCGTCGTGTCCGCCAGCCGCTCCAGCAGCGCGTGCCAGGTCTGCGGGTCGGAGTGCATCAGCGCCTTGGTGCGCTCGTGGTTGCGGCTCGGGCCGCCCTCCACCAGGTAGGAGGCAAGCGTGAACGGGGCGCCGGCGAACCCGATCAGCGGCGTCTCCCCCAGTTCGCGCACCAGCAGTCCGATCGCGTCGGCGACCGGAGCGACCTGCGCCGGGTCCAGTCTCGGCAGCGCGGCGACGTCGGCGGCGGTACGAACCGGGTTCGACACGACCGGGCCGGTGCCCGCGACGATGTCCAGCCCGATGCCGGCCGCGTAAAGCGGCAGCACGATGTCGCTGAACAAGATCGCGGCGTCCACTCCGTGCCGGCGCACCGGCTGCAGCGTGATCTCGCTGACCAGCTCCGGCGTCAGGCACGCCTGCAGCATCGGCACGCCCTCGCGGACCCTGCGGTACTCCGGCAGCGAACGACCCGCCTGCCGCATGAACCAGACCGGGGTGTGCCGGGGGGTACCGCCGCGAGCGGCGACGAGCAGGGGGGCGTCGGCGAGGTCCCGGCGGGCCGAGACCGGCGCGGAGTTCGCTGAGTTCGTCATCGAGGTCGCTGTCCGTACGTCGATCGGTGTCCCCGGGACGGCGCCGCGGCGGGCCGGCCGGGCTTGCGCGGCAATCTTCGCACGCCTGCCTCCCGCCCCTGGCCGAGAGCCTGCCGTTGGCCGCTGGCACGCCCTCGCCCCCGGAACGCCACGCTGTCCGCGCCGCCACGCATAGTCAAGCGCGAAGCTCGCGCATCCCCCTTTCGGCGTGCCTCCGCCACCGCCCGCGTTCGGCCGCCTACAGTCGCCGGCGTGACGGAGATGTCGGCGACGCCCGAAGTCTTCCGGCAGGCTGTTGCCGCGTTGACGTCGTTCCGCCCGCGGGCCGAGATCGAGCTGAGCGAGGTCGGGCCACCGAAGCGCCTGGCGCCCTGGGCGCATGCGCTCGCCGCGGAGGCGAACGGGCCGGCCGGCGAGCTCGCCACCGCTCGGCTGGTGCTTCTCTACGACCCGGAGGGTCAGGAGGCGTGGGACGGCGTGTTGCGGCTCGTCGTCTACCTGCGGGCCGAGCTCGACCCGGAACTGGCCACCGACCCGCTGCTGCCGGCGGTGGGCTGGTCGTGGCTGACCGACGCGTTGGAGGACTCCGGCGCGTCCTGGACCGCCCTTGGCGGCACGGTCACGCTGACCTCGTCGGCCCGGTTCGGCGACATCGCCGGCCCGACCCGCAGCCACGACCTGGAACTGCGCGGCTCCTGGACGGCCACCGACGCCCAGCTGGAACCGCACGCGGCCGCGTTCCACGAATTGATGGCGAGTGCAGCCGGCTTGCCGCCGGAAGGCGTCTCGATGCTCGGCGGACGGCCCAGCGGCACGGCTCCGCGAAGCTGAATCCGGATAGCCCGATCACCGGCTGTGCCGGTCGACTCCGGCGCGTAAGGTTCGGCGCAACCGATCCGCTCCCCCGCCGCGGCGACACGCCGAAGCGCGATTTCCTTTCGCGAAGACCTGGCGAGGCCCCGAAACTGTTGATTGCGAAAATTTTCACAATCCGCATTCGTATTACGTCGCTTGGCCACGCTCCGACGTTACGGAGATAGCTCACGGTCACCCAAAAGAGCGATGCGATCATGTTCAGGTAACAACTCGATCGGGATAGATACCCGATTGATCGTCCCGCTGACCCGCTTGGGCGGTTACGCTGCCCCCGACGACACCACTTTCGGTCGATCAGTGGCGCGGCTGATTGGTCGAGAGTCCCGGTGCCGGTCGGGGGGCACGACCGACTCCAGGGAGGTAGTGACGTGGCTGCCGTCGGCTTAGGTCAGACACCCCATGATTTTGTTTGTCAAGCGGCGGCTTGCTGGTCTCGGTTGTGGTGTGCCCAGGCGGTGTGTTCGTCGTAGGTGCTCCGGGTCTTGAGGCAGCCGTGCAGGATGCCGACGAGTCGGTTGGACAGCTGGCGTAAGGCGGCGTGGTGGTTCATGCCGCGGCCGCGGAGCTCGTCGTAGTAGGCGCGGGCGCCGGGTGAGGCGCGGAGGGCGCAGAAGGCCTGCTGGTGCAGGGCGTCGACGAGCCGGTCGTTGTGGACGAAGCGGGCCAGCACGGTCTTCTTCTTACCGGACTGGCGGGTGATCGGGCTGGTGCCGGCGTAGTTCTTCCGGTTCTTCGCGCTCGCGTAGCGGTCGGCGTCGTCGCCGAACTCGCCGAGGGCCCGGGCCCCGAGGATCTGTCCCATGCCGGGCTGGGACAGGTAGATCTCAGCGTCCCGGGCTCGGCCAAAACACGCCTGCACCTGCTCTTGCACGGCGGCGATCTCGGTGTTGAAGGCAGTGATCACGCTAACCAGGGACCGCACCGTCACCGCGTAGGCGGCGGCCACGGCCGGCGGCTGGGTCAGGTGTTCAGTGTGCAGCGCGGTCTGGATCGCGGTGGTCTTCTCGTCCACGTTGCGGCGCCGGGCCCGCTTGAGCGCGCCCGTGATCTGCGCGCGTGACACCCTGGCCGCCTGGTCCGGGTCCGGTGCCCGGCCAAGGAGTTCCAGTGCATCCGGGGCGAGGAGATCGTCGAAGGCTTCCAGCGCGGCGGGGAAGAACTCGCGCAGCGCGGTGCGTAGCCGCAGCATGTGCCGGTGCCGGTCCCAGATCAGCGTCTGGTGCGCCCGCGCCACCACCTTCACGGCCTGGGCCTGCTCGGTGTCACCGGCGACCGCGCGTAACTGATGACGGTCGGTGCGCACCATGTCGGCCAGGGCGTGCGCGTCCCCGGCGTCGCTTTTGGCGCCCGAGGTGCCGTGCCGCTCCCGATAGCGCGCCACCTGCCGCGGGTTGATCGCATACACCGTGTACCCGGCCGCGATCAGCGCCTGGACCCATGGACCTCGATCAGTCTCAATCCCGATCACGACCTGGTCAGGCTCGGCGCCCTCGGGCAGATGCTCACCGATCAGCGCGTGCAGCCGGGCAACCCCGGTCACGCCCTCCGGCAGCCGAGCCCGACCCAGCCGCCGACCCGTCTCATCCTGCACCTCGACATCGTGGTGATCTTCAGCCCAGTCATCTCCGACGAACAACACATACCCTCCACACGGTCAGCATCGTGTCCTGAGCAGCGCGGAAGAGGAACACCGGCGGCCTAATGGTCCAGTGCTCACGCCAGCCTTCGGCGGGCACGTCACCCCATCAGTGGTCACGTCCTCCCCACGACCAGCGGGGGCACGGTCTGACCTTAGGCATCGAATGCCTGGCGACGAGAGTGCTCACTCACTGGCCGCTACCGGACCCGAGTCTGCCCGGTGGCCGACCCGGTAGCTCCCATTAGGCCGCTCGAACCACGCCCGCCGGCACTTTGCCGGCCAACATGGTCCCGCACCCGCGGGAAGAGCTGTTCACGGTGCTCGTGGTGGACGATCATCCGCTGCTCCGGGAGGCAATCGCCGCCCGGCTGCTGCAGATGGGCGCCGGCACGGTGCACGAGGCTGCATCCATGGCCGAAGCCAGGGCTCGCGCCCTGGCGACCGGTCCTTGCGACCTCGCAATTCTCGATCTCGGGCTCCCGGACGGGACCGGCATCGAGCTGGTAACCGAACTCCGGAGCCAGGGCTGGCCACGGATCGTGGTGCTCGCTTCGTCGGATGACCCATATGCGGTCCGGGCTGCCTTCCAGGCAGGTGCGCAGGCGTACCTGCTGAAGTCGGCCTCGCCGATGGTGGTCACCGACGGTGTGCGCCGCGTGCTCGACGGCGGCGTGTACGCCGATCCCAGCGTGGCGCCGGTGCTTGCCGCCGGTACCCGCGTGCCGGGAACGGACAACACGCCTCGCGAGCTGTCCGGGCGCGAAGTCGAGGTGCTCCAGTTGGTGGCCGACGGCCGCTCCAACAAGGAGATCGGCGAGGCCCTGAACCTGTCCGCGCTCACGGTGAAGAGCCACCTGTCGCGGATAGGGCGCAAGCTGGGCACCGGCGACCGGGCACAGATGGTTGCGCTGGCCATGCGGGCCGGCGTGATCCGATGACCGGACGCTGACGCACCTGCATCGGGCGGTCGACCCGACGAGCTCGGGTGGAGTGGCCCCACGGCGCGGGCCGAAGCACGTAAGGTCTGGTAGCCGTGGAAGCTGCAAGCCCCGAGACCGTTGGGTCCGACCGCCCGGAGCCGGTGTTGTTGACCGAACCCACCGACGGCGTGCCGCCGGTGGTGGACACACCGGCCGCGTTGAACGCGGCCGCAAACGCACTGGCTGCGGGGACCGGACCGGTCGCCGTGGACACCGAGCGCGCTTCGGGTTACCGCTACTCGCAACGCGCCTACCTGGTGCAACTCCGCAGAGAAGGCGCCGGCACCGTGCTGGTGGACCCGATCGCGCTGGACGGTGCGCTTGATCCGCTGCTGCCGGCCTTGGCCGACGCGGAGTGGGTGCTGCACGCGGCGTCGCAGGACCTGCCGTGTCTCGCCGAGCTCGACCTGCGTCCGGCGCGCTTGTTCGACACCGAACTGGCTGGCCGGCTCGCCGGGTTCGAGCGCGTGTCGCTCGGTGCGCTCGTGGAGCGCATGCTCGGCTACCGGCTGGAGAAGGGCCACAGTGCGGCGGACTGGTCTCGCCGACCGCTCCCCCAGGACTGGCTGGTGTACGCCGCACTGGATGTGGAGCTGCTGACCGCCCTGCGCGACGCGATGCGCGACGAGCTGGAGCGGCAGGGCAAGCTGGACTGGGCGCACGAGGAGTTCGAGGCGGTCCGCACCGCCGCGCCCGCCGCGCCGCGTGCCGAGCCTTGGCGCCGCACGTCCGGCATTCACCGGGTGCGCAATCCTCGACAGCTGGCGGCCGTTCGAGCCCTGTGGGAGACCCGGGACAACGTCGCGCGGGATCGCGATCTCGCGCCCGGACGCGTGCTGCCGGACTCCTCGATCGTGCAGGCCGCGCAGGCCAATCCGAAGACCGAGGCCGACCTCGTCGCCCTGCCGGTGTTCGGCGGGCGTCAGCAACGGCGCCGGGCCGCGATGTGGTTGCAGGCCCTGCGGGCGGCGCGTCGGCTGGAGAACGACGAGCTGCCGGCCCCGGCCTCACCGCACGAGGGCCCGCCCCCGACGAACCGCTGGGCCGACCGGGATCCGGCGGCCGCGGCGCGGCTGTCCGCGGCGCGTTCGGCGCTGTCGAAGATCGCCGAGCGCAACAACCTGCCGGTGGAGAACCTGCTGCTCCCCGACCTGGTCCGGCGGACCTGCTGGACCCCGCCGGAGGACCGCAGCGCCTGCGGCGTGGCCGAGCTGCTGCGCGACAAGGGCGCCCGCGAGTGGCAGATCAACCTCACGGCCGACGCCTTGAGCAAGGCCCTCCACGCGACGGCCACGGACTGACGTTCGCCGTGCGGCCGTTCCACGCGGAGCCGCCGCACAGGATCGTCGACTACGGATTGCGGCCGAGGAAGGCGAGCAGGCGGTCCTGCTCGGGCGCGTCGTCGGCGATGCGGACCTCTGGGCCGCAGACTCCCTTGTGCCGGATGTTGTCCCCAAGGGCGAGAACATCGGCGTACACCCTCGTCACCTCTTCCGCCGGCAGCCGCTCGTCCTGTCCGGTGGCCCTGGCGATGTCCCATCCGTGCACGAGCAGGTCGAAGCACAGGAACCGGTCGATCGTCGCCTCGGCCGTGGTGCGGCCGAACATCCCGTCATACTCCTGCCGCGCCCGCTGCGGATCATCGACCAGCGCTTGGAGTGCGTCGCGGGCCTCCAACCACGCTCCCAACGGGTCATCGTCGACAACCTTCGCCAGGGTGACCGTCAAGCCCGCCCAGCTGGGGATGTCGCGGTGCAGATCAATGACGTGGCGCAGGACGTCCAGCGTGGTCCAGCCTTCGCAGGGAGAATGCGTCGCCCACGTGTCAGCGGGCACCGCCTCGACTCGGCGGGTGAACTCGGCAGCCAGCGCTCGGTAGCGCTCGGAGGTTTCGCTCATGCCGTCAGCCTGATCCATCACGAGCCGCCTGTCGTGTACGGATCGGACTTCAGCGGCCGACGAGCGCGCCCGGGCCGCTCCGGGCGATCTGCCGGCAGTCGCGCGAAAGGTGTGACTGGTCGGTGTAGCCGGCGGCCACCGCCAGCGTTGCGAGATCGATCGGGGCGCCAGGATGCCTTGCCATGCGCAGGAACTGTTGCAGCCGGAGGATTCGGCGCAGCATCGAGGGCCCGTAGCCGAACGCCCGCACGCATCGCCGGTTCAGCTGCCGCGCACAGAGTCCGGTGGCCTCAGCCATCTCGGCGACCGTCGTCCGGCTGTCGTGCACGAGCATTCGCCGGACGGTCTCGGCAGCGGAGTCCTCCGGAGCCGCCGCCCCGAGCCATTCGCGAGCGTGGTCTTGGAGGACACGAAGCCGGCTCCCCTGGTCCTCGGCGGCCCCGATCTGGTCGCCGAGGAGCCGTTGGGCCCGGGAGCCGAGCACGTCGTCCAGGGACACCCGCCTGTTGCGCAGCTCGGCGGTGTCGAAGTCGAGAACACTGCCCGCCCGCCCCGCGCGGAATCGCACGCCTACCGCCTCGGTGCCCGACGGCAGGGCGAACGACCACGCCGATGTTTCCGGGCCGCAAACGCGGATCACGCCCGTGCTGATCCACAGCACGTCGACGCAACCGTCCGGCACGATCGTCGCGGCGCCCGCCACGTCCGCAGTCCAACCGGTCACGAGGTCCGAAGCCAAGTCCGGGGCCACCGCCGTAGGCACGTACAGCACGGGGTCAGCCTAGAAGTGGCCACCGACGGCGGCGCTGATCAGGATGTGAGACAGCCGACACGCCAGCCAGTGTGGTTACCGGTGGGTAATAAGCGCTAGAGTGCGGTTCCCGGCCGGTAGAGACGGTCTGATCCGGTCGGCACCATCCACCAAGCCAGTGAGGAGCACGCCGTGGCCGCACCTGCGTCGGCACCCGCCGACAGCCGCAGCCGCCAAGCGGTTCGGGACGTGGTCTTCGTCGACGGCGTACGCACGCCGTTCGGCAAGGCCGGTTCGAAGGGCCAGTACGCCCAGACCCGCGCCGACGACATGGTCGTCAAGGTCATCCGGGAGCTGCTGCGGCGGCACCCGGAACTGCCGGCGGAGCGCATCGACGAGGTCGCCATCGCCGCCACCACCCAGATCGGCGACCAAGGCCTGACCATCGGCCGCAGCGCGGCGCTGCTGGCCGGGCTGCCCAAGTCGGTCCCCGGCTTCGCCATCGACCGGATGTGCGCCGGCGCCATGACGGCGGTGACCACCGTGTCCAGCGGCATCGCCTTCGGCGCCTACGACGTGGCGATCGCCGGCGGCGTCGAGCACATGGGCAACCACCCGATGGGCGAGGGCGCCGACCCCAACCCGCGCTTCGTTTCCGACAAGATCGTCGACCCGTCGGCGCTGATCATGGGCTCGACCGCGGAGAACCTGCACGACCGGTTCCCGACGCTGACCAAGCAGCGCACCGACGCCTACGCGGCCCTGAGCCAGCAGCGCTACGACGAGGCGCTGCGTGCCGGGAAGATCACGCCGGACCTGGTCGCGGTGTCCACCCGCTCCGAGCAGGGCTGGGGCCTGGCCACCACCGACGAGCCGCCGCGCCCGGGCACCACGGTCGAAGCGCTGAGCGGCCTGAAGACGCCGTTCCGGCCGCACGGCCGGGTCACCCCGGGCAACGCCGCGGGCCTCAACGACGGCGCGACGGGCTGCCTGCTGGCCGACGCGGACACCGCCGCCGAGCTCGGCCTGCCGGTCGGAATGCGGCTGGTCGGCTACGCCTTCGCCGGCGTGGAGCCGGAGGTGATGGGCGTCGGGCCGGTGCCCGCCACCGAGAAGGCGCTGCAGCGCGCCGGGCTGACCATCGACGACATCGGCCTGTTCGAGATCAACGAGGCCTTCGCGGTGCAGGTGCTGGCGTTCCTGGAGCACTTCGGCATCGCCGACGACGACCCGCGGGTCAACCCGTGGGGCGGCGCGATCGCCTGCGGCCACCCGCTGGCGTCCTCCGGCGTGCGGCTGATGACCCAGCTGTCCCGGCACTTCGCCGAGCGCCCCGAGGTGCGCTACGGCATCACGACCATGTGCATCGGCTTCGGCATGGGCGGAACGGTCATCTGGGAGAACCCGAACTACAACGCAGGAGGCGCCCGATGACAGTCGGAACTTCGACGACAGACTTCGCGGCGCTGTTCCCCGGCGAAGTGGTGACCAAGGCGTTCACCAGGCTCGTCGACGTGCCCGGCCTGGGCGGCAAGCTCGCGCTGATCACCATCGACAACGGCCATGACCACACCCGGCCGTCCACCTTCGGCCCGGGCGGTCTGGCCAGCCTGAACGCCGCGCTGGACGAGGCGTTCGCCGCCGAGCCAGCGGCCATCGCGGTCACCGGCAAGCCGTTCGTGTTCGCCGTGGGCGCGGACCTCTCCGGCATCGGGCGGATCACCGAGCGAGAGCACGCCCACCAGATCGCCCAGGCCGGGCACGACGTGTTCCGCCGGCTCACCGAGTCGAAGATCCCGACCTTCGCGTTCGTCAATGGCGCGACGCTCGGCGGCGGCCTGGAGCTGGCGCTGTCCTGCCACTACCGGACGGTGGCGTCGAACGCGGGCGCCATCGCGTTCCCGGAGTGCTTCCTGGGCCTGTTCCCGGGCTGGGGCGGCACCCAGCTGCTGCCGAACCTGATCGGGCCGGACGCCGCGGTGACGGTGATCATCGAGAACGCGCTCAGCCAGAACCGGATGCTCAACCCGAAGAAGGCCCGTCAGCTGGGCATCTTCGACGAGCTGCTGGAGAGCCCGGACTTCCTGGAGGAGTCGGTGCGCTGGGCGGTCCGGGTGGTCAACGGCGAGCAGGCCGTGACCCGCCCGGAGATCGACCGCGGCAAGGCCTGGGACGACGCCGTCGCCCGCGCCAAGGGCATCGTCGAGTCCCGCACCCACGGCGCCTCCCCCGCGGTGACCAAGGCCGTCGAGCTGATCGAACTGGCCAGGGGCAACGACCTCGACGCGGGCTACGCCGCCGAGACCGAGGCGCTGACCGACGCGCTGATGTCCGACGAGCTGCGCTCCGGGCTCTACTCCTTCGACCTGACCCAGAAGCGCGCCAAGCGGCCCGCCGGGGCGCCCGACAAGTCGTTGGCGCGCAACGTCACCAAGGTCGGCGTGGTCGGCGCCGGGCTGATGGCCGGTCAGCTGGCGCTGCTGTTCGTGCGCCGCCTGGAGGTGCCGGTGGTGATCACCGACGTCGACCAGGAGCGCATCGACCGCGGCGTGGGCTACATCCACGGCGAGATCGACAAGCTCGCCGCCAAGGGCCGCCTGTCGCCGGACGCGGTGAACCGACTGAAGGCACTGGTCACCGGCTCACTGGACAAGAGGGCGTTCGCCGACGCCGACTTCGTCATCGAGGCCGTCTTCGAGGAGATGTCGGTCAAGCAGCAGGTGTTCGCCGAGCTGGAGGAGCATGTCTCCCCCGAGGCGATCCTGGCCACCAACACCTCGTCGCTGTCGATCACCGAGATGGGCTCGAAGCTGAAGAACCCGGAGCGGGTCGTCGGCTTCCACTTCTTCAACCCGGTCGCGGTGCTGCCGCTGCTGGAGGTGGTGCGCGGCGAGCAGACCGACGACGCGGCGCTGGCGACGGCGTTCAAGGTCGGCAAGCAGCTGAAGAAGTCGTGCGTGCTGGTCAAGGACGCGCCGGCGTTCGTGGTGAACCGGCTGCTGACCCGCTTCATGGGCGAGGTCATCGCGACCATCGACGAGGGCACGCCGTTCGACGTGGCCGACAACGCGCTGGAGCCGCTGGGCCTGCCGATGACCCCGATGGTGCTGCTGCAGCTGGTCGGCCCGGCGGTCGCCCAGCACGTCAACGAGACGATGCACGCGGCCTACCCGGACCGGTTCGGACTCAGCGGCAACATGCAGCGGTTCGTCGACGCGCGCAAGACCGCGGTGTGGATCACCGACGAGTCCAGTCAGTCAGCGGCGCGAAGCGCCTCCGTGGGGGACGGCGACCGGGCGACGGGCGGGCAGGTCGTGGACCCCGAGGTCGCGGCGCTGTGGGAGCAGGGCGACAGGCCCTCGACGTCCGAGCAGGTCCGCGAGCGGGCGCTGAACGCGCTGGCCGAGGAGATCGGGATCATGCTTGACGAGGGCGTGGTCGCGGAGGCGCAGGACATCGACCTGTGCATGCTCCTCGGTGCGGGCTGGCCGTTCTGGCTGGGCGGCATCACGCCGTACCTGGACCGCGCGGGCATCGCGGAGAAGGTCAACGGCAAGCGCTTCCTCGCCCCGGGAGTGGCCTCCGTTCCGGCCTGATCATGTGCAAGAGGGGCCGGGGCGGCAACGCTGCGGCCCCTCTCGCGTGCGTGAAGTCCAGTCTCTTGTTCTGCCATGATGGAGCGGACGGAAACGAGGTGATGACCGGTGACCGCGCTTGTCCAGCACGAACTCGGGCCGTTCACGATCGCCGATTGGCACGCGCTCCCCGCCCGTGAGGACGGTTCGCGACTGGAACTCATCGAGGGGTACTGGCTCGTGACGCCACCGCCGAGCGGACAGCACCAATGGGCGGAGAAGCGCATCATCTCGATGTTCGACCAGGCCATCAACTCGGCGAAGCGAACCGATCTCTACGCGGTCGGTGGTATCGGCATCGAGATCAGCACGAGTTACCGCTCCGCCCTCATCCCCGATTTCGTGGTCCTCGACACGCCGCCCGTCGGCACGTCGTTCCAGCCGGGGAACGTCCTACTCATCGGCGAGATCTGGTCCCCCGGCAACACCTCCAGCGAGCAGCAGGAGAAGTTCCAGGCCTGCGAACGAGCTGGCATCCCGTTCTTCTGGAGCGTCGCTCAGGACCGCGGTGGGCCGACCGAACTGGCTGCGTACCGCCTCGAAAACGGCCGGTACGTGTGCGACGCGACCGCGCAGACCGGTCACGGGAGTGCGCGGATCGCCGCGAGCCCGGTTCCGTTCGAACTCGACGTGGCCTCGCTGAGGCTTTGAGCTTCGAACGTGGGCCGTAGCCGCTGCTTGGACTGTCGACAACCCAAACCCGCTCCGTTGCGGGGCGGGTCGCAGCTTTCGCCTCGTTCAAACCGTTCCTGGTTGTGCGACTGGCAATCCAACATCTTCAGCCGCCTTGTGGAGACGATGGTCGTAGGTCACGAATGCCGTCAGGTGCGAACCGAAGATCGCATGTGCCGTCGCAAGGTGAATCGCGTCGAGTGAACGCAGCAGGACATCTTGGTACGCAGCGGCCGTAGCTCGTACCACGTCGTCAATGTCGTAGACGCCGATCCGCTTCAGAACGGCGGGGGCGGCGCTGAGCAAGTTCGGTTCGTACCGTCGTAGTGCCCGCGGAACCTCCACCTCGACGAGCGCAGATGCGACCAGCGGTACATTCGGCTGTTGCTCCAACCAATCCGCCAGTGCGTCGCTTTCTCGTTCCCGTCTCACCAGCTTGATGAGCGCAGCGCTGTCGAGGTAGATCACTAGTAGCGCTCCTCATCTCGTAGCTCACGGATGAGCGCGCCCGCGTCCACGTCAGTTCGAACAGGGCCGAGTGGCCGGGGCATCGACCCCTCCAGAGTCGGCGGGCGGAACTTCCCAGAAGCGATCAGCTCGCCGAGAGGGTGGGGATGCGCAGGAATGATCCTGGCGATGATGACACCGCGCTCGGTGATGTCGATTTCTTCGCCGTGCTTGACTCTGGCCAGGACGCTCGACGTCTCCTGGTTCAGCATGCGGACCGGCACCTCACTCATGACCAGAGTGTAGAACGCCAATGTTCTACATGTCATCCAGGTCACGGCGCAGCGGGGAGTTGGACCGTTACCGCGAGGCCGCCGGCTGGGAGGGGTTCCGCCCGGACTCGGCCGTGGTGGGCCTTCACCGCCGCTTGGACGATCGACAGGCCAAGGCCCGCTCCGTTCCGGGCCGTTCGTTGGACTCCTGCCCGGCGAAACGGCTCGAAGAGGGATTCCACTTGTTCCGCCGGGATTCCCGGCCCCGACGACGCCACCCGCACGGTTGTCCACTGTGGATCGCTGCTGGCGCTGATCTCCACCCAACCACCGTCGACGTTGTGCCGCACCGCGTTCTCCAGCAGGTTGCCCGCGACGCGCTCCAGCAGCGCCGGATCGCCGACGGCGAACGCCGGTTCCGCACAACACTTGATGCGCAGTCCGCGCTGCCGCGCCTCCTGCTCCACCGCGCGCAGGGCGCGGCCCACGAGCCCCGTGAGGTCCACCGGCTCCCTCACCACCAACTCCGCACCTTCGGTGCGGGCCAACAGGAGCAGGGCCTCCACCAGCCGCTCCGCGCGCGCCGTCGCCTCGCGGACCACATCGGCCATCCGGCGCAGCTCCGCCTCGTCGGCGTCGGGGTCCGACAGCGTGACGTCGAGCTCCGTGCGGATCACCGACAACGGCGTGCGCAGCTCGTGACTCGCGTTGGCGACGAACCTGCGCTGCGAGTCGAACGCCGCTTGCAGCCGGTCGAGCATCGCGTCGAAGGTGTCGGCCAGCTGGGCGACCTCGTCGCGCGGACCGGTCAACTCGATCCGTTCATCCAAGGACTCCGCGGACAACCGGCGCGCGGCATCGGTCACGTCGTGCAGCGGTCGCAGCACCCGGCCGGTCACCGTCCACGCCAGCAGCGCGGCCGCCAGCACCACGGCGACGAAGGCGAACCCGCCGATCAGCAGGACCTGCTGCCGCGCGGAGTCGCGCAACGCCTCGCCGAGCAGTTCCGCGGGCACATCCACGCCGTGCACCCGGACCGGTGTTCCCGCGGGCAATCGGGGCACCGAGGCCACCACGTTGCCGACCAGCACCCATCCCAGCCACAGCAGCAGCCCGCTGACCGCAGCGACCAGCGCCGTCGCCAGCAGGGTCAACCGCGTTCGCAGTCCCGGACCGCGGCGGGTGATCGATCGGGCGGCCCCGCACATCGGCTCAGTCCCGAGCGTGCTCGGTGCGGCCCGCCGACGGCACCCGGTAGCCGGAGCCGACCACGGTTTCGATGATGCTCGGCTCCCCCAGCTTCTTGCGCAGCGTCATCATCGTGACCCGCACCGTCGTGGTGAACGGGTCGGCGTTCTCGTCCCACACCCGTTCCAGCAGTTCCTCGGAGCTGACCACGGCGCCGCCTGCCGACAGCAGCACCTCAAGCACGCCGAGCTCCTTGCGGGTCAGCTCGACCTCGCCGTCCCCGCGGTGCACGGTGCGCCGCGCGGAATCCAGCTCCAACGCCAGCGCGGTCAGCAGCGGCGGTTGCGCCGGAGTGGCGCGACGCCCCAGCGCCCGGACCCGGGCGATCAGCTCCGCGAACGCGAACGGCTTGGCCAGGTAGTCGTCGGCGCCCAGGGACAGCCCGGCGACGCGGTCCTCGACCGTGCCGCTGGCGGTGAGCATCAGCACCCGGGTCAGCTCGCCGGAGGACACCAACCGACTACACAGCTCGTCACCGGACATGCCTGGCAGGTCCCGGTCGAGCACCAGCACGTCGTACCGGGTGATCGACGCCTTCTCCTGGCCGCTTTCTCCGTCGTAGGCGACGTCCACGGCCATGCCTTCCCGGCGCAGCCCACGAGCTATCGCATCGGCCAGCGGCTTCTCATCCTCGACGACCAGGACTCGCACACGTTCACCCTGCCACAGCGGCCAGGCGCAGCCCGGCCGACCACTCGCCGCCCCACCGCAACTTCAATGGAAATCGTGGCGAGTTATCCACAGGCGTCGGTGTGTCGGGCACCCGACACACCGAACCGGTGCGATTTCCATTGAAATCGCGCTCTTCGGCGTCAGCCGTTCGCCGCTTCAGGGCGCTCGTTGTCGGCTGCGACCCGCAGCGACACGCGGGACCCGCGCTGGTTGGCGACCCACTCTGTGATGCGGCGGGCGATGTCCTGCTCGGTCAGCCCCAGCTCGGAAAGCACCTCGTCGCGCGACTTGTGGGTCAGGAACTGGTTCGGCACCGCCAGATCGCGCAGCGGTACGTCAAGCTCCGCGTCGCGCAGCGCCGCCGCCAGCGCCCAGCCGAAGCCGCCGTGCCGCCCGCAGTCCTCCAGGGTGACCACCAGTCGGTGCTGCTCGGCCAGCTCGACGATCTGCCCCGGCACCGGCACCACCCAGCGCGGATCGACCGCGGTGACCCCGATGCCCTGCGCCGAGAGCCGCTCCGCCGCGGACACCGCCAACTCCCCAAACGCGCCAACCGCGACCAGCAGCACGTCGTTGCTCTCACCGTCAGCCGGGCGGCGCAGCACGTCCACCCCGCCGACCCGCTCCACGGCCGGGACCTCCTCGATCACCGAGCCCTTGGAGAACCGGACCACGGTCGGCCCGTCGTCGACGGCGACCGCCTCGCGCAGCTCCTCGCGCAGCGTCACCGCGTCGCGCGGCGCCGCGACCTGGATGCCCGGGATCAGACCGAGGATCGACAGGTCCCACATGCCGTTGTGGCTGGCGCCGTCGTCGCCGGTAATCCCGGAGCGGTCCAGGGTCACCGTGACCGGCTGCTTGTGCAGCGCCACGTCCATCAGCAGCTGGTCGAACGCGCGGTTCAGGAACGTCGAGTACACCGCGAACACCGGGTGCATGCCGCCCATCGCCAGCCCCGCCGCCGAAGTCATGCCGTGCTGTTCGGCGATGCCCACGTCGATGCAGCGGTCCGGGTAGGCCTCGCCGAACTTCTTCAGCCCGGTCGGGCCGAGCATCGCGGCGGTGATGGCCACCACGTCTGGGCGCTCGGCTCCGATGCGCACCAACTCCTCGGCGTAGACGTCGGTCCAGCTCTTCGGGGCCGGCTTGGTCGGCAGCCCGGTCTCCGGGTCGATCACCTTGACCTGGTGCATCTGCTCGGCCTGGTCGTTCTCGGCCGGGGCGAACCCGTTGCCCTTGCGGGTCACCGCGTGCACGATCACCGGGCCGCCGAAGGACTTGGCCATCTGCAGCGCGTGTTCCATCGCGCGCAGGTCGTGGCCGTCGACCGGGCCCAGGTACTTGATGCCGAGGTCGGAGAACATCACCTGCGGGCTGATCGCGTCCTTAATGCCGCTCTTGGCCGCGTGCAGGCCGGTGTAGAGCGAGCGCCCGACCACCGGGAGGTTGCGCAGCGTGCGGCGGCCGCTCTCCAGCGCCTTCTCGTAGCTGGGGTTCAAGCGCAGCGCGGCGAGGTGCTCGGCGAGGCCGCCGATCGTCGGCGAGTAGGACCGGCCGTTGTCGTTGACCAGGATCACCACCGGGCGCTCCTGGTCGGCGGCGATGTTGTTCAGCGCCTCCCAACACATGCCGCCGGTGAGCGCGCCGTCGCCGACGACCGCCACCGCGTGCCACGGCTTGCCGCTGAGCTGGAAGGACCGGGCCAGGCCGTCGGCGTAGGACAGCGCCGTCGAGGCGTGGCTGTTCTCCACCAGGTCGTGGTCGCTCTCGGTGCGCGACGGGTAGCCGGAGAGGCCGTCGCGCTTGCGCAGCCGGTCGAAGCCGTCCTGCCGACCGGTGATGATCTTGTGCACGTACGCCTGGTGACCGGTGTCGAACACGATGGCGTCCTGCGGTGAGTCGAACACCCGGTGGACGGCCAGGGTCAGCTCCACCGCGCCAAGATTCGGCCCCAGGTGCCCACCGGTGCGGGACACCTTCTCGATCAGGAAGTGCCTGATCTCCGAGGCCAGTTGCACCAGCTCAGCGTGCTTAAGTCGCTTGACGTCGGCCGGACTGTGCACGGACCCCAGCAGCGTCACCGTTCCACCTCACTTGTCGTGCCGGTCGGGTTCATTCGCACGCTGGGGCCGGCTGGCTGCCTGGCTCCGCCGCGATGCATAGCTCGCCCCAGTCTACGGAGCGGGCTGCCGACGGCCCGGTGTGGTGCGTGACGGGAACGCGGAGCGATCCTAAGCCGGGAGCCCGCGCGTTCGTGTTCCGCCGAACGGCCGATGCTGCTGGCGTTCGGCGGACCATCCCAGGAAGGCCGAAATGACCAATTCAGCTGGACGAAGGGCCGAGCTGGAGGCGCGCAACGCGGCAATGCGCGAGCAGGTGTCGTCGCTGCTGGGAAGGCTTGCAGCGGCAGACCTCGCAGTTGCAGGAGGCGCACGGCGGCGGCGCGGCGGACAGGCCGCAGGCGGCGCTGGACAAGCTCAACGGGGTGCTCCAGGCGGAAAGCGAGTGCTGGGGCAACGACGAGGCCGGCTCGCAGTCGGCCGCCGATGCCTTCACCGGACCGGCGAAGCGCCGGGCTGGGGCGATCTCACCTCGGGGACGATCTTCGGCGGCGTGGGCGGGGCGACCGGCGGCATGCAGAGCCGGCACGAGGGCCTGAACCCGACGTGGGAGGGCAACGGCCGCGGCGACGGCCTGGTGTCGGGAGAGAACAACCAGGGCCGCCGGTTCGACTCATCGGAGGGCGCGGTGCACGGGCCAATGTGGACAGTCTCTACAACCGCAGTGTCAATTCCACCCACGGCCAGCACATCCCCGGCGACGGCGGCCCGGACAACGTAGACAACAACCCGTACGACGACGACGGCAGCCCGTCCTATTCGGACGGATCGGCACAATCCCCGTCGACCCCGGAGAGCTGGACCTCCCCGACGGCCCAACAACTAACCTGAACGAGCGAATTTCTCCTGGCGAAGGGTGCCTTCGAACAACTCCCTCGCCCAAAGACGCCCTTCACGCTTCATCCGTGCGAGTGGATTTTTCGAGGTGAGGGCGCCCTTCGCCCAGTTGCTCGGACAGCCCAGTTGCTCGGCGAAGGGCACCCCTCACGCTTCACATGAACGGGCGCCAGTTCGGGATCGGGGCGTGGTCCGGGCGGAGGTCTCCCCACGGCGGGCTCCCCGGTGGGAGCTGGTGCAGTTCCGCCTGGTCGAGGCGGCGGCGCACCCGCAGCCAGCCGACGGCCAGGAGCACTCCCGAGCCCAGCACGACGACCGCCACGATCCACAGAACCGGATCTCCGACGCCACGGCCGATCGCGGTGGTCAGCAGCATCGAGCCGAACACCGCCAGCGCGCTGCCGAGCAGGGCCCGGTATTCCGGATAGGCCTGTGCTTGGCGGCCGCGGCGCACCGTCGTCATGCGAGCGACGGCCCAGGTTCGCAACCGATGCCAGGAAGCGGAATCCTGCGGGCCCGTGCGCAGCGGCCAAGCCGCAGTGGCGCGCCGCCGGACGATCGAGGCGACCAGTTGCGGGTCGGCCACGTGCACGATCCACTGCTGCATCCCGGCGACCAAGCGGAGCGCCGGTCCACGGCGCAGGCGGATGCCAGCGCCTCCCGGCAGCGGCCACCAGCCGTCCTCGCCACCGCCGATCTCGCCGGGCTGCGCGAGGGCCAGCTCGGCCAGCGGCAGCGCTTGCCGGACCCGCCCGCCGCTGCCGCGAGCGGTCTGGGCGAGCACGATCCGGTCCCGGCCGATCAGCAGGCGCCCGCTGCCGTGCGCGTCGAGCGGCACCGGGATCTCCACATCCAGTTCGGCGAGATCCTTCGCCGGTTGCGCGAACCGCCGGCACGCCAACGTCGCCAAGGCGGGCGAAGCGGCCACGGCGACCAGCGAGATCAGGCCTATCGGCGCGGCGAACAGGACGTTCACGAACGCCTGCGGCACCGAGGCGAGCAGCGCCCAGCCCGGCCAGCGCCGCGGCGTGCGGGAGTCCACCAGCCACACCACCGCCGCGATCCCGATCCACCCCGCGGCCCAGCCGGTGAAATAACCGGGCACAGTGGACAGACCGAACACCAGCAGGCCTGCGGGGAGCAGCACGATTCCCAGTGCTGCCAATAGAAACGCGATCACCCGGCGTCCCGGCACGCCCTCCGGCGCGGATGTTCCCCGCCCGGCGACGGGCCGCACCTCGGCTCCGGACTCGGGCGGGGCCGGGAGGACTTCCGGCAGGTGTTCGCGTTGGGTCATCTCAAGAACTCCCGTTTCTGGGACCGGGCGTCCGCCGGCACCTGGTGCGCGGCAATCTCAACCGCGCCCCACCGGCTGGACCGCAGTTCCGGTCGGAACTGCGGTCCCCCGAACGCTTGCGCGGCCCGCTGCGCAAGTCAACGACCCGCACGTCGCCCCGCGACGACAGCTCGCCGTCGAGCGGAACAGCGCGAGCCGGGAAACGGCGCTCAGCCGACCGGCTCCAGCAAAGCGATGCACTCGATGTGGTGTGTCATCGGGAAGGCGTCGAAGGCCTCCAGCTCGGTCATCCGGTAGCCGCGCTCCGCGAACAACCCCACGTCCCGCGCCAGCGCCGCCGGATCGCACGCGACGTGCACGATCCGCGCCGGGCGACGCGACGTCACCGCGTCCACCACGTCCCGACCGGCGCCCTTGCGTGGCGGGTCCAGCACCACGACGTCCGGGGTCGGCAGGTCCTCGTCGGTGGCCAAATCCTCCACCGTGCCCGCGCGGAACGACACCTGCGGCAGGTCCCGCAGGTTCGCCACCGCGTCCTCCACCGCACGCCTCGACGACTCGACCAGCACCACCGAACCCGCCGGGCCGACCTGCTCCGCGAGCGGCGCCGCGAACAAGCCCACCCCACCGTAGAGATCCCAGGCCACGCCACCCTCCGGCGCTGCCGCCAGGCGCGAAACCACCTCGGTGAAGGTGTCCGGCGCGGCCTTGTGCACCTGCCAGAAGCCCTGCACGTCAACGTCGAAAGGCCGCCCGCCCGCGGATTCGCGAGCCACCCCGCTGCCCTGCACCTGCCTGGCGACGGCGCGCGCGTGACGCCGCTGCGGCTTGTGGTCCACGGCGGTCACGTGCACCTCGCCCGCGGCATCGGCCGCCACCGTCAGCTCCGCACCCGGGCGCCACCGGCGGTTTGTGACCTCGCTCAGCGCGCCCCCGACGGTGATCGGGCAGTCCTCGACCGGGATCACCCGGTGGCTGCGGTGCGCGCGGAATCCCGCCTGCCCCTTGCGGTCCACGGCCAGCCGCGCCCGGCTCCGCCAACGCAGCAGGCCACCGGGCAGTTCCCGCACCCGCACCGGCCAGTCGATCCCGGCGATACGTTGCAGCTGCTCGGCGATCACCGCGGCCTTGAGCTCCCGCTGCGTCTCGCCGGCGGCGTGCTGCCAGTCGCAGCCACCGCACCGGTCGCGACCGAGCGCCATGTCCGCCAGCGGGCACGGCGGGCTCACCCGGCCCTCCGCCGCGGTCAGCACCTCGACCGCATCGGCCCGGCAGAAGCCGCCACCGGCGTCCTCGGTGACCTCGGCGACGACGACCTCCCCGGGCAACGCGTGGCGGACGAACACCACCCGGCCCTCGTACCGGGCCACGCAATGGCCGCCGTGCGCGACCGGCCCGATCTCGATCTCCAGCCGCCTACCGGTCCAGTCCGGCCTTTCGGTCACTGCTCACCTTCCCGTTCGTACCCAGCCCGCGCCGGGTCGCGCCCGGCATCGAGGTGAGCTGCTTCTGGCGGACCCGCGTGGACGACTCCAGCTGCCACGGCACGCTGGTGACCATCACGCCCGGCTGGAACAGCAGTCGGCTCTTCAGCCGCAGCGCGCTCTGGTTGTGCAGCAGTTGCTCCCACCAGTGGCCGACGACGTATTCGGGGATGAACACGGTCACCACGTCGCGCGGGCTGTCCCGCCGGATCCGCTTGACGTATTCCAGCACCGGCCGGGTGATCTCCCGGTACGGCGACTCAAGCACCTTCAACGGCACCGGGAGATTCTCCGCCTCCCAGCGCTTCGTCAGCTCGCGGGTGTCCTCGTCGTCGACGTTGACTGTGACGCCCTCGAGCACGTCCGGCCGGGTGGCGCGCGCGTAGGCGATCGCCCGCATGGTCGGCAGGTGCAGCTTGGAGACCAGGATCAGCGCGTGGTTGCGCGACGGCAGCACCGCGTCCGCCTCCTGCTGCTTGAGCTCCTCACCGACCCGATCGTAGTGCCGGTGGATGGCCGTCATCAGCACGTAGATCGCGGCCATCGCGGCGATCGCGATCCAGGCGCCGTGGGTGAACTTGGTGATCAGCACGATCACCAGCACGCTGGCCGTCATGAACAGGCCGAAAGTGTTGATCACCTGCGCGCGGCGCATCCGCCGCCGCGCCTGTGGATCGGTCTCCTTGCCCAGCAGCCGGTTCCAGTGCCGGATCATGCCGCTCTGGCTGAGCACGAAAGACACGAACACGCCGACGATGTAGAGCTGAATCAGCCGGGTGACCTCGGCCTCGAAGGCGAACACCAGGATGATCGCCCCAGCGGCCAGGAACAGGATGCCGTTGGAGAACGCCAGCCGGTCGCCGCGGGTGTGCAGCTGGCGAGGCAGGAACCGGTCCTGCGCCAGGATCGAACCCAGCACCGGGAAACCGTTGAACGCCGTGTTGGCGGCCAGCACCAGGATCAGGCCGGTGAAGAACACCAGGTACCAGACGCCGGGCGGGAAGCCCGCGAAAACCGCGCGCGCCAGCTGCGCGACCAACGTCTTCTGCTCGTAACCGGGCGGCGCGCCGATCAGCTGGCGCGCCGGGTCCTCGGCGATCACCGCGCCGGTGATCTGGGCCAGCATCAGCAGCCCCATGAACATCGTGACCGCGAGGCCACCCATCAGCGCCAGCGTGGTGGCCGCGTTGCGGGACTTCGGCTTGCGGAAGGCCGGCACCCCGTTGCTGATCGCCTCGACACCGGTCAGCGCCGCGCTGCCGGAGGAGAACGCCCGCAGCACCAGGAACACGAACGCCACCCCGGCCATCTGGGTTTCGTCCGGCAAGATCTGGAAGTTCGCGCTCTCGGCCGGCATCTCCTGGCCGAGCACGAAGGTGCGGAAGAAGCCCCAGCCGATCATGCCGAGGACGCCGATCACGAAGGCGTAGGTCGGGATCGCGAACAGCGAACCGGACTCGCGGACACCGCGCAGGTTCAGCGCGGTCAGCAGCGCGATCGCACCGACGGCGAACAGCACCTTGTGCTGCGCGACGAACGGGATGACCGAGCCGATGTTCGCGGCGGCCGAGGAGATCGACACCGCGACCGTGAGGATGTAGTCGACCAGCAGGGCGCTGGCCACCACCAGCCCCCACCGGGGGCCGTGGTTGACGGAGGCCACCTCGTAGTCGCCGCCGCCGGAGGTGTAGGCGCGCACGTTCTGCCGGTAGGAAGCGACCACCGTGACCATCACGAGCGCGACCAGGATCCCGATCCACGGGCTCACCGCGAAGGCGGACACGCCGGCCACCGAGAGCACCAGGAGGATCTCTTCGGGCGCGTAGGCGACGCTGGACATGGCGTCGGAGGAGAACACGGGCAGGGCGATGCGCTTGGGCAGCAGCGTGTGCGCGAGGCGATCGCTGCGGAACGGGCGACCGACGATCAACCGTTTCGCCGCGGTTGCGAGCTTGGACACGGCACAGAGCGTAAGCGCAAAGGTGGGTCGGCAGGCGACCCTGGCCGCCGGAATTCCTCTCAGGTCACATCCGGACCTCCGCCCTGCCCACGTGGACGCCTCACCCGGTACGGTGCAGCAGCCCGGAACCGACGGGCGCGAACCGGACCGGACCCGCGTCCGTGAAGGTACGGTCGGCAGACGATCGCGAGGTCGTCGCCAGAACCCGCACCCCGCAGCGAGGAGACAGCGTCGTGCACGTGGTGATCATGGGTTGCGGCCGGGTCGGGGCCTCCCTGGCCGCGGCCCTGCAACGGCTCGATCACACCGTGGCCGTGGTGGACAAGAACCCGCAGGCGTTCCACCGCCTGGGCAAGGACTTCCGCGGCCAGCAGGTCACCGGCAACGGCTTCGACCGGGACATCCTGGTCGAAGCGGGGATCGAGCAGGCGGCCGCCTTCGCCGCGGTGTCCAACGGGGACAACTCCAACATCGTCTCGGCCCGGGTGGCCCGCGAGACCTTCGGCGTCGAGCACGTCGTGGCGCGGATCTACGACCCGAAGCGCGCCGAGGTCTACCAGCGGCTGGGCATCCCCACGGTGGCCACGGTGCCGTGGACGACCGACCGGTTCCTGCGCATGCTGCTGCCCGAAGGCGTCGCCACGGCGTGGCGGGAGCCCTCCGGCACCGTCGCGGTCCTGCAGCTGCCGCTCGACGACGGCTGGATCGGCCGCCGGGTCGCCGAGCTGGAGGCCACCACCGGCGCCCGGGTCGCGTTCATAATGCGGTTCGGCAACGGGGTGCTCCCGGACGCCAAGACCATCATCCAGGCCGACGACACGGTTTACGTGGCGGCGCTGTCCGGCACCGTCACCGACGTCACAGCGGCGGCCCGCCGCACACCCGAGGAGAGCGAGTAATGCGCATCGCGATCGCGGGCGCCGGCGCGGTCGGCCAGTCCATCGCGCGGGAGCTGCTCGAAGGCGACCACGACGTCCTGCTGATCGAGCGGAGCGTCCAGAACTACCACCCGCAGAACATCCGCGGCGCGGAGTGGATGCTCGCCGACGCCTGCGAGCTGGCGTCGCTGGAGGAAGCCGGGCTGGAGTCCTGCGACGTGGTCATCGCGGCCACCGGCGACGACAAGGTCAACCTGGTGGTGTCGCTGCTGTCGAAGACGGAGTTCGCAGTGCGCCGCGTGGTGGCCCGCGTCAACGACCCGCTCAACGAGTGGCTGTTCACCGAGGCGTGGGGCGTTGACGTCGCGGTGTCCACGCCCCGGATGCTGGCCGCGATGGTCGAGGAGGCCGTCAACGTCGGCGACCTAGTGCGGCTGATGACGCTGCGCCAGGGCCAGGCCAACCTGGTCGAGGTGACGCTGCCGGACACCACCCCGCTGGCCGGGCGCCGGGTCCGCGACCTGAAGCTGCCCTCCGATGCGGCGCTGGTCACCATCCTGCGCGGCGGCCGGGTGATCGTCCCGCAGGCCGACGACCCGCTGGAGGCGGGCGACGAAATGCTGTTCGTGGCCACCGCCGACGTCGAGCAGCAGATCCGGGCGATCATCCACGACCGTCAACCCGCCGACTGACGGACGGGGCGTGGCGATTTCGCGCGAAATCGCCGGGTCAGCCCATCGAGGGCTTGGAGTCGAGGGTTCCGGCCTCCCGGGCCTCGGCCTTCTCCTGCTCTGCGACCTTCGCGGCGCGGCGGACCGCCCAGACCGTGACGATCAGCGCCAGGCCGGTCAGCGGGTAGCCCATCGCGATCCGGGCGAACGCCAGCCAGCCGGTCTGGTCCGAGTCATACAGCCACTGCTGCACCACGTACTTCGCCGCGAACACCACGGTCCAGGCCAGCGTCGCCAGGTCGTAGCCGCGCAGCGCTCGACGCTGCTTGCGCCAGGAGAAGCCCAGCCCGTTCAGCGCCGACCAGGCCACGCCGACCAGCGGCCAGCGGGCCAGCACCGACACCAGGAACACCCCGCCGTAGATCAGGCTCGTCCAGATGCCCAGCAGGAAGAAGCCCTTGGCGTCGCCGGAGCGGTAGGCGATGAACGAGCACACCGCGACCCCGAGAACACCGGAGATGGCCGGCTGCAGCGGTTCCTTGCGCACCATCCGGAAGATCGCGATCCCGATCGCCACGCCGATCGCCGACCAGATCGCCGGCATCAGCGAGGTGAAGGAGCTGACCAGTACGAAGACCACGATCGGGACCGCCGAGTAGGCCAGCCCTCCGACGCCGCCCATCTGTTCGAGCAGGGTCTTCTCGGGGGCGGCGTCCCGCTGCGCGGTCTGGTCCGGCTGGTGGTCGGCCGCGTCCTGGGCGGGCAGCCCGGCGGCGGATGCGTCGCGTTCGCTCATGCGGTGTTCTGCAACTCGTAGTAGGGGTTGTAAAGCACCTTGCGCCCGTCGCGGACCGCGATCCGGCCCCGGGCCTTGATGATGCGTCCCGGTTCGATCCCGGTGATCCGGCGGCGCCCCAGCCAGACCAAGGTCACATCCTCGGTGCCGTCGTACAGCTCGGCCTCCAGCGTCGGGGCCGATGCCTTCGGGCACAAGCCCACGCTGCGCACCCGGCCGAGCACCACGGCCTCCTGCCCGCACTGGCAGTCGCTCGCGCGCTGGGCTCCACCGGCTTGGGACCGCTGCGAGAGATCGTCGGCGTCAAGCTCGGCGACGTCGCTGGTCAAGCGGCGTACGAGGCGACGCCAGTAGCCGCCGTCGGTCTTGCTCATCTAGCGCTCCTGTGCGCTTCCGGGGCTCGACTCGCAGCCCGTGCACCCCCAGCGTAGCCGTCCGCAACGGCGTCGTCGCGGGCCCTGCGGGATTAAGAACTTGACCCGCCCGATCGGCTATTCCGTGATCCACCGGAAACGCGCGAAACGGGAAGAACAGGAATTTTCCCGTTTCCTGGTTCTGGGAGAGCGCCAGCGCCTCGCCAAGGCCGATCAACGTGGTGCCGCTGGCGACCTGCTGGCGCCGCCACCAACGCGGGTTCCGGGCCACGCGCGCCGACAACGGGCCCGCGAAGGACGCCACCAGCAGGTCGGAGACCAGCACGAACGCCACGAAGACGGCCCCCAGCACCAGGAAGACCGGGGAGGTCGAACCCCGCTCCGGGTGCACGAACTGGGGCAGGAAGGCCAGGAAGAACATCGCTGTCTTCGGGTTGAACACCTCGGAGACGAAGCCCTGCAGCACCGCCGACCCGCGCTGCCGCGGCGCTTCCTGCGGCTGCCCACCGGTGCCCTTGCGCAACTCCCACAACGCGCGGGCGCCCAAGTAGATGACTTAGGCGGCACCGATGAGCTTCACCACGGTGAACGCCTCCGCCGAGGCCATCAGGAGCGCCGACAGACCGACGGCAGCCGCCAGCACTCGTGCAGCGAAGCGCCCAGGGTGTTGCCGAATGCCGAGAGCACGCCTTCGCGGGAGCCGCCTCGGATGCTGCGCGCCAGCACGTAGAGCATGCCGGGACCGGGCACGAAAGCGATCAGCAGCGCAGCCCCGAGGTAGACCCACCACTCAGCGAAGTCCGGCACGCATCGAACTTACTCGTCGCGCGAGTCGCCTTTCGTGACGGTGCGAGTGGCGGAACCTCAGACGCCCCTCGACTCCGGAATCCCCGACTTTGATGCACGTCCAGGTCGCTTCGTGCCCGGTCGAACCGGTTTCAGCCCGGTTGGCCGTTGTTCTGGGCCTGGGCCTGCTGGATGTGGCGCAGGATCGCCTCCGGCAGCTGGATCGGCAGCGGCGTGCGCACCGGCATCGGTTCGGCACCGCGTACCACGATGGTCTCGTCGAGGACCGCGTACAGCAGTTTCGTGCACTCCTCGGCGTGCTCCGCCGGTCCGGCCGCGACGCCGCGCAGCAGCCACCGCGGGCCGTCCACCCCGACGAACCGCAGCGCCGCCTTCGGCGAGTCGGCCACCAGCTCGGTTCCCCAGTCGCCCCGCTCCGCGTGCACCTGGGCACCGTCGTTGCGCAGCTGGTCAGCGAGTTCCGCGCTGACCTCCGCCCACAGCCCGCTGCTGCGCGGCGCCGCGAACGCGCTGACCGTCAACCGGCCGACCTGCGTGACCAGGTGCACGGCGCGCACCGGGCCAGCCGGGTCGACCTCCACCTGCAGCTGGCCGCCTTCCGGCACCGGCAGCCGCACCGAACCGAGGTCGAGCCGCTCCACCTGGTCGTCGGGCGCCTCGCTCTCGTCGAACGGACCACCTTCCGCGAAGTCCTGCTCCTCGGCGCTCAGCTCCGCGTCCGCAGCGGCGTCATCGGCGCGTTTGCCGCGCCCGCGGCCCCAACCGAACATCCCCTCAGCCCTCCGTCCTGTGGCCGGCCTCGGCCCCCGAGACCGCCAGCACCTCGTGCCCACCGGTGGACCCGTAGCCCCCGGCACCTCGCTGTGACGCCGGCAGCTCGGCGACCTCCTGGAACACCGCCTGCTCGACCTTCTGCACGACGAGCTGGGCGATCCGGTCACCGCGCCGCAACGACAGCGGTACCTCACGATCATGGTTGATCAGGCAGACCTTGATCTCACCGCGGTACCCAGAATCAACGGTGCCCGGTGCGTTGACCACGCTCAACCCCGCCTTGGCGGCCAGGCCCGAACGCGGGTGCACGAAACCCGCGTAGCCCTCGGGCAGCGCCACCGCGATACCCGTGCCTACCACGGCTCGTTCGCCGGGTTCGAGCACCACGTCGCTGGTGGTCACCAGATCCGCACCGGCGTCGCCTGGTTTCGCGTACGCGGGCAGCGGCACATCGGGGTCAAGTCGGGTCAGCAGGACCTTCACGTTCGACACGGGCGGCGAGACTACCCTGAAGCCGTGTCGGAAAGCGGAGAAGCGGTCAGCATCGCCGGGGACACCCCCGGTCAGGCGAATGCGGAGGGACGTCCGGTGTTCCGCGAACGGTTGTACGCGTCCTGGTGGACGTGGCCGTTGCCGGTGATCGGTGCCGCGATCATGGCCGCCACGGTGCACATGGGCTACCCGGGCGTGCGCGCGTGGTTGCCCTACGTCGTGCTCATCACGCTGGCCATCGCGATCCCGATCTGGCTGGGCCGGATCAAGGTCGAGGTCACCGGGGGTGAGCTGTGGGTCGGCGACGCCCACCTGCCGCTGCGGTTCATCGACGAGGTCGAGGTCATCACCCCCGCCGAGCAGCGGCAGGCGCTCGGCCCGGACCTGGACCCGGCCGCGTTCATGGTGCACCGCTCGTGGATCCGCACCTCGGTGCGGATCTGGTTGAACGACCCGGACGACCCCACCCCGTACTGGGTGGTCAGCACCCGGCGTCCCGAAGAACTCATCGCCGCCCTGAAGAAGGCGTGAACGCGGCGGGCGAGCGCTGACCGTCCCGAAATTACTTTCGAAACGGCGCAGCGACTCGGCTCGGCCCGCGCGAACCGGCACCGCCGCGCGTTCGTCGAACGACGACGCACGGCCGTGCGGGATCGGTCCGCAAAACAACTGGGCACACGCCGTCAGCGTGTGCCCAGCCACTTCCCGGTCTCGTCGACGCCCGGCCGCCTGGATCAGGCGGCGCAGTCGCGGCAAACGGGCTGGCCGTTGCGGTTCTCGGCCAGCCGGCTGCGGTGGTGGACGAGGAAGCAGCTCGAGCAGGTGAACTCGTCAGCCTGCTTCGGGAGCACCTTGACGGTCATCTCCTCGCCGGACAGGTCCGCGCCCGGCAGTTCGAAGTTCTCCGCGATCGCCCCTTCGTCCTCGTCGACGACGCCGGATTGCGCATCGTTGCGTCGCGCCTTCAGCTCCTCCAACGAGTCCTCAGCCAAGTCCTCGGACTCGCGGCGCGGAGCGTCGTAGTCGGTCGCCATCGTGATTCACCCCTGCGTTAGTGGAGACTGCAATGGTGTGCCGCTGGTAAACGTTCCAGGACCCGACTTTGTGCCCGCTGGCACAGTGATCGTGGTCTCGCCCTGCAACGCGTTCAGTTCCCCCGTTATGAGCGACTTGCCTCATCCGGCACTCCGTGAGGCGCCGAGAGGATAGCTCATGCCGAGTCCGCGCACGCATCGGGTCACCCATAGGTGTGGTGTTCGCTGCATCCGCGGGCTGTCGAAGATCAACCCTCCGGCGCCGCCCGGTCGCCTTCTTCGGTTGCCCAGCAATTCGCCTTGTGATGCGGTGCCCAGGCAGTTCACTCATCGGCATCGATTCAGCGGCCCACGCCCGGCGTCCGCGACACGGTCGCGACGTCCAGCGCCGCGCGACGCAAGTTGTACGCATAGGCTGATCTAGTGAAGACGGGCGCAGGCTGGTCGCAACATCCAGGGAGGGGCGGGACGTGTCAGCCGTGAGTGCAAGGTCGGGGCGACGAACCCGTTACCGGCGGCGTCGACCACTGCCCGCTCTGGCGGTGCTGGTCGGGCTCGTGGTGCTGTCCGGACTGCTGTGGACCCGGGTCTTCGATTCGGTGAAGGACATCGACGCCGCGACCACCTGCAACCCGCCCGGGATGCCGACCGCCGCGCCTCAGGGCGGAGAAACCACCGAGCCGGTGCCGCTGGGTCAGATGCTGCCGCGCAACGCGCTCGATTCGACCAACCCGATGCCGCCGCAGGACGTGCAGGTGCGGGTGCTCAACGGCAACGGCGAGACCCGGCAGGCGTCGCTGGTCAGCGACGAGCTCGCCAGCCTCGGCTTCGCCAAGGGCGGCGCGGACAACGACCCGGTCTACGTCAACTACGACCTGAAGTGCCACGGCCAGATCCGCTTCGGTGTTGCCGGGGTGAGCGGGGCGCGGACGCTGAGCCTCATCGCGCCGTGCGCCCAACTGGTGCGCGACGACCGCCACGACGCCAGCATCGACTTCGCGCTGGGGTCGGCCTTCGACGACATCAAGACCACCTCGGAAGCCAAGCAGGCGCTCCAGGAGTTGGAGAACTGGGTGCCGCAGCGGGACCAGCAGGGCGGGGCCCACCAAGAGGTGACACCGCCGCAGATCGATAGCGAGCTGCTCAACAAGGCCCGCGACGTGCACTGCTGACGCAACAGTTCCGAGCGAAGGACACCTCCACCCGCTGCCCCGGGAGGCAGCGAGCAGGGGCGCCCTTCACCTGACATCCGCCGATGGTCAGACGCGTCCGGCAGCGGCGCGGAGCAGCGCGTCGGTCAGCTCCCCCGCGATCCCCGGCGCAGCGCAGACGATCATCCCGTCGCCCAATCCGTCGGTCGACCCCGGCTGCGGCAGCCGCAGTTCCGCACCGGCCTCGGCGGCGATCAGCGCACCAGCCGCCCAGTCCCACCGGTTGAGGCCGACCTCGTACATGCCGTCCAACCAGCCAGCGCCGACGGCGCACAAGTCCAGCGACGCCACCCCGGCCCGCCGGATGTCGCGCACCTGGCCCAGCAGCCGACCGAGCACCTGGGCCTGCGCCGTGCGGCGCTCCACAGAGTAGGCGAACCCGGTGCCGATCAGCGACAGGTCGAGCCGGTCGGCGTTCGAGACCCGTAGCGGGCGGCCGTCGAGGAAGGCGCCGTGCCCGGCGGCGGCGCTCCACACCCGGCCGGAAACCGGCTCCACCACCGCACCGGCCACCGAACGCCCGTCGAGCTGCGCGGCGAGCGAAACGGAGTACCAGGGGAAGCCGTACAGGTAGTTGACGGTGCCGTCGATCGGGTCGACCACCCAGCGCAGCCCTTCGAGCGCGCCTTCGCCGCCTTCCTCCTCCCCCAGCACCGACTCGCCGGGCCGCAGGTGCGCCAGCCGCTCCCGCACGAGTCGCTCCACCGCTCGATCACCTGCCGTGACGACATCGGTCTCGGTACTCTTCGTATGAACCGCACCATCGGTGACTGATTCGTCACGCACCGTACGGGCCAGATCTGCGGCCTCGCGAGCGATCCGCACCGCTACCTGGCACAAGTCTTTTGCGTCTACTTCTGCTGCCAATCCCACGTTCACATCGCAACACAACCCGGTTAAGGTCTGCACACCCTCATCTGAATCGAGTAGGAAGGATCAGCCATGGCGACTGCCCGCGGTTTCGGCGTTGATATCGGCGGGTCGGGCATCAAGGGCTGCCCAGTCGACATCGACGGTGGCGTGCTGGCCGAGGAGCGGATGCGGATCTCCACCCCGCAGCCCTCGACCCCGTCCGCCGTGGCGGATGCCGTGGCGGAGATCGTCGAGAAGTTCTCCTGGACTGGTCCGGTCGGCGTCACGCTGCCCTGCGTGATCAAGGACGGCACCGCGCTCACCGCGGCGAACATCGACAAGGGCTGGATCGGTACGGACGCCCAGGAGCTGTTCGCGGAGCGGCTCGGCCGCACCCGGGACGACGTGCTGGTGCTCAACGACGCCGACGCCGCCGGCACCGCGGAGATGCGCAGCGGGGCCGGCGCCGGTCACCGCGGCCTCGTGGTGGTGCTGACCTTCGGCACCGGCATCGGCAGCGCCATGTTCGTGGACGGCAAGCTGGTGCCCAACACCGAGTTCGGGCACATCGAGGTGGACGGCCGCGACGCCGAGAAGCAGGCCGCGGCCTCGGTGAAGGACGACCTGGAGCTGACCTACGAGCAGTGGGCGCCGCGGGTCAGCCACTACATCCAGGCGCTCGAGAAGTTCATCTGGCCCGACCTGATCATCGCCGGCGGCGGGGTCAGCAGAAAGGGTCAAAAGTGGATTCCGCTGCTGGAGACCCGCACGCCCGTGGTGGCCGCGGCGCTCCGCAACGACGCCGGAATCGTCGGGGCCGCGACGGCAGCCGCGACCAGGCATAACACCTGATCTGCCGACCACGTAGCACATGTCGGGACGCGCGGACTCCGCCTTGCAGCGGAACCGCACCCCCGCATCGCAGCTACAATGGAACACAGCCCACTTGATTCGAAGTCCTCGTCGAGGAAAAAGCCGAGGCAGGCACCGGGTGTTTCCTCAACACAGCAGGGCTGAATCCGGTGGGTTGTTCCCCGACCTTTGGCGGCCGAGGTTTCGCGCCCTCCGGCCTGCCCTGATCGACCGTCGCGAAAGGGCGTACGTGGCAGCCGCAGAAACCGCAACCCGACGCTCCGCTGCAGCAACCGGCGGTGCCCAGTCCCAGTCGGGCCAGTCCCAGGCCACCCCAGCTTCGGAGGCGGCTGCTTCGTCTGACACCGAGCAGACGAACTCCACCGCCGCGCGCAAGAGCACTCCCAAGAGCTCGACGGGTGCGAAGTCGACGGCCCGCAAGACCACCGCCGCGAAGTCGGCGGGGGCCAAGAAGGGCGCCAAGGCCCCGGCTAAGAAGTCGACCAAGTCGGCTTCCGAAAAGGGCAGCGGCGAGGGCATGGAGATCGACGAACCGATCGAAACCGACCTGACGTCCCCGGACGTCGGCGACCTCGCCGACGTCGAGGTGGAAATTCCGGAAGAGCCGGTTCCGGAGGAGGAGACCAAGGAATCCGGCGACTTCGTCTGGGACGAAGAGGAGTCCGAGGCGCTCCGGCAGGCGCGCAAGGACGCCGAACTGACGGCCTCCGCCGACTCGGTGCGCGCCTACCTGAAGCAGATCGGCAAGGTCGCGCTGCTCAACGCCGAGGAAGAGGTGGAGCTGGCCAAGCGCATCGAGGCCGGTCTCTACGGCGCGGAGCGGCTGCGGCAGGTCGAGGAGGCCGGCGAGCAGCTAACCACCCAGATGCGCCGCGACCTGCGCTGGATCGTGCGCGACGGCGAGCGGGCGAAGAACCACCTGCTGGAGGCGAACCTCCGCCTGGTCGTGAGCCTGGCCAAGCGCTACACCGGCCGCGGCATGGCGTTCCTGGACCTCATCCAGGAGGGCAACCTCGGCCTCATCCGCGCGGTGGAGAAGTTCGACTACACCAAGGGTTACAAGTTCTCCACGTACGCGACCTGGTGGATCCGGCAGGCCATCACCCGCGCCATGGCCGACCAGGCCCGCACCATCCGCATCCCGGTGCACATGGTCGAGGTGATCAACAAGCTCGGCCGGATCCAGCGCGAGCTGCTGCAGGACCTTGGCCGCGAGCCCACGCCCGAAGAGCTCGCCAAGGAAATGGACATCACCCCGGAGAAGGTGCTGGAGATCCAGCAGTACGCCCGGGAACCCATCTCCCTGGACCAGACCATCGGCGACGAGGGCGACAGCCAGCTCGGTGACTTCATCGAGGACTCCGAGGCGGTCGTCGCGGTCGACGCGGTGTCGTTCACGTTGCTGCAGGACCAACTGCAGTCGGTGCTGGCGACGCTGTCCGAGCGGGAGGCCGGCGTGGTCCGGCTGCGGTTCGGGCTGACCGACGGCCAGCCGCGGACGCTGGACGAGATCGGCCAGGTCTACGGGGTGACCCGGGAGCGGATCCGGCAGATCGAGTCCAAGACGATGTCGAAGCTGCGCCACCCGTCCCGGTCCCAGGTGCTGCGCGACTACCTGGACTGAGCTTCATCTAGACCGATGCCGCCGACCTGCGATCTCGCGGGTCGGCGGCATCGGTCTTTTCGGGTGCCGAATCACCTCGGGACGTTCTGCCCGCGTCCATCCGGGCGCGGGAGCCCATCATGGGGAAACCGAACCTCAAGAGGCAGCCGCACAAGGGGGTGCGCATCATGTCCGTTCGGTTCCTCGTCCTCGCGCTCACCTCATTCGCCGCGCTGGCCGTGCTGCTGGGGGCCGGCGCCGCGCTCCCCGCACGGATGCCCACCGCAGCGGAACCACCGGCCTCGCCGCCCGTGCTGACCGACCAGGTGACGCCGCTCGAGCTCCGCTCGGACCCGTCCGGCGCCACCGGCACGCCGGGGACCTCTGGCAGCGCCGGAATCGGCACCTCGGGCTCGAAGACCGGGACCGTCGGAAAACCGGGGCAGACCGTCACCCTCGACTGGCCCAGGGCCCGCTGAGCCGATCTCCGCGCTCGGACGGCTTGTCGGCCCATGCGGGCTGATCACAGGTGAAGCGGCGCGGATTCCGGTTCGATGATCCGCACTGGGCACCGCTCTCCAGAACGGGCCGACCGCCCGGCGGTGAGCCGTGGCGCACGACCGGGAGGTACCAGGCGAGGCACATCGCTTGAGCGCGCCGTTGCGCGGGGTGCCCCAACTGTCGCTGGAGACACCGGAGAGGGCCGTCGGAGGGCACTTTCCCCGCCGAAACCGTCCACCTGGTGGGATTTCCTGTTCGCTTCCAGCGGAACCGGCGGCCGCGAAATGGCGCCCGACCTGTGATCTGAAACACCAAATTTCCGGATCCTGATCGGCATCGACTTCCGGAAACCGGCCTCACCAGGCGTTATTTCCCCATGTCACAAGGCTTTCCGCAGTGTTGATCACACTCCGCGAGCGGTGCTGCTACAACCGGGTACTTCATGGTGACGACCGTCGCCACCCGGCGCGGGAACACTGACTGGGGCCGCAGCGTCTGGAAGAGTGGAGCCAACGAGCACCGCTCCCGCAGCCAGTGGGCCGACGGTGGTCGTAGCAGGATCGAGGGCGTCGGGTGATTCCGACGCCGGGACGGAGGGAGATCACGATGCCGGGAACGCTCACCCGCCCCGAGCTGACCGCCGCCGACCGCTGCGACCGCTGCGGGGCCGCTGCGAAGCTTCGCGCCGTATTGCCATCCGGTAGCGAGCTTCTGTTCTGCGGGCACCACGCCCGTGCGTACGAGGCCGGGCTGCGCGAGGTGCAGGCCGACCTCCAGCAGGACGAGCAGTAAGAACCCGTCAGACCGAACACCGGGCTCCCGCAGGTTCCCTGCGGGGGCCCGGTCGTTTTTGCAGAGGTTCCGCATGGTCAGGCCCCGTGAGCGCTTTACGGTGCCATCGCGCCCAGAAGCACTCACGGCCGACTACCTGCGGAACCGCCCGTTCTCAGCTGGCAATTTCGGCCAGCGCGTCGAGCAGTCGTTGCACCTCCGACCGGCTCGTGTAGTGCGACAGGCTAGCCCGCACGCCGCCCTTCGGGCCGATGCCGAGGGCGTGCACCGCCTCCCAGGCGTACGAATGCCCGTAGGAGACGTTCAGACCGCGCTCGGCGAGCTGCTCCGCGACGGCCGCGGGTTCCTTCCCCGGGAGCCCGAAGAACGCCGTGGGAGTGCATGCGCCCTGCGGAGCGCCATAGCGAACCACCCCGTCCAGCGCCGCGATCCCGTCGAACAGCGCCCGGGCCAGTTCGTCCTCGTGGGCCTGCACTGAACGGCGAGAGACCGCCAGCCGCTCGGCCCGGCTGCCGTCGGCGTCGGAATCCAGCCCGGCCAGGTGCTCCACGGCGGCCACCACCCCGGCCAACGCGGCGAACGGGTTGGTGCCGAGCTCGAACCGCTCCGGCGAGGTGTCCGGCGAGGGCGTGAGCTTGTCCGGGTGCAGGTTCTCCAGCGACCACGGGTCGGCGGCGACCACCGCGGCCAAGTGCGGCCCCGCCCACTTGTAGGCGCTGGTCGCGTAGAAGTCGGGGCCCAGGTCGGCCAGGCGCACGTGGGCGTGCGGGCAGTGCTGGACCCCGTCGACGTAGGACAGGGCGCCGACCTGCCTGGCCCGGTCGGTGATCGCCCGCAGGTCGGGCATGGTGCCCAGCACGTTCGAGGCCGCCGTGACGGCGACCAGTTTGGTGCGCTCGCCGATGAGGCTGGTGACGTGGTCGACGGGCAGCTCGCCCGTCGCGGGGTCCAGCTCCGCCATCCGCACGGCCGCACCCGCCCGCCGCGCGTGCTGCACCCAGGGGCGCACGTTGGCGTCGTGGTCCAGCTGCGTCACCACGATCTCGTCGCCGGGCCGCCAACCGGCGGCGAGCACGGCGGCGAACCGGTAGGTCAGGGCGGTCATGCTCGGGCCGAACACCACGCACGCGGGGTCCGGGGCACCCACCAGGTCGGCGACGGACGCCCGCGCCTCCGCGACGATCCCGGCGGCGCGGCGGCTGGACTCGTACGGGCCGCCCACGTTGGACATCCCGACCCGGTAAGCGTCGCTGACCACGTCGATCACCGGCTGCGGGACCTGGGTGCCCGCAGCGCCGTCCAACCACGCCCGACCGTCCGCCAACGCCGGATACTGCGCCCGGATCTTCTCCACGTCAAAAGCCATGCCCCGACCCTATGAGACCGAGGTCGGCGACCGAACAGATTACCGCTGCACCATTCGGGTCCACTGCCCGAGCGGTCACCAGGAACGCAGGGTGGCGATGCGCTCTTCGAGCTGTTCGACGGTGGCCATCGCGGTGGGCGGTCCGCCGCAGGTCTTCTGCAGCTCGTTGTAGATCTTGCCGTGCGGCTTCCGGGTGCGGTGGTGGTGTAGCGAAACGAGCGTGTTCAGCTCCTTGCGGAGCTTCTGCAACCGCTCCTGCACGGTCTGCGGCCGCGCGCGCTGCTCGGCCTGCTCGGCGACCTTCGCCGCCTTCGCCACTGCCTCGCGCTTGCCGACGTCCTCCAGCTGCTGCTCCTGGCGCTGCCGCAGCAGCGCGCGCACCTGGTCGGGTTCCAGCAGGCCGGGCAGCCCGAGGTAGTCCTGCTCCTCATCGGTCGTGCTGAACGCGGCCGTGCCGAACGACGAGCCGTCGTAGATCACCTGGTCCAGCTCGGCCTCGGCACCCAGCGAGGTGAACGCCTTCTCGTCCTCGCCGGGCTCGTCGCGCTTGCTGTTGGCCGCGGCCAGCAGCTCGTCGTCCCAGCCGTCCTTCTCCCGGTGCGGCTTGCCGAGCACGTGGTCCCGCTGTGCTTCCAGCTGGCTGGCCAGCTCAAGCAGCACCGGGACGCTCGGTAGGAAGATGCTCGCCGTCTCGCCCGGCCGCCGGGACCGCACGAACCGGCCCACGGCCTGCGCGAAGAACAGTGGCGTCGAGGAGCTCGTGGCGTAGACGCCGACCGCCAGCCGCGGCACGTCGACGCCTTCGCTGACCATGCGGACCGCGACCATCCAGCGGTCCTCGGACTCGGCGAACTCGGCGATCCGCCCGGACGCCTGCGGGTCGTCGGAGAGCACCACCACCGGGTCGTGCCCGGTGAGCCTGTGCAGGGTCTTCGCGTAGGCCTTGGCCGTGACGTGGTCGGTGGCGATCACCAGGCCACCGGCGTCCGGGATGCCGCCCTTGCGCAGCTGCGTCAACCGGGTGTCGGCGGCCTGCAGCACCGTCGGGACCCACTCCCCCGCCGGGTCCAGGGCGGTCCGCCAGGCCCGCGCGGTCTGCTCGGCGGTCAGCGGCTCGCCGAGGCGGGCGCTGAACTCGTCGCCTGCGTTGGTGCGCCACCGGGCCTCGCCGGAGTACGCCAGGAACAGCACCGGCCGGACGACGCCGTCGTTGAGGGCATCGGAGTAGCCGTAGGAGTGGTCCGGGCGGCTGCGCAGCGAGCCGTCGGCGTCGGGTTCGTAGCCGATGAACGGGATCGGCGAGTCGTCGCTGCGGAACGGGGTACCGGTCAACGACAGGCGCCGGACGGCCGGGGTGAACGCCTCCCGGATCGCATCGCCCCAGGACTTCGCGTCGCCCGCGTGGTGCACCTCATCGAGGATCACCAGCGTCTTGCGACGTTCGGTGCGCACCCGGTGCAGCGTCGAATGCGCCGCGACCTGCGCGTAGGTCACCACGACGCCGCGGTAGTCGCTGGAGGTGATGCCGTCGCTGTTGCGGAAGTTGGAGTCCAGCGGGATGCCCGCGCCGCCGGCGGCCAACGCCCACTGGTGCTTGAGGTGCTCGGTGGGAGCCACCACGGTCACCGCCTCAACCGTGCGGTCGGCCAGCAGCTCCGCGGCGACCCGCAGCCCGAAGGTCGTCTTGCCCGCGCCCGGCGTCGCGACCGCCAGGAAGTCCTGAGGCTTGCTCGACAGGTACCTGGTGAGGGCTCGCCGCTGCCAGGCGCGCAGTGGCCGGGAAGGAGCCTGCGAGGGGTCGCTGAGCACGGATCGCACGGAATGGTCGAGTTGCGCTTCGGACACGCCGGCTCGCCGCTCCTTCCTTCTGTCTCCCCTGCTGAATGGCGAGGGCGCACCACTGCACAGCCCCGCGGCCGCCCGCACGCGCGATGGGCGTCGATCAACTCGAAGCGGGCCGCCGTGCAGCTTACCTTTCGGGTCCGGGCCGCACCGGATTGGCCGGAGGAGACCTGCACGACACTCCGCGTCCCCGGCGGTTTTGGCGGGCCGACGCCCGCCGCGGTAGCCAATGAAGCATCCTTATGGGTGCCATGGGTCAGCCGAGTCCACAAGACCACCGGGGGCGCAGTGCGACCGTCGCACCACGGGAAGTCCCGGTGCGGCGCGGGCCGCTGCGTCTGGTCATGCGCACGCTCGACAAGGCGTGGTGGGACAACATCTTCTCGGAATCGGCGGCCGCCGCGTTCTGGCAGACGCTGTCCATGCCACCGCTGCTGCTCGGGCTGCTGGGCAGCCTCGGCTTCGTCGGCGACTGGTTCGGACCCACGGTCGTCGATGCCGTGCACGACAAGATCCTCGCCTTCTCCCGCACGGTGTTCACGGCGAACGTGGTGGACCAGATCATCGGCCCCACGGTCGCCGACATCCTGACCAAGGGGCGCAGCGAGATAGTCTCGGTCGGATTCGTGATCTCGCTGTGGGCGGGTTCTTCGGCGCTGGCGTCGCTGGTCGACTCGATCACCCTCGCCTACAACCAGTATCTGGTGCGCAACAGCGTGTGGCAGCGGATCTTCGCGCTGCTGCTGTACCTGGTGTGCCTGGTCGTCGCGGTGGTCGGGCTGCCGGTGGTCGCGCTGGGCCCGGACTGGCTGCCGACGATCTTCCCGCAGGACTTCCAGGACGACATAGCCTGGCTGATCCAGGCGTTCTACTACCCGGCGACCGCCGTCGGCCTGGTGGTCGCGCTCGCGACGCTGTACAAGGTGGCGCTACCGCGGAAGCTGCCGTGGCACCGCGGCCTCCCCGGGGCGCTGCTGGCGATGGCGATCTTCCTGTGCGCCAGCATCGGCCTGCGGCTCTACATCACGTGGGTGACCAGCACCGGCTACACCTACGGCGCGCTGGCCACGCCGATCGCGTTCCTGCTGTTCGCGTTCTTCATCGGGCTGGCGATCATCATGGGCGCGCAGTTCAACAACGCGATCCAGGAGATGTGGCCGGCGAAGATGACCCGCCGGGAGCGCCGGCGGTGGCGGCGCCTGGAGATGAAGCGGCTCGCGCAGCGGATGCACACCGAAGAGGGCTACCGCACGTGGCGCAACGGCCAGGCCGAGGAGGGCGGCGAGAAGCCGAAACCGGCCACGGAGCCGCCGCGGAACGGCGTCCCGCTGCCGAAGCAACCGAACGACAAGCAGGCCGAACCGCACGGCGGCTGAGCGCCGCCGCGCGATGGTCCTTGGTTCAGTCCTTGCCGCCCGAGGGCAGGGACTCGAAGATCTCCTTGCAGTCCGGGCAGACCGGCGAGCCCGGCTTCGGCGACTTCGTGACGGGGAAGACATCTCCGCACAGCGCGACCACCATCGTGCCCATGACCGCACTCTCGGCGATCTTGTCCTTCTGCACGTAGTGGAACATCTCCGGCCGGTCGTCACTGGTCTGATCAGTGGTCTCGGTCCGGGTATCGGTCTCCGGCATCGTCATCGTGCTCATGCCCCCAATGATGCCGTACTACACCGCTGCATGTCGCCGACCGGCCGGGCGCAGCTCTCAGGCGCCCTCGATGACCTGGTGGCTACGGGATTCGATCGAGTGCCGCGAGCGGCGGAACCGGTTCACGTGCTCGCGCTTCTTCGCCGGGCGGTCGTTGGCGATGAGCACCGCCATCCACGGCAACGGGATGGAAATAGCCAGGATGATCAGTGACAACCACCACAACTGCCACAGCTGGAACACCACTGCGGCAATGACCAGACACGGGATGCGGCTGGCCATCATGATCGCGTACCTGCGGCGACGCTGCGCCTGCTGATCGTCGTAGGACGGCTGTGCCTCGGTGATCAGCACCGGGGTGTCGTCACGATGTGAGCTGTTCACGACGCTACCTCCGAGTTCCATGTTCCCACCCGATCGCCTCCGCCGATACCCCGGGTTCGCGATCACCGCAACTCCAGCGATCGGCCTGACTCAGAGGTTGACCGGTAGGACGCCACGCCGAAACCTCGCCGGGTTAGATTCGATCGGGATCAACGGTGCGGGAGGACGAATGCTGTACGCGGTGAGCAAGCGGGTCGTGGGTGCGGTGGCGCGGACGATCTACCGGCCGACCGTGATCGACGCCGACAAGGTGCCCACGACCGGGCCAGTGATCCTGGCCCCGAACCACCTCGCTGTGCTCGACAGCTTCATCGTGCCGCTGGTGCTGCCGCGCCCGGTGGCGTTCCTGGCCAAGGCCGAGTACTTCCAGGGCACCGGCTTCAAGGGCTCGCTGACCAAGTGGCTGTTCGGCTCACTCGGCGTGATCCCGGTGGAGCGCGGGCGCGGGCGTGCCGCGAAGGAGGCCCTCGAAGCTGCGGAGCAGGTGCTCCGCGACGGCGGCGCGTTCGGCATCCACCCGGAGGGCACCCGCTCGCCCGACGGGCGGCTGTACCGGGGGCGGACCGGCGTGGCGCGGCTGGCGCTGAGCACCGGCGCGCCGGTGGTGCCCGTCGCGTTGACCGGCACGGACAAGCTCCAGCCGCGGGGCAAGAAGCTCCCCCGGCTGCACCCGGTGACCGTCCGCTTCGGCGACCCGCTGGACTTCGCCCGCTATGCCGGGATGGAGGGTTCGCTGCCGGTGCTGCGCTCGATCACCGACGAGATCATGTACGCCATCGCCGAACTCTCCGACCAGGAATACGTCGACCGCTACCAGAGCCCCGGCGCCGCCGCGGCGGCCTGATCCCGGGCGCATCCGGCGTTCAGCCAGCGGTTGGCCGGCCTGTCGTGGTTGGTCCTGAACCAGAAGTGGTCGGCGCATCGGACGCCGTGGGCGATCCAGTCGTTGTAGGCGACCTGGAGTCGGTCGGCGATCCTGAAGTCGTCTCCGCGGGCGGCGAGCCGGTGGGGACGGTGGTCGCCGTCGGTGCCGTCGGTGCCGTCGGCACCGTGGTCGACGGGGCAGGCGGGGCGGGCGGCTCCTCCGGCGTGGAACCCACCGGCGGATCCTGGATGCCGTGGCACTGCTCGTAGGTCAGCCCGGCGCAAGGATCCGCCCCGATCGCCGGCTCGCCCCGCGTGGCCTGCAGTTGGTCGTCGATCCATGGATCGCTCGAGCGTGCATTGCCGTTCCCGCTGACATGGCCGCACGCCTTGTTCGTGATGGCGTTCGGGTTGTTCGGGTCGTCGAATCGCGGCGCGGCGTCCGGCTCGCAAGTGACGCCGACCGGGTTCGGTGTGCGGTCGGCCTTTGGTGAGGGGAGCGGCACCCGAGACGGCATCTTCCTCGGCAACGCGCTCACCAACGGCGCGACGGGCGGCGGTAGCAACTTCGGCGGTGCGGTGCTGCAGGCGCCTATCGCGAACATCAGGCCCGGCAATACGGCGGCGACGGCGTAGCGAGTCATAGGCGATCCCCCAGTGCGAAGGGCCGGTGCGGTCACTGGCCCTGTCATGGGTTCCGCGTTGACGTTGCCGGGCGTTATCCGGTTACCACCCGTAGTGCCACCGCGTCAGTCCGGATAGCGGATGAACTCGGGCAGGACGTGATCTACCAGCCAGACGCCGTTCGCACTGACCCGGAACTCGTGCCCGCTCGCGTGCATCCCGGCGGCGTCCACGGTCAACACGACCGGCCGCCCCCGCCGCGCGCCGACGCGCTTCGCGGTCTCGCGATCGACCGAGAGGTGGACGTGATGCCGGTTCATCGGCCGCAACCCCTCGGCGCGGATGCCCGCCAGGTGGCGCGAGGCCGTGCCGTGGAACAGCAGCTCAGGTGGTTCGGTCACCGGTAGGTCGAGGTCCACCGCGACCGAATGCCCCTGGCTGGCCCTGATCCGGTCGCCCTCGATGACGTACCGCTGCTTGTCGTTGGTCTCGACGACCTGCACCAGCTCCGCCCGCGAGATCGGGAACCCGTGCGAGGCTGCCGCCGCGAGCAGCACATCGACGACCGCCCAGCCGTGCTCGTCCAGCTCGATCCCGATCCGCTCGGGCTGGTGCCGCAGGTGCTTGGCCAGGTACTTCGAGACTCGCACCAACCTGCGCTCGTCCATCGACGCCTAGTCCTTGGCTGCCTTGGCCGCGGCCTTCTGCTCCTTCTTCCAGGCGCGCACCTCGGCGAGGGACTGATCGTCGACGACGTCGGCGATCGAGCGGCGGGCGTCCGCGTCGCCGTAGGCACCGGCTGCCTCGCGCCACCCGGTCGGCTCGACGCCGCGCTGCTTGCCCAGCAGGGCTAGGAAGATCCGCGCCTTCTGGTCGCCGAACCCGGGCAGCGCCTTGAGCCGCTTCAGGACCTCCTTGCCGTCCGGATCGGCCTCGGTCCAGATGGCGTCGGTGCGGCCGTCGTAGTTCTCGACGATGTACTGGGCCAACGCGTGCACCCGCCGCCCCATCGACCCGCCGTAGCGGTGGATGGCGGGCTTCTGCACGCAAAGCTCGACGAAGCCGTCGAGGTCGGACTCCGCGATCTTGGCGACGCTGAACCCGCCCATCCGGTCGGCGATCTTCTTCGGCCCCGCGAACGCGATCTCCATGGAGATCTGCTGATCGAGCAGCATGCCCGTGAGCAGGGCGAACGGGTCGTCGGACAGCAGCTTGTCCGCGTCGGCATCGCCGGTGAGGTTGAGCTTCTTCGGCATGGCACCATCCTGGCACGCACGGCCGAAAAGCATCGACCCGTGAGCAGCGCAAACGGATCTTCGGAGAGCAACTGATCGGCCGCGGTATCCGGTCGACGACGTGGCGCGAACGCAGCGCATTGTTCTACAATGTGCTACATGCTCGACGAGCTGTGGTGGGATGACGAAGACGCCACCCACATCCGCACCCGCTCAATCCGCTATCCCGGTGCAACCGACCTTGAACCCGCGTGGACGCTGGAAGCTGCCACCGACCCGCACTGCATCGTGCGCGACCCTGACCCCAAGAGTCATGTCGGCTACACCCGGATCATCGGGTACTCGGCGAGTGCCGGATGCGTACTGACCGTCGACCCCGAAGACAACTCCGGGGTGACCGCGTGGAAGACCCGCGGAGCCGATCTCCGCGAGTACCTCGAAGGCAAGGAGGTATGACCATGACCGACCCCGCCAAGTCGGCCCGCCGGGCACGACACGACGCCATCCGCGCTCAGGTCGCCGACGAAGAAGTCGAAGCGGCTGAAGCCGAGGCAGCCGAAAACGCCGCCGCCCTCGACGTTTCGCTCCACCTGCGCATCAGCCAGTCCCTCGACGCCGAGTTGCGACGCCGGGCGGCCGCCGAGCACATTCCCACATCCGCACTCGTCCGACGGCTCCTCACTCAGGCCGTGCACCGGCACGACTCCGGTGCCCTCACGTCCGCTGAAGTCGAAGAGATCGCCCGCCGCGTCACTCGCGAGGAACTCCAACGAAGCTGAATGCCGTGCCGATGCACATCGGCTACTTCTTCGCCGCCTTTTACTCCTTCTTGAACGCCCAAACGCGTGCGACCGAAGGCCAAGCTGCTGTCGGAGTTGGACGTCACCCTGCGGCAGTGAACGGCGCCGTTCGCGTCATCGCACCTAGTGCTGCACGACGAACGGTCACAGGTCGGCGAACAGGTCATGCACCCCTGGCCCGCTTTCCTGGGCGCTGCGCCCCGAGCCAGTCGTCGACCAGCTCGACGACCTGACCCGGCGCTGCCCCTCCCTTGACCAGCGCGCTCATGCGCTGGGCCTCCGCGGTCGTCGGTAGGAAGCCGACCAGCACCACCGGGAGCATCAGGCGCCGGGCCAGCAGTTCCTTCGCCGAGGTCACCTGCGGCCGGCGGACGACCGAGACGTTCACGCGGACCGCGTGCTCGTTGAGCGGCTGAACACCTGGCCGGTCGGTCTCGATGGCGGCGTACCGAAAACCGTGGGCGAGGTTGCACGCGGCGCAGTCCACCGGCCCGCGGCTGAGCGGGCCTCCGCACTCATCGCAGGTGATCCGGTCGAGCGCGGCGTCCACCACCCGCCAGTCGTGCCGGTCGGGCTCGGCCACCGCCAGTCCGGCGACCTCCGCCTCCGATTCGTCCCCCCAGTTGACACGGAAGCGCTGCCACTCGTCCTCGACGATGTCGTCGACCAACGCCCGGCACCGGCCGCAATCGGGAGCGCCGCTGTACTCGTGGCCACCGCATTCTCCGCACCGCACCAGGGCGGCGCCGACCGGAGGTCTCATCCGGTCATGTTCGCGCAGGAGAGGAGACGGGCGCCATCGAATTTCCCGAGCTCCGCGGGCGGGTGCTCCCAGATGCACTAACGGGTGGTCGTGTGAGGATCGGGGCGTGATTCCAGACCTGTCCCATGACCGCATCGATCGACTTCGCGACGCCTTCCAGGCCGCCGGGTACGACGCCGACGGCGTCGTGGATCTCCTCGGTCCCGAGGCGCATGCCGCGCTGGGCCGCGGCGAGCCCGTTCCCGCGCTGCGCGCGACCACCGACGCCGGCGCGCTCGGCACCCTGGTCCGGCTGTTCCTGCTCGGCCAGGCCGAGTCGCGGGCCGCCGTTGAAGCCGCGCTGGCTCCGCTGCCGCTTTCCGAGGCAACGGCCGCCGGGCTGCTCGTCGACGACGGCGACGGGCTGCGCGCAGGGCTCGACGTCCGGCCGCACGGCGTCGACGACGAGTCGTGGTGGGTGGTCTCGGACCTGGATTCGGACCTGCGCGGCGGGCGTCCCGTGGAGGCCGACCACGTGCTCGGCGTCGGGCACGCGTCGCTGAGCCTGGTCCGGGCGACCTCTCGGCGGCCGGTGGGCTCGGTGCTCGACCTCGGCACGGGTTGTGGTGTGCAGGCCCTGCACGCGAGCACGCACGCGCAGCGGATCACCGCGACCGACGTGTCCAAGCGGGCGTTGGCGTTGGCCGAGGCGACGTTCCGGCTCAACCGCATCGACGTCGAACTCGCCGAAGGCGAGTGGTTCGACCCGGTGCAGGGCCGCAAGTTCGACCAGGTCGTGTGCAATCCGCCGTTCGTGGTCGGTCCGCCGCGCACCGACTTCACCTACCGCGACTCGGGGCTGGCCGGTGACGATGCGAGCGCGCTCGTCGTGCGCCAGCTCCCCGGCTTCCTCGCTGAGAGCGGCACCGGCCAGCTGCTGGCCTCCTGGGTGCACCGGGCCGGCGAGGACTGGCAGGACCGGATATCCCGCTGGCTGCCGCCGGGCGCCGGCGTGGACGCCTGGTTCGTGCAGCGCGACGTCGCCGACCCCGCCCTCTACGTGGGCACCTGGCTGCGCGACGCCGGATACGACCAGCGCTGCCCGCAAGGCCTGCAGAAGGCCGCCGAGTGGCTGGACTGGTTCGAGGCCAACGACGTGATCGGGATCGGCTTCGGGTTCGTCACGCTCCGCCGCACCGACGCGGGCGGCGAGGTCGTGTGCGAGGACCTCCGGCACGCCTTCGACGATCCGCTGGGCCCGGAATCGGACCAGTGGCTGCGCCGGGTCGACTGGCTGCGCGCGCACGACTCCGCCGAGGCGCTGCTGGCGGCCCGCCTGGTCACCGCGGACAGCACCGTGCTGGAAGCCGTCTCCGAACCAGGTGACGAAGGCTGGCACCCGCTGGTGCACCGGCTGCACCGCACCGACGGGCCGGGCTGGCAGCACGAGATCGACGAGCTGGGCGTGCGGCTGCTCGCCGGGTGCCGCGGGGCGCTGCCGCTCGCAGAACTCCTCGAACTGCTCGCGATGGGCTACGGCGAAGACTCCGGGGAACTGACCCGGGCCGCGATCCCGATGGTGCGCGAACTCGTCCGGCACGGAATGCTGCTGCCGGCGGAATGGGCGGGCGGTGACCAATGAGAGCAATCGCCACCCGGGTCACTCGCGCCTCGGTAACTGTCGACGGCGTCGTGGTCGGCAAGATCGAAGAACCCGGGCTGTTAGTGCTATTGGGCGTGACGCATTCCGACGGGCCTCAGGAAGTCGTAAAAATGGCCCGCAAACTCCACGAGATCCGGGCGCTTCGCGACGAGGAGTCCTGCGCCACGACCGGGGCACCGCTGCTCGTCGTCAGCCAGTTCACGCTCTACGGCTCGACCAAGAAGGGCCGCCGCCCGTCCTGGACCGAGGCGGCCCGGCCCGAACAGGCGAAACCGCTGGTAGAGGCGGTCGTGGCCGAGCTGCGCGAGCGGGGCGCGAAGGTCGCCACCGGGGTGTTCGGCGCGATGATGTCGGTGGAGAGCGCGAACGACGGGCCATTCACCCTTTTGGTTGAGGCCTAAATGTAACGAGAGCTCTCAGCAAATCCTCAGGCTTGGCGGCGCAACGGATGTGACCGCCATGACGTCTCCCTAACGACAACCTTGGGAACGAATTCGGCACGCCGGTCGTTTTCCAGGTAACGAAGCTTCGACGGTCATGCCGACAGGTAGCAACGCACCGATCGACAGCACCGGAGAAGACGTCGACGCGGGGCTCGTACAACCGAGCGTACGCGTCCTTCACGCCGCGCAACGGCGCGCAGGTGTGATTCGCGCCCGCCAAGCCAGCCCGTCAGGGAGGGAGCTCATGACCGTCCCGCAGACCACCAAGCCAGACGTCGCCGTCGCCGAAGACCTGGACACCCAGGGCCCATCGGCCGACTTGGTGCGCGTCTACCTCAACGGCATCGGGCGCACCGCGCTGCTCACCGCACAGGAAGAGGTCGACCTCGCCAAGCGGATCGAGGCCGGGGTCTTCGCCAAGCACCTGCTCGAGACCAGCAAGAACCTTTCCCCTGAGCGGCGCTCCGACCTCGGCGCCGTGGTCCGCGACGGCCGCCGGGCGAAGAACCACCTCATGGAGGCGAACCTCCGCCTGGTCGTGAGCCTGGCCAAGCGCTACACCGGCCGCGGCATGCCACTGCTGGACCTCATCCAGGAGGGCAACCTCGGCCTCATCCGCGCGGTGGAGAAGTTCGACTACACCAAGGGCTTCAAGTTCTCCACGTACGCGACCTGGTGGATCCGGCAGGCCATCACCCGCGGCATGGCCGACCAGAGCCGCACCATCCGGCTGCCCGTCCACCTGGTCGAGCAGGTCAACAAGCTGGCGCGGATCAAGCGCGACCTGCACCAGAAGCTCGGCCGCGAAGCCACGGACGAGGAGCTCTCCGAAGAAGCCGGCATCCCGGTGGAGAAGATCCTCGACCTGATGGACCACTCGCGCGACCCGGTCAGCCTGGACATGCCGGTCGGGGCCGAGGAGGACGCGCCGCTCGGCGACTTCATCGAGGACTCCGAATCCGCTGATGCCGAGAACGCGGTGATCTCCGGGTTCCTGCAGGACGACCTGCGCCGCGTGCTGGCCACGCTGGAAGAGCGCGAGCAGGCGGTGATCCGGATGCGCTACGGCCTCGACGATGGCCAGCCGCGCACCCTGGACCAGATCGGCAAGGCGTTCGGGCTGTCCCGCGAGCGGGTCCGGCAGATCGAGCGGGAAGTCATGGCCAAGCTGCGCCAGGGCGACCGTGCCGACCGGTTGCGCGCGTACGCGAGCTGACCGCGCGTTTTGGGATCCCGTGTGTCCGCAGAAAGCGCGGACCACGGCGCGGTCAGGATGATTTTGCGGGGGCCGAGCCCCCGCAGACCCCCACGGTGCGGTGGTCGCCCCGGGAGGGCTCCCGACGTTCTTGAGCGTTCCCGGTCTGCTCACCGAGCAGCCTCCGGGAGTTCCGAACCTTCGAGGGGTCAGGGGCCAGGACTTTCAGATTTCCGGAACCTTCGTTGCTCGGTGGATTCGGGGTTCGGCGGTCCGGACTTGCGGACTGGCTCTTTGTCGGTTTTGGCGGGTCTCGGCACTGCTCCTTGTTGGTCTTGTTGGTTCGGGGATTGGTACACCCGGATGGCTCTTTGACCTTGTCGGGCTGGGGCGGGAACATCGTTCTTCACCCCTTTTCCGGTCGGTTTTCTTGGTCTTTGCGGCGGGTTCCGCCGCTTACCCCGGGAGGGCGGACTCGTCATTCGGGCGGGTCCGGCCTCCCGACCTTTTCGTCCGCCCCTCCCACAACGCTGTTTCAGTCGCTGGTCGCGGAGCCGTCAGTCGGTGAACTTGGTCTGCCAGCGGTCCAGTTCTTCGTTCGTGGCTCCGTGGGCTCGGAGCCAGCCCCTCGCTCCATCTTCGTGTTCGGCGAAGGTGTTCAGGACGCTCTCGATCGCCTCCGTCGGCGTCGACAGGAGCTCGTGGACCATCTCCTCGTCCACCCCCGGCGGCAAGGCCGGCACCTCATCCAGGCGTTGCAGGACTCGGAGCATGTTCCGGTCGGTGCGCACGTAGTCGGCCACGATCGCATCGCGGCGCACCCCCACCACGCTCAGCAACATCGCCGAGACCACCCCCGTGCGGTCCTTGCCGGCCGCGCAGTGGATCAGCACCGGACCATCGGCGTCCAGGACGATGCGGAACACGTCGACCAGCTTCTTCGGCGCGCCCTGGACGATCGACTGGTACAACGCCGTCAGCTCGTGGGCGGCTTCGTCGAGCTCGACATCCGCGTCCCGTGCCTCCTCCAGCAACGGCACGCTGTGCACCGTCGCCACCGCCGCCAGCGGGTGTTCCTCGTCACCTGTCTCCACCGAATCGCGGAGGTCCACCACGACCTTCGGCGGCCACGGCGACAAGTCCACCGGATCCCGGTCGCCGGCGTGCGGAGCGTCGCTGCGGTACACCACGCCCGCCTGGGTCGCCACACCGTCGCCGGTGGGCTGCCCGCCCAGGTCACGCAGGTTGACCAGCGCATCGAGGGGATCTGTCGTCGACAAGGCGACCTCCGTTGCTCGGGTACCGCATCCGAGTGCGGCGACGATGTTCTGTCGCCAGCCTCGCAGGTGCGCCGCCGCGCTGCCAGGGCCTCGTTCGGCGGGCGATCCGTCACACCTGGGCCACCCCCGTGGACGCGCTGATCGACCGCGCGGTTTTATTGGTCATCGCGTAACCCGAACGCGCGCAAAGGAGCCGCGACGTGACCACCACGTTCGATTTCACCGAGGTGCTCCCCCTCGGCCCCGACAACACCGACTACCGCCTGGTGACCACGGACGGGATCCGAGTCGTCGAGGCGACCGGGCGACGATTCCTCGAAGTCGAGCCGACCACGCTCACCGCCCTGGCAACCGAGGCGATCAAGGACATCCAGCACCTGCTGCGCCCGTCCCACCTGGCGCAGCTGCGCGCGATCGTCGAGGACCCGGAGGCCAGCCCCAACGACCGGTTCGTGGCCACCGACCTGCTGCGCAACGCGTGCGTGTCCGCTGGGGGCGTGCTGCCGATGTGCCAGGACACCGGCACCGCCATCGTCATCGGCAAGCGCACCGAAACCGTGCTCACCGGCGGCCGCGACGAAGAGGCGCTGGCCCGGGGCGTCTTCGACGCATACCAGGACCTCAACCTGAGGTATTCCCAGATGGCGCCGCTGAACTTCTGGGACGAGCGCAACACCGGCAGCAACCTGCCCGCGCAGATCGAGCTGTACAACAAGCCCGGCACCGACCCCGCCTACGAGTTCCTGTTCATGGCCAAGGGCGGCGGCAGCGCGAACAAGACCTTCCTCTACCAGGAGACCAAGGCGCTGCTGAACCCGACGCGGCTCGGCCGGTTCCTGGAGGAGAAGCTGCGCTCGCTGGGTACCGCGGCCTGCCCGCCGTACCACCTGGCGATCGTCGTCGGCGGCATGTCCGCCGAGTTCAACCTCAAGGTCGCCAAGCTCGCCTCGGCCCGCTACCTCGACGAACTTCCGCGGGAGGGCTCGGCGTCCGGGCACGCCCTGCGCGACGTCGAGATGGAGCAGCAGGTGCTGGAGATGACCCGGCAGTTCGGCATCGGCGCGCAGTTCGGCGGCAAGTACTTCTGCCACGACGTGCGGGTGATCCGCCTGCCCCGGCACGGCGCCTCGCTGCCGGTTGGTGTCGCGGTGTCCTGCTCGGCGGACCGCCAGGCCAAGGCCAAGATCACCCCGGAGGGCGTGTTCCTGGAGCAGCTCGAACGCGACCCGGCCCGCTACCTGCCGGACGTGGTCGACGAGCAGCTCTCCGACGAGGTCGTCAAGATCGACCTGAACCGGCCGATGACGGAGATCCGGGCGGAGCTGTCCAAGCTGCCGGTCAAGACCCGGGTGTCGCTGACCGGCCCGCTGGTGGTGGCGCGCGACATCGCGCACGCCAAGATCGCCGAGCGGTTGGACGCCGGCGAGCCGATGCCCGACTACCTGCGTGACCACCCGGTGTACTACGCGGGCCCGGCCAAGACCCCGGAGGGCTACGCCTCCGGCTCGTTCGGCCCCACCACCGCCGGTCGCATGGACGCCTACGTCGAGCAGTTCCAAGCCGCGGGCGGCTCGCTGGTCATGCTCGCCAAGGGCAACCGGTCGGCGAAGGTGACCGAGTCCTGCCACACTCACGGTGGCTTCTACCTCGGTTCCATCGGCGGCCCCGCCGCGCGCCTGGCCCAGGACTGCATCCGCAAGGTCGAGGTGCTGGAGTACGCCGAACTCGGTATGGAAGCGGTGTGGCGCATCGAGGTCGAAGACTTCCCCGCGTTCGTCGTCGTCAACGACAAGGGCAACGACTTCTTCGCCAACGCCACCAAGCCGACCCTGCAGATCTCCTTCGGCCGCTGACAACGCCGGTATTCCCGCAGGAGCCCCACCTCCTGCGGGAGTACCGGTTTCAGCTCAACCGATCGGCGCGATGGGCAGGTATCGCGTGGTCACCGATCAGCGGGGAACCTTGACATCTCGTTGTTCCAGCACGACCTTTCGCGTGTTCAGCGGCGCATCGAGCTGCACCGCCACCGGCGGGTAGCGCAGGTCCATGGTGCAGATTCCGGGCGGTTCCGGGGTTTCCTCGACCAGCACCACCTTCACGTGGTCTGCGGTCTGCTCGGCCAGTTCGGCGTGCACCTTGCTGCAGCCGCCTTCCTGACCGGTCGCCACGATGACCGCGCCGTCGTCCTGTGTCCAGACTTTCTTCGGATATCCCTTGGGCAGCGCCGAAACGTCGACCGCCGTCTCGGCGACCGGCGCGCGCTCCTGTTCCGGCTTCGGCTGCACCGGTCCGGGCGGAGCCGGGGGCTGACCGCCGAAACCCACTTCATTGGTTGGCTGTTGGGCGCAGGCTGCCAACGCTAGGAGCAGAGCCCCTGCGCCCACTGCGGTGTGTAGGCGTCTCATGCCCTAAGGACGGAAGCACCGGAGCGAGCGGTTGCGCGGAATCGGCACCGGATTGAATCCACGTCTTTCCCACATTTCGGAACCACTGGTGATCGGTGTCCGGCGCGTGGTTTCGTCGACAGGACCCCCTCGTACCCCGGGAGTGAGGAATGTCCACCACCGCGACATCGGCCACAACGGCTGCCGCACCACCAGAAGCACCGCAGGACGAGCCGCAGTGGGTTCCGTTGACCGTCGGGGCGATCGCGGCGGTGGCGCTTGTGGTCGCTGCGGCCGCGGTGGTCGGCGTGAAATCCGCTTTGCTGGCGGGGCTGGGCCTCGCGCTCGGGCTGACGTTGTTCCACTCCCGCTTCGGTTTCACCTCCGCCTGGCGGCAACTCGTCTCAGTTGGACAGACGTCTGGTGTGCGGGCGCACCTGCTGATGCTCGGCGCGGCGTCGATCCTGTTCGCCCCGATCCTGGCCGGCGGCGTGACGTTCTTCGGCGCCGAGCCGGAGAGGAACGTCTCACCGATCGGGCTCGGGCTCGTCGTCGGCGCGGTCCTGTTCGGCATCGGAATGCAGCTCGGAGGCGCTTGCTCATCGGGCACGCTGTTCGCGGTCGGCGGCGGGAACACCCTGCTCGTGGTCACGCTCTTCTTCTTCATCTGCGGTTCGGTGCTCGGCGCCCTGCACCTTCCAATGTGGACGTCCGATGCGATCACCTTCGGTTCGTTCTCCCTCGCTGAGGACACCGGTCTCGGCTACTTCGGCGCGCTGGTGGTGCAACTCGCCGTCCTGGGCGCGATCGGTTTCGTCGCAACGCGTTGGGCACGGCGGCACAACGCGCCTCCGGCCGGCCGGCCGCCGACATCTCGCGGGCTGTGGCGCGTGCTGCGGGGTTCGTGGTCGCTGTGGGTCGGAGCGTTACTGCTCGCGGTGCTCAACGCCGCCGTGCTGCTGACCCGCGGCAGCCCGTGGGGCATCACCTCGGCGTTCGTGCTGTGGGGTTCGAAGGCCTTGCAGGCCCTGGGTGTGGACGTGGCGAGTTGGCCATACTGGCAAGGGGAACGGGCGGCTTCCCTGGCCGGCCCGGTGCTGGCCGACTCCACCTCCGTGCTGAACTTCGGGATCATCGTCGGCGCGCTCGTGGCATCGGCTGCGTCCGGCGCCTTCGTGCTGGCCAAGCGCCTGCCCGCGAAGGTGGTGCTGGCGGCCGTGATCGGTGGTTTGCTGATGGGTTACGGCGCGCGCTTGGCCTACGGCTGCAACATCGGCGCCTACTTCTCGGGGATCGCCTCGTTCTCGTTGCACGGCTGGGCCTGGGGTCTGCTGGCTCTGGCCGGCACCTGGATCGGCCTGAAGTTGCGGCCACTGGTCGGGCTCGGCGTCCCCAGAACCACCGACTCCGTCTGCTGATACCGCCTGAACTGCCTTGGCGGGCCATTGCCGGCCAAGGCGTTCTGGACGTCAGTTTGGCCGGGTTGCGCGCACCGTGATCCGGTGAGCACCGGCCGAAACGTGCTCAAGCACGACGGAAGCCCGGTCGCCCGAACCGTTCTGAACGCTGGCCTCGGTGGTGTCCTGATCCACGCCGCCAGATTAATGGAACCGACCAGTTTCGGACAACGCGGTGGGTTCGCTGAGCGGTCAGCGAAGCCGACGCGGCCCGGCGTCCAACGCCGCGGGCGACGCCCCGAGGCCCACCCTGGCACCGGCGACCACCGCACCCGTCGGCGAGGCGAGCACCGGCTGCAACACCAGGTCGCGCACCTCCGGCAAGTCCTCGGCCAACGTCGCCACTCGCAGCACCAAGTCCTCCAGAGCCGCGAGATCCGCCGGCTCGGTGCCCCGGTACCCGGCGAGCAGCGGTGCGGCACGCGGCGCGCGCACCAGCGCGGACACGTCCACATCGGACAGCGGCAGCGCGCGGTACGCCTTGTCGCCGAGCAATTCGCTGGCCACCCCGGAAAGCCCGAACGAGACCAGCGTGCCGAAGGACGGGTCGTCCGTCAGATCGATGACGCACGAGATCCCGCGCGGCGCCATGCGCTGCACGTAAACCTCGTCGAGCCCCGAGACTTGCTGGATGTCGGCGTACGCCGACCGCACGGCGTGGGCGTTGCCCAGGTCGAGGCGGACGCCTACCAGGTCATTGCGGTGCCGAAGTTGGTCGCTCGCCGACTTCAGCGCCACCGGATAACCCAGCTCCTCGGCTGCCGCGGCGGCTGCTTCAACCCCGGTGACCAGCCGGAACGGCACAACGTGGATGCCGTAGCAGCCGAGCAACTGCACCGCCTCGTCGTCGCTGAGTGCGGTGACTCCCGCGGCCAGCCAGCCATCGACCAGCGACCGCGCCCGGTCCTCGTCGATCTCCGGTGGTCGCACGAAGTGGCCTTGTGGCGCGGCGCGCCATTTCGCGTACCGGGTCACCCGCGCGAGCGCCAACACCGACCGCTCCGGGCTCGGGTAAGACGGCACCGATCCCTTGCCGGTCGTGCCGTCCGGGCCGGGCACCACGAGTTCGTCTGGTACGCCTTCGGCTGCCAGGAACGTGGTCACCACCGGCTTCGAACGCGCGACGCCGGCCTCCTGCAACGCCTCGCGCAAGGCGCGGGCGTACGCGGTGCCGGGAACCGCGACCGGCGGGGCGAACACCGTCACCAACGCGTCGACATCCGAACGCAAGGCAGCGTCGCGCACCGCGGCGGCGAATTCCTCCGGCCCCGCCGAGGCACCCACGTCGACCGGATCGCAGGCCAGCTCCAGCTGCTGCGCCTGCGCCACGTCGGCGGCGATCATGCCCAGCGCCGACGAGTTGCCCACAATCGCGATCCGGTCGCCCTGCGGCAGCGGCTGGTGCGCCAGCAGCAGCGCGGTGTCGAACATCTGGGCAACCGACTCCACTCGGATCACACCAGACTGCTCGAACAACGCCTGCACGCTGGTCTCGTCGATCTGCACCGACGTGGCCGCCAGGCCGAGGCGCACCGCGTTGCGGCCCGATTTCACCACCACGACCGGCTTACTGCGGGCCAGCCGACGCGCCAACCGGCCGAACTTGCGCGGGTTGCCGAAGGACTCCAGGTAGAGCAGCACGACGTCGGTGGCCGGGTCGGTCTGCCAGTACTGCAGTAGGTCGTTGCCGGACACGTCGGCGCGGTTGCCCGCCGAGACGAACGTCGACAGCCCCAGCCCCCGCTCGGTGGCGGTGGCCAGGATCGCTACCCCGAGCGCACCGGACTGGCAGAAGAAGCCGGTGCGGCCGCGGCCGGGCAGCTGCGGCGCAAGGCTCGCGTTCAACCTGAACTCCGGATCGGTGTTGACCACGCCCAGCGCGTTGGGACCGACCACCCGCATGCCGTGCACGCGGGCCGCCCGCACCATCTCGCGTTCCACCTCGCGACCGTCCGGGCCGGTCTCGCTGAACCCGGAGCTGACGATGACCAGGGTTTTCACGCCCTTGGCCAGGCAGTCGTCGAGCACTCCGGTCACGCTGGCGGCCGGGATCGCCACCACCGCCAGATCGACCTCGTCGGGGATGTCGAGCACCGAGGCGTAGGCGCGCACCCCTCGCACCGAGCGGTGCTCCGGGTTGACCGGGTAGACCGGGCCGGTGAAGTCGGCGGTGAGCAGGTTGGTCAGCACCGCGTGGCCGATCTTGGCGTGATCGGTGGACGCACCGATCACCGCCACCGACCGCGGCCGCAGCAGGTTGTGCACGCTGCGGGCCTCGGCGGCCTGCTCGCGGGCGCGGGCCACGGCCACCGACTCCTCGGTGGGGTCGATGTCGAACTCCAGGTGCACCACGCCCGCTTCCATGGCCCGGCTCACCTGGTACCCGGCGTCGCGGAACACCCGAACCATGGTCGAGTTCTCGACGAGCACCTCGGCCACGAAACGCCGCAGCCCGCGTTCGCGCGCTGCGGCGGCCAGGTGCTCCAGCAAGATCGATCCCAGGCCGCGCCCCTGGTGCTGGTCCTGCACCACGAACGCGACCTCAGCCGACTGCTGCTCACCGAGCCGGTCGTAGCGGCCCACCGCCACGATGTCGTCGCCGAGCAGCGCCACCAGCGCCACGCGGTTGACGTAGTCGACACGGGTGAAGCGCTCCACGTCGCGCTGAGACATCCGCGGGTAGGGACCGAAGTAGCGGTAGTACCTCGTCCGGTTGCTCAACCGCCCGTGGAAGGCCACCAGCTTGTCGGCATCGGCTTCGACGATCGGCCGCAGGTGCACGGTGCCGCCGTCGGACAGCACCACGTCCGCCTCCCACCGCCGTGGGTAGTCCTGCTCCTGGCGGATTTCCTCCTGCCGCTGCCCCACTTCGTCCACTTCGGACTCCTCAGTCGCGGCTGTCGGCCGGATCCAGACCATGCAACGGAAACACCGCGTGCCGTGTGTCGCGAATCGAGGTGTCCACCGCGGACGCGGTGACCCCCGACCACCGTTGGAAGGCCGGGTCGGCCCCATCGGTCATCGAAGTCGGCAGCGGCACGTTGTCCGCCAGCCGCACCGCATGCGCAATCCAGTCCTCCGGGATGGTCGTCGCCGGGTCGACGTCCCGGTCCAACAACGTCGCCAACAGGTGCGTCCAAGCGCGCGGCACCACCCGGAACAGCGAGTAGCCGCCACCTCCCAGCGCCAGCCACTTGCCGCCCGCGCAGCTGTCCGCGAGCTCCCGCAGGTTCTGATAGGTCGCGCGCTGCCCATCGACGGTCATCGACAGGTCGGCAAGCGGATCCTCCCGGTGCGCGTCCGCACCGCACTGCGTCACCAGCACCTGCGGCCGGAACGCGTCGAGCACCGACGGCACTACCGCGTGGAAGGCGCGCCGCCAGTCGGCGTCCCCCGTCCCCGGCGGCAGCGGGATGTTGACGGCGGCGCCGTCGGCCGCGCCGGAGCCCACGTCGGTGGAGAACCCGGTGCCGGGCCACAGCGTCAGCGGGTGCTGGTGCAGCGAGATGGTCATGACCCGCGGGTCGTCGTAGAACGCCGCCTGCACCCCGTCCCCGTGGTGCACGTCGATGTCGAGGTAGGCGATGCGTTCCACGCCCTGTTCCAGCATCCACGCGATGGCCACCGAGCAGTCGTTGTAGACGCAGAACCCCGCCGCACGATCAGCCATCGCGTGGTGCAGCCCACCCGCGATGTTGACCGCCCGGTCGGACTTGCCCGACACGACCTGCTCGGCCGCCCGGATCGAGGCACCCGCGATCAACGCCGACGCCTCGTGCATCCGGTCGAAGATCGGGTTGTCGTCGGTGCCCAGGCCGTGGCCGACCTCCCAACCCGCGAGCGGCGCGGAGCGCACCGCCGCCATGTACTCGGCGGTGTGCACCCGCTCCAGGTCCGCATCGGTGGCCGGCTCCGGCTTGATCATCTCGACGCCATCGAGGACCCCCAGCGAGCGGGCCAACCGCATGGTCAGCTCCAGTCGGATCGGATGCAGCGGGTGGTGCCCACCCAGGTCATAGCCGAGTACCGACTCGTCCCACACGACCGCGCACTGAGAACCCATGCCCCGGACGCTACCTGCGCTGTGTCGCCGAACATAGCGGCCCGGATCGCCCGCCCGTCCAGGCGGTTTGATCTTTCATCCGGCCTCCGATCCGGTCGCGGCCGGTCTGGCCGGATCCGCGGACCAGTTCGACCACGAACCCGCGTACAGCACTGCCGGTCGCTGGGGATCGGAAACGCCCGCGTGTTCCAGCGCGAGCAGGACCGAGCAGGCGGTCACGCCCGACCCGCAGTACGCCCCGACCGGACCCTCGGTGTCGACCCCGAGGTCCGCGAAGTGCTTCGCCAGCTCCTCCGGTGAACGCCACCGACCGGAGTCCCCCATGTGCGCTGCGAACGGCGCGTTCCGCGCGCCCGGGATGTGCCCGGCGCGCGGATCGACCGGCTCGACGTCGCCCCGGTAGCGTTCCGGCGCGCGAGCGTCCAGCAGGGTGCCCTCCCGCGCCAGCCGGGCCGCAGCGTCCGCGTCCACCACCGGCATCGAGCCCGGACGGACTCGAAAGCCGCCCTCTGTGGGGTGCGGCACGTCCGTGGTGGTGGGCCGCCCTTCCTCCCCCCAGGCCGCGTAGCCGCCGTCGAGCACCGCCACCGACTCGTGCCCTGCCCAGCGCAGCAGCCACCAAGCACGGGCCGCGACAGAACCGTTGTCCGCGTCGTAGACGACCACCGGTCGGTCGCCGTCGACACCTGCCCGGCGCAACGCCGCCTCCAGGTCGCCCGGATCGGGCAGCGGATGACGGCCCGCCGGACCCGGTTCGGCGGCCAGTTCGGTGTCCAGATCGACGAACACCGCACCCGGCAGATGGCCCGCGTCGTAGAACTCCTGGCCCGGCGGCCCCTGCAGCGACCACCGGACGTCGAGGAGGGTCGGGGGCGACTCCCGGTGCAACTCGACCATGAGATCATCGGTACTGATCAAAGGATGCATGGCGGCCCTTTCGTAGCCCGGCGACGAGGTCTGTCGGAAATCCTGGAAGTCAACTCCCGGACCACTGACCGCTGTCGCCCGGTGCGACTAGCATCGTGGTTGGGACTGAATGGGGAGCCGACGTGAACGATCTCATCGATACCACTGAGATGTACCTCCGCACCATCTACGACCTCGAAGAAGAGGGCGTGGTTCCGCTCCGGGCCCGAATCGCCGAACGGTTGGAGCAGAGCGGCCCCACGGTGAGCCAGACGGTCGCCCGCATGGAACGCGACGGGTTGCTGACCGTCGCCGAGGACCGGCACCTCGAGCTCACCAAGGCCGGTCGCGCCCGCGCGACCAGCGTGATGCGCAAGCACCGCCTCGCCGAACGGCTTCTCGTCGACGTGATCGGCCTCGAATGGGAGCACGTCCACAATGAAGCGTGCCGCTGGGAGCACGTTATGAGCGAAGCCGTCGAGCGCAAGCTCGTCAAGCTGCTCGGTGGTCCCACGACCTCGCCCTACGGCAACCCGATCCCGGGTCTCGACGAGCTCGGCGTCGACGAGGTCGAAGCGCCGGCCGACGGCGACCTGCAGCGGATCGACGAGATCGCCCGCAACGGCGGGGGGCGCGCCGTCATCCGCCGCATCGCTGAGCACGTCCAGCTCGACCCCGACCTGATGACCGAGTTGAAGGAAGTCGGCGTCGTGCCGGGCAACGAGGTCGAGATCTTGTCCGTGGTCGGGCCGAACAAGCCGATCGAGGTCCGCGGCGAGACCGGCAGCACCGAGCTGCCGGTCGGCATCGCGCACGCGGTCATGGTGCGCGCCAAGTGAACCCGGCGGACCGCGCAGCGGCGTTGTTCGCCGACGAGCACGGCGGCGCGCCGAGCGCGGTCTGGTCCGCCCCTGGCCGGGTGAACCTGATCGGGGAACACACCGACTACAACGACGGGTTCGTGCTCCCCTTCGCCCTGCCGCACCGCACGGCCGTCGCGGTCCGTCCCCGTCCCGACCGGCTCCTGTCCGTCGCCACCCTCGGCAGCGACGGCCGACTGCACCGCGCATCTCCCGTAGCTATCGACGAGCTGAGCCCTGGTAACCCCACCGGTTGGGTCGCCTACCCGGCCGGTGTCGCGTGGGCCCTGCGCGATGCCGGGTTCCCGCTTGAAGGCGCCGACCTGGTCATCGTCGGCGAAGTGCCGACCGGCGTCGGCCTGTCGTCCTCCCACGCCCTGGAATGCGCGGTGGCGCTGGCACTGCTCGACACCGCGCACCAAGCGCCGGGCGAGCCGAACGCGCCGGGCCTGGGCGACATCGCGCGCCTGGTGCAGCGGGCGGAGAACGACTTCGCCGGGGCGCCGACCGGTCTGCTCGACCAGACCGCGTCGCTGGCCTGCACCGCGGAGCACGCGCTGTTCTTCGACGTCCGGTCCGGCGACTCCGAGCAGATCCCGTTCGACCCCCGCGGCGTGGGCCTGGAGCTGCTGGTGATCGACACCCGCGTGAAGCACTCGCACAGCGAGTCCGGTTACGGACAGCGGCGGCAGGGCTGCGAACGCGCGGCGGAGCTGCTGGAGCTCAAAGCACTTCGCGACGTGACCATCGGCGATCTCGCGACGGCCCTGCCGAAGCTTCCGGAAGAACTCCAGCCACTTGTGCGTCATGTCGTCACCGAGAACAACCGCGTGCTGACCACTGTGGACGAGCTCCGCGTCGGGCGGTACGCCGAGATCGGCCCGTTGCTGAACGCTTCGCACGCCAGCCTCCGCGACGACCACCGGGTTTCCAGCCCCGAACTGGACCTCGCGGTAGACAGCGCGCTGGCAGCCGGCGCACTGGGCGCCCGGATGACCGGCGGCGGCTTCGGGGGCTCCGCGATCGCGCTCGTGCCGGTCGACCACCGGCCCGGAATCGAGCGCGCCATCCGGGACGCATTCGACGGTCGGCACCTCGCGGCACCTCGTTCGTTCACAGCGGTACCCTCCGCCGGTGCGGGGCGGGATCGGTGACCACCGGGTGACCGAACACCGGGCACCCGCTGCCGACGGGCGGTTGACGGCCCCCGAAGAAGATCTCCCACGGAAGGCAGTTCGCAGGTGAAGCTCCTCGTCACAGGCGGTGCAGGCTACGTCGGAAGCGTGTGCGCGGCACGCCTGGTGGAAGCCGGCCACGAGGTCGTCGTCGTCGACGACCTGTCCACCGGGCACGCCGACGCCGTCCCGGCCGGCTGCAAGTTCGTCGAGGCCGACATCGCGACGGCGGCGAGCGAGCTGCTCGCGGAGCCGTTCGACGGTGTGCTGCACTTCGCGGCCAAGTCGCTGGTCGGCGAATCCATGCAGGATCCGCAGAAGTACTGGCACGGCAACGTGGTCACCTCGCTGCGGCTGCTGGGCGCGATGCGCGAGCACGGCACGCCGCGGCTGGTGTTCTCCTCCACCGCCGCGACCTATGGCGAGCCGGAGGTCACGCCGATCACGGAGGACACCGCGACGCGCCCGACGAACACCTACGGCGCGACGAAGCTGGCGATCGACCACGCGATCACCTCGTACGCCGACGCTCACGGCATCGGCGCGGTCAGCCTGCGGTACTTCAACGTCGCCGGCGCACACGGGGCGTTCGGCGAGCGGCACACGGTCGAGACGCACCTGATCCCGATCGTTCTGCAGGTCGCCCTCGGCCAGCGGGAGCAGGTGCAGATCTTCGGCGAGGACTGGCCCACCACCGACGGCACCTGCATCCGCGACTACATCCACGTCACCGACCTCGCCGACGCCCACCTGCTGGCGCTGGAAGGCGCTGCCCCGGGCCGGCACCGGATCTACAACCTCGGCAACGGCACGGGATTCTCGGTCAAGCAGGTGATCGACACCTGCCGCAAGGTGACCGGCCACCCGATCCCGGCGAAGGTCGCGCAGCGCCGGGCCGGTGACCCGGCGACGCTGGTGGCGTCGAGCCTGCGCGCGCGGGAGGAACTGAGCTGGACTCCGCGGCGCGCCGACCTCGAAGTGATCGTTCGGGACGCTTGGGAGTTCACCCGGCTGCGCCAGGAATCCTGAACGCCGCCAAGGCATTTCGTTCTCGGTCGTCTCGTCGTGATTCATCACCAGGCTCCGTCCTCTTCGAGCATGATCTGGGCGTCTTCGGCGGCATCGCGGGCGATGACCGCCAGGTCGGCCGGTGAGATGCCGGCTTCAATGGCCTGCTGGAGCAGGAGCCCGAGCCGGTGGTCGGGGCGGGCGCGCTCGATCCGCTCCAGCGCGGCACCGGCCAGCGCCCCTTCGCCCCGCAGGTAGGCGGAGAACGCCAGCAGCGCGGCGACCTCCGCCATTTCCGGGTCGGGGGCCTTGCGGACCAGGGTCAGCCAGAGTTCTTCGGCTGCCCTGGCCGTATCGCCCAAGGCGGTGCCCAGGGCGATGTCGCGCACCCTGGTGTCGGACACCGCGAGCAGCACGCGCAGCAGGTCGTCCTCGGTCAACGCGGCGCCGGTGCCGACGCGTTGGATGGCGGCGAACACGGCCCGCAGGTCGCGGGCTACCTTTCCCGGGTCGTAGCCGCCGTCGCGTTCCTCGGTCAGCAGGTCGAGCTTCGCCGACCAGCGTGACACGGTCTCGGCGGACTCGGGCGCGACGAGCGCCCGCAGCTCGTTCCGACTGCCGAAGGTCACCGCCCCCGCCGCCGCCATAGCCGCAGCGACCGTCGAGCCCTTCGGGTCGGCGACCATGCCGGAGCAGTCCGGGTCCGCGTAGCACGCCCACTCGGCACCGGCGCGGATCTCCGGCACCCACAACGCGTGGGCGGTCACGACCCCGGCGCGGTGGAACGCGTCGGAGACCACGTCGATCAGGTCGGTGTGCGGCGGCCCGGTATCTCCACCGTCCGCGGTGGAGAACTCTCGGCAGCGGCCAGCGCAGGCGTCGCCGCAGGCAGTGACGTTCGGTTCTTCGCCGACGACGACCAGGATGATGGCTTCGGCTTGTTGCCGGCCCAGCGGGCCGGCGAGCAGTTGCTCGCCGAAGCCGCAGACCCGCATCGGGCAGGGCAGGTCGGTGCGCAACGTGACGCCGAATGTCGGCGTGGCCGCCAGGTCGTGCAGGGTGAGCACGACGAGCGAGTGCGTCGGGTGGAACCCGAGCATGTGCGGCACGGCGGCGAGCAGGTCGGCGGGTTCGGTGAGCGAAATGGTGGTGTTGAGTCGCGTTGTCATGCCGCAAACGATCGACGTCGAAACGCCCCGGCGAAAGGGCTTTTTCGGAATCTGTTGACAGATCAGTCCGCTGTGGACAACTCGGCCGAGCACGGCCGCAAAATCCACTATGGAGTGACGATCAGCCGGGTCATTTGCGTCACTCTGTCGACGCTAACGCTCAGTTTCCATGACTCAATGTGAATCCTCGTCGCAATTGCCCTGGACATTCCGGCCTCTCAAGAGACAACAACCGCATGCTTGCGGCACTCGGCTCGCACCCGCTGCGGGACTCGGGCATTCCCGCAGCGGGCTGGCAATGCAAGCCGCTTACCGAGCGGTCCTCATCCGATGGACCCGACGAGCGGCAGCTGGATCCGCGTGTGGGACAGATCGAGTTCCAGCCCGGTTCCCGGCTTCGGGCGCAACGTGAAGTCGTGATCGCTGGACAGCACGACGATCCCGAGCCGGTGCCCCAGCGCGAACACGTAGTCATCCGGCTGCATCGCCACGTCGATCGAGTAGTTCTTTCCGGGTTCGATCGGCGACGTCCGATCGATCGCGCGCCGGTTCTGCGGGTCCGCCCAACCCCGGGTGATCACCGAGACCGCACCGTCCGGCGCCTGGTCCACCAGCAGCGCCGTCACGTTGGCGGCAGGTTGGTCGAAGGTCAGCGCCAACTGAGCCCGAACCGTGCCGCTGACCCGGGCCGGAGCCGCCAGCGGGTCGCTGAAGTAGGCGAGCCGGTTCGGCGAACTCGGCGCCGCCGCAAGGTCGTCCGCCAACTGGCCAGCGTCGTCGCGCAGCGCCTCCACCACCCGGCCGGAAACCCGCGCTTCGGTGAGCCCGCCCCGCTCTGCACCGCCTGCCGTGGGCCGCAACATCACCGCACGCGCCTCCGGCGCCGGCCACTCGGCTTCCTCGGTCCAGTTGCCGTCCTCGCGCTGCAAGGTGGCCCTCGGCTCGCCCTCGACGCCGTTGGGCACGTCGTACAGGTACCGGGTGAACCACCGGTTAAGCGTGCGAAGCCATTCCTGCTCCCGCAGCCGGAGAGGATCGGTGTGCCCCGACTGGTGCCACCAGATCTTGTGCGGCACGTCGTGTTCCCGCAGCGCGGCATACCACTGCGCGGCCTGCCTGGTCTTGACGTTCCAGTCATTGAGCCCGTGCACGGAAAGCACCGCGGCGTGAACCTTATCGACGTCGTTGAGGTAGTTCCGCTCGTCCCAGAACCCGCTGTAGTCGCCGGTGATCCGGTCCTGGTCCGCGGTAAGGTGGTCGATCACCGCTCGGCACGGTTCGCGATCCGCGCGGGTGTGCACGTACTTGGCCAGCACGTCGGCGTCTTCGCCCTGGTAGCCGCCGGGCGCCACGACCGCCCCGTCGGAGCGGTAGTAGTCGTACCAGTTCGAGATCGCCCCGATCGGCACGATCGCCTCAAGTCCTTCGACGCCCGTGCCGGCCACCGCGTTGGGCAGGGTGCCGTTGTAGGACACCCCCATCATGCCGACCTTGCCGGTCGCCCAGCCCGCGTCGACCGGCGCGCCGGACGCGTCGTGGCCGGGCGCGCGGGAGTTCAGCCAGTCCACCACCGACTTGGCGCCGATCGTCTCGTTCTCGGCTCCGGTGGTCGGGCAGCCGGTGGACTGACCGGTGCCCAGCGATTCGCCGTACACCACCGCGTATCCCCTGGCCAGCAGGTATTCCTCGTACGACCAGCTGATTTCGGCGGCCGCCGAAATCAGCTGGTCGCCCTGGGCGGTGCGGATGGTCCGGTTGCCCGGCCGCTCGGGGACGTACAGCTCGGTGTCGACGTTGTGGTTGGGGACATCGTTCCCGCCAGAGAAGTAAGGGCTGGCCTGGTAGACGACCGGCACCCGCAGACCCTGCTCGGTCTCCTTCGGCCGCACGACCTGGACGTGCACCAGGTCGTCCTGGCCGTCCCGGTCGCTGTCCACCGGCGCGGTCACGAACAGGTCCTCGCGCACCGCCTGCGCCGGGTCGAACACCGGTTGTGCCTCGCCGTCCTGGAACACCGGGCCCCGCGGTGGTACGGCGATCGCCGGCAACCCGGTGAGAGGTAGGACGCAAACCGCCGCCAGCAAACCCATCCGAACGCGACGCATGCACGCTCCTGAGGCCGAAGGGAAATCGACACCAGCACTTTTCTTAGCGCGGAACGCGAAGTCAATCACCGCTCCGGTGGGTTTACGTCAGAAACATCCGCTCGTCGCGCAGTAGAGTCGGAGCAGGTATTCGGCACCGAACCCGCGAGGAGCGAGCATGTCCACTCCGTCCAGCCTGCTGACCTCGGCCGGATTGATCGGCGGCTTCGCGGTCGCCCGCGCGACCAAGCACCGGCACTGGGGCGGAGTGGTGGCCGCGGGTGCCGGGCTCGGCGCGATGGAGGCATGCCGCCGCCGGACGGGTGTTGCCCCGGCCCTCGCGCTGGGCGCCGCCTATGCTGCGGCGCTGACCGGCTCGCACCCGCTGGCCAAGAAGATCGGTGCCTGGCCGTCGGTGCTCGCAGTCACCGGAGCGACGGCCGTCGCCGCTCACCTGCTGGCAAAGCGCCGTGCGTGAGCAACAGCAGCACTAACGGGATCGCCGCGATCACGATCAGCACCGCCACCAGCATCGACGCCGCTGTACGCGACGGGTGCGCGGCGTGGAACACCAGGTGCGGAACCGCCCAAAAGATGCTCGACGTCAACGCGACGTAGACCATGGTTCGTTCCAGGAAGACCGCGGCTGCGCAGAGCACCACCGCCATGGCGAGGTTCATCGCACCGTAATCGCGGAATAGGTGCTCGTTGAACGGCGGATAGTCGTCCACCGTCGGAATTCCGCCGTAGAACGAACGTGGGAAGAACAGCGTCCAGGAACCCACCGTGACGTGCACGAACGTCATGAAGAACAAGCCTGACCGCAGGGAGGCGCGCATCATCACGCCTTGCGCTCGGCCAGGAACTCGTCGAACGTGATCCGGCCGACCGCCTGGTCCGGAGCCAGGTGGCCGCCGCGGCGGTAGCCGGCGAACGCCGCACCTGGCAGCCGGACCGGCAGCAGAATTCTGCGGTGTCCGGTCGAATCCAGATAGGCGCGAGCCAGATCTCGATGGCTGCGGATCTCCGGCCCACCCATGTCCGGGACCCGACCGGCCGGCTCTCCGACCGCGAGTTCGGCCAGGCGGTCCGCGACGTCGCGGACGTCGATGGGCTGGAAATTCACCCCGGCGAGGGCCCCGATCACCGGGGACCGCCGCTGCACCGAGGTCATGCGGGCGACCAGGTCGTGGAACTGCGTCGTCCGGAGGATCGTCCACGGCAACCCGAAGGCCGCCACGCGCTTCTCGGCGGCGAATTTGGGCTCTTCTGCTGCTTCCGTGGGTGGGTTAGGCGCGTCCGGGGAGGGTGGGTCGGTGGCCGCCGAGGGCGAGCATGGCGAGAGCGATGAGTGCTTGGGGGCTGCGGAATCCGAAGGCGATGCGGGTGAGCAGGCGGATTTTGGTGTTGGTGGATTCGATGAGTCCTTGGGAGAGGCCGTGTTCGAGGGCGGCGTCGATGGGGGCGCGGTGTTTGGTGATCTTCTTGGCGAGCTCGACGAAGACGGGGATCTGGCAGCGCCGTGCCCAGGAGGTCCAGCGGTCCAGGGCTTGTTTGCCTTGCTCGCCTTTGGCGGTGAAGACGTACCGGAGTCCTTCTTTGAGCAGGTAGGCCCGGTACAGGCGGCGGTCGGTGGTGGCGATCCAGGCCAGCTTCGCCTGCTGGTTTTCGGTGAGGTCTTCGGGGTTTTTCCACAGCGCGTAACGGGAGTCTTTGAGCTTCTTGGCTTTCTCGTGCCCGGGACGGGCCGGGGAGTCGGTGGCCGGGCGGCCCCGGCGGCGTGTGCCTTCGGTGCGGGCCAGGGCGCGGGCGTCGTTCCAGGCCCGTCGCCGTTCGGCATCGAGTGCTTCGGTGGCCCAGGCGACCACGTGGAAGGGGTCGGCGCAGCGGATGGCCTTCGGGGCGCGGCGGGCGACGGTGTCGGCGATCCACTGGGCCGCATCGGCGGACACATGCGTGATCTCCGCGGCGCGCCTCTCGCCGAGGGCGTCGAAAAACCGGTTCAGCGTCGCGGAATCGCGCCCCGGCGCGGCCCACACCAGCCGCCCGGTGTCGTGGTCCACCACCACCGTCAGATAGCGGTGATGCTTCTTGTAGGAGATCTCATCGATCCCGATCCGCCGCAACCCACCGAACCGGTCACTCTGGGTTTCGGCGTCGGCCCACACCCGGGCCACGATCGCACCCACGGTGCGCCAGGCGATGCGCATCAGCTCGCATACCGCCGATTTCGAGGAGCGCACCGCCAGCCACGCCACCGTGTCGTCGAAAGCCAAGGTGTGCCCGGCGCCATGACGCGCCCACGGCAGCCGCGCCACGGTGGGCCCGTGCTCCCGGCAGCGCACCCGCGGCGCGGCGGCCTCGAGATGGACCTGGATGGTGCCCAGGTCCAGGGCCCGCCACCGGCGCCGTCCCTCGCCCCGGTCATACCGCCCGGACCAGCGGCCACACCGGCCGCAACGGCCGCGCCCGCCCTTGCGCGGGCGCACGTGCACCATCACCCGTTCCGCGGCCTCGTCGAACTCCACATCCTCGATCACCGTGCGCCTGTCGACGCCCACCAGAGCACGCCATAAACTGGCCTTCGGCACGCCGTTCTCCGTCCCCTCGGTTCCTGACCTTCGACAAGCCAGAAACCTAGACGAAGCAACGGCGTGCCCCCGTCTCCGGGCCTAAAACAGCAGCTCACATCACCCACGGATCAGTCACAAGAGCCCGAATTTGGCGCGGTAGTAGAACAGCGGCACCTGGTCCACACCCACGATCGAGATGTAGATCAGGTGCGGATCGCCGTTGCGTCGGGCGGCGTCGATCAGGCGTTGGGTTGCCGCCACGTCCTTTCGCCCCAGCGTGGTGGCGCAATGCACGATCGCGTCCACATCGGACGTCGCCGCGGCGATGCCCTCGCCCGTGCGCAGATCCCCGGTCGCCTACCCGTGCGGAACGTCCGCTGGCCGCGGGCGCCGGCTCAGCACGCGCACGTCGTGCCCGGCGTCGAGCAACCTGCGCACCACGGCCTTGCCCAACGTGCCTGTCCCGCCCGTCACCAAGATCGGCTTCTGCATTCGTTCGTCCTTCCTGCAGTCTTGTCGTCGATGGGACGAGATGGAGCCGCCCGGTGTGACGATCATTCACGCGGCGGGTGCCACGGCCGCAGCCGCGGCACCCACGCAGGCACCGCGCGGCGGTACCGTTCGTACTCCGCTCCGAACCGGCGAACGAGCACCGGTTCTTCCCGGCACCGCACGAACGTCGCCGCGAACAGCCAGATCACAGCCGGGTAGAGCAACAGACCCAATCGCCCCAGCAGCAGTGCCTGCCCGACGATGACGGTGAGCAACGCCACGTACACCGGATTTCGGACGTAGCGGTAGAGGCCTCCGATGACCAGCCGTTCCAGGGCGACGGCCGGTACCGGGGTGCCCGAGCCCTCCACCACGAACCGGACGAAGGCGTGCACCAGCACGATCGCGTCCACGATGATCAGCAGCGCGCCCAGCACGCGGACGGGCAGCCAGTACGGCTGCTGGCGCCACTGCCATCCCGTGAGCAGCCGCGGGACGAGAACCGCGACGGTTCCCGGCCCCAGGACGAAGAACACCGCACCGCCGACGGCAGCTGTGGTTCTGCGCATGACCACACCGCCTCCTCCGACTGCCTCGAGGCTACGTCCGGGTGGCGCGATCCCAAATCGGCGCGAGCCGCCACAGGGACGTGACCTCGGCGGAGCGGGCGGTGTGCAACGGGTCTGTGGGGTCCGAGGCTCTCGGATGGCTGGGCCGAACGTCCCACCGCCCGGCGACGCGGAGCCCGGCCCCGCTGATCGCGGCTAGCAGTTCGGTTCGGGTGCGCAACCCGAGGTGCTCCGCGAGATCCGACAGGATCAGCCAGCCCTCCCCACCCGGTCGGAGATGTTCGGGCAACCCGGCAAGGAAATCCCGGAGCATCCGGCTGCCCGGGTCGTAGACGGCGTGGTCCAGCAGCGAGTGGGGCTGCGCCGGAAGCCACGGCGGGTTGCACACGACCAGTTGCGCGCGCCCAGACGGGAAGAGGTCGGACTGCACCAGGTCGATCCGCCCGGCGAGCCCCAGGTTCCGGACGTTTTCCTCGGCACACCGGATCGCTCGTGCCGAACTGTCGGTGGCCACGACGCGCGCAACGCCGCGCCGGGCGAGAACCGCTGCCAGCACACCGGTCCCGGTGCCGATGTCGAAGGCGAGTTCCGCCGACGGCAGCGGGGTTTCGGCGATCAGATCCACGTATTCGCCTCGAGTTGGAGCGAAAACCCCGTAGTGGGCGTGGATGCGCGCGCCGAGTGCCGGGATCGAGATGCCCTTCTTCCGCCATTCGTGCGCGCCGATCACGCCGAGCAGTTCCCGCAACGGAACCACGTACGGGACGTTGGCCTGCCCGTAGACCTCGTGGCACGCCAACCGAACGTCAGGTGCGCGCCGAAGCGGCAGCACATGACCGAGGTCGAGGCGGACCAGGACCAGTGCCAGCGTGCGGGCTCGACGCGATTGCTCCCGCCGATGCGCGTGGAACGCCTCGGAAACGGACAGGCCGGGTGTCCTTGTCCGCCGGAGACGGCGCGCAACCGCGCTGAGCAGTTGGCGCGCGTTGTGGAAATCTCCGCGCCACAGCAAACCGGTTCCGCGCGACACCAGCTCGTACGCCTCGTTCGCGGACATCCGGTCATCCGCGTCGACGATCCGAGCCGGCGGCCGGGAACCGTTCGCCGAGAGCCAGCGAAGCACACCTATTTGTTGCTGGCAGACAGCATTGTCGTCGGAAAAGTTCATGAACCGCTCCTGCTGATGCGGCCGAACGCAGGTCAGCCGGGCCGACCTGCGCAAGGTGGGAAGTGGACGATCTGCGCCCCAGCACACGGCGAACGGCCCGGCGAACCGGAGAAATTGTCGCGGGCAGCGTTGACCGGTGGGGCCGGAGTCCTTGACTAACCGACCACAGCAGCATGAACGGGTGTCATCACGCCGCGAAGTCTAGCTCCGCAGCCCATCGACGCCGTGAGCGGCAGCGGTAGCCTTCGCCGCTCACGGCGCTGCGCTACGCCGTTTCCGCGAGACTCGGCGCCGGCGCTGCCGCGGGCGCAGCCGCTCGACGGCGGATGAGGTCGGGCAGGAGCGTGACGATGCCGACCGCGGCCAGGGCCGCACCCAGCCAAAGCGGCGCTCGCAGGCCGAAGTTGCTGATGGCGAGCCCACCGATCCAGGACCCGATCATCACGCCGAGCGTGATGAAGGAAGAGCGCACCGTGTTGACCAGCGGCCGGGCGTTGCCGGTGCGCTGCACACGCGTGATCATCGCCGGGTTCGTGGTGACGCCGACCAGGCCGATGCCGAGCATGAAGACCACCGCGGGCACGCTGAGGTCGGCCAGCAGGGCGAACCCGGCGAGGAAGCCCAGGTTCAGGACCAGGCCGCAGAGCAGGACGGCGATCGTGTAGCGGTCGGCGAGGCGTCCGACGATCGTGTTGCCGACCACCGTGGCGGCACCGTAGGCGACGAGCAGCAACGGGACGGCGCCGGGGCTGAACCCGGTGACCCTCGGTGAGGATCGGGTTGAATTGACATCCTCTCTGTCCTAGAAGACGGAGATTCCCTCCACGCTGCGTGTGGACCGCGCGGCGTCCGGGTGGGTTACCGCTTCCCTGCGCGCCGCCCGGACGAGTCCCGGTCTTACGTGCGCTCCACGGTCGTTTCCGTTGTCCGCCTGCCCGGCGGCCAACACGTTCTTCGCTGCGTTCACGTCCCGGTCGTGGTGACTGCCGCACGGGCAGTCCCACGATCGGACGGTGAGGGCCATCTTGTCGTTGGTGCGCCCGCAGGCCGAACACATCCGGGTGGACGGGAAGTACCGGTCCACCCGGCCGAACGTCCGCCCATACCGGGCGGCCTTGTACTCCACCATGCTGGTGAAGCCGGCCCACCCGGCGTCGTGCACCGACTTCGCCAGTCTCGTCCGGCCGAGACCGACGACGCACAGGTCCTCGACGTACACCGCTTGGTTCTCGCGGATGATGGTCGTGGACGGTTTGTGCTGCCAGTCCCGCCGGGTGTCGGCCACCCGTGCGTGAGCGCGAGCCACCTTGGTCACGGCCTTCTTGCGGTTGGCCGAGCCCTTCTGCTTGCGCGAGAGGTCCTGCTGCAACCGCTTGAGCTTGCGGGCCGCGCGGCGCAGGAACTTCGGGGCGGCGACCTTCGTGCCGTCCGACAGCACCGCGAAGTGGGTCAGGCCCAGGTCGATGCCCACCTCGGAGTCGACCGGCGGCAACGTTTCGTCCTCGCCTGTCTGTACGACGAACGATGCGAAGTACCGGCCCGCCGCGTCCTTGATGATCGCTACGGAAGACGGGTCCGAGGGTAGTTGCCGTGACCAGCGCACCTCCAGGTCGCCGACCTTCGGCAATCTGAGCCGTCCGTTGTCCAGCACCTTGAACCGGGAGTTTTTGGTGAACCGGATGGCCTGCTGGTTGTCCTTGCGGGACCGCAACCGCGGCGGGGCCACCTTGCGGCCCTTGCGCTTGCCCGTGATCGAGTGGAAGAAGTTGCGGTACGCGGTGTTCAGGTCCGCCAGGGCCTGCTGTAACACCACGGCGGAGACCTCGCCCAGCCACGCCCGTTCCGGCGTCAGCTTGGCTTCGGTGATCAACCGCTGGGACAACTCGCTGTCGGAGATGTACTTCTCGTGCGCGTCCCTGGCTTGCCGGCGCGGGCGCAGCCCGTCGTTGAACACCACCCGCGCGCACCCGAACGCCCGAGCCAACTCGATCTGCTGGCCCGGCGTCGGATACACGCGGTAGTTGAAACGGAGCTGCACGAGCGCACTGTACCATTGGTTTATGGCTGAATTCGAAGGCATTTGAACCGGCAGACACTGTGTTTTCGCGATGCACGTTCATTTGGTCTTCGTGACGAAGTTCCGGCACAAGGTGTTCGGCGACCGGCACCTGTCGAGGATGGAGCAGATCATGCTGGACGTGTGCCGGGACTTCGAGGCTGAGCTGGTCGAGTTCAACGGCGAGAACAACCACGTCCACCTGCTCGTCAACTACCCGCCCAAGGCCGCCATGGCCCGCCTGGTCAACTCCCCCAAGGGCGTGTCCTCCCGACGCCTGCGCCAGGAGTTCCCGACCTCGTACGCCACTACTACCGAGCCAACAAACTCTGGTCGGGCTCGTACTTCGCAGGCTCCGTCGGCAGGGCACCGCTGAGCGTCGTGAAGCAGTACATCGAACAGCAGAACCGTCCGACTTATTGATCCGGGTGGCAAATGTGTGATGTTAGGCGGCGTAGCGAACTTCGGGTTTGCCGAAGTAGGAGCGAACTCGGTCGGGCAGCTTCTGGAGCCGGTGGAGGAAGGAGCGGACCGCTTGTTTCAACTCGGCGCGGGTTTTGGGGGCTGTGCTGGTGGAAACGGTGCGTTTGAGGTCGGCATTGAGTAGCTCGTCGGGGTTGAGTTCGGGGCTGTATCCCGGCAGGAAGTGCATCGCGATCGCCTCAGCGTGCTTGGTGATCCATTGCTGGATAGTCTTGCGGCGGTGGACGGGGTGTCCGTCAACGATCAGGTGGACCTTGCGGTCCAGATGGCGGGTCAGCCGGTCCAGGAACGACAGGAACACCTTGCCGTTGAACGAGCCGGTGTAGACGGTGAAGTACAGCTCGCCTTTGTTCCCGATCGCGCACATCGCGTTCACGCTGAATCGTTTGCCCGTTTTGCCCACCGCCGGTGTCTGGCCCGCCGGTGCCCAGGTGCGGGCTACGGTGGCGTCGGAGCGGATCCCGGTCTGGTCCAGCCACAGGATCAGTGCGCCCTCGCGGCGGGCGCGGGCGGCGATGGCCAGGTAGTCCTCCTCCAGCCATCGGCGTACGGACTCGGGGTCCTGTTCGTAGGCCTTGCGGATCGGTTTCTGCGGCGACAATCCCCAGGAACGCAGGTAGTTGCCGACGGTGCGCAGGTTCAACACGATGCCGTGGCGCACCCGGATCAGCTCGGCCACTGTCTTGCGGGTCCACACCAGGCCGGTCAGCCCGAACGTGGCCGGGGTGTGCTCGGCCACCGCATACCGCAGCTTGCGCTGCCGGCGGGCACTCAACGCTTTCTGCTCGCCGGGCTTGCGACCCCGGCGACGCCCGGTGAGACCCTTCGAGCCACGTTTCCGCCACGCCTGCACCCATCTGGACACCGACTGCGGGGCCACCGCGAACACCCGGGCCGCCTCGACCTGACTCATCCCACCATGAACAGCAGCGACCACCCTGCGCCGCAAATCCTCCTGCGCCTCAGGCGACAACCTCCGCGCGTCCCGCACACCAGCGATCATGCCAGAACAACGAAGATCACACCTATAAGTTCCCGATCAATAAGGCACTGCTCGGGCCTTCACGGCCCTCCCAGCGCGAGCCTTCACCCCCCGCCCTGAAGGGCGGAGCACTGGCCCGCATTCCGGTAGCCGAAGGCGGAGAACATCGCGCCGATGATGAGCGTGCTGGTGGTCAGCACCAACCACAGCTTGGGCTTGCGGAAAGCCTCCAGTTCCTGCCGAAGTCACCGCCGCCGTCGGCGCGCTCCTGCCGCGGCACGCCGAGCGCGGTGCACAGCACCGCCATCACGGTAAGCACCGCGATGGCCCAGAATGCCGTGCCAGCCGAACCGCTCACCGACCAATGTGGACGGCAACATGCCAAGCAACATGCCCAGCATCAGCCCGTTCATCGTCACCGCGATGGCCCGGCCGCGCATTTCCGGGCGTGTCAGCTGTGCGCACAGCGAGATCGCGATTCCGAAGAACGCTTGTGAGGCCACGCCGGTCACGATGCGGGCGACCAGCATCGGCCCATATCCGGTGTCGGTCGCCGCCAGCGGGTTGCCGGCCTCGGCATCTACCGACTGTGCACAGTGGACGAAAGACTCCCACAGGTGCAAGACACGCAGTCTGAAAGTTCGAACCACGCGAAAGGGGAGCCGCCCGATGGCGACTCCCCTTTCAAGCTGCACGTAGTCCGGTTACGGGACCAGTGCTCGATGTTGCATCGGAAGCAACCCCGCTGTCAGCTGCAGCCGGAGGTGGAGCCGCAGCCCTCGCACAGGTAGCAGGAACCCGAGGGGCGCATCTTGGTGCCGCAGGTCATGCACAGCGGCGCGTCCGCGGCCTTGCCGAGGCGCAGTTCCAGCAGCTCGGTCGAGCTGCCTGCCCGCTGCTCCTCTGCCGTCGACTGCTCGGACTTCTTCGAGTAGTCCACAGTGGAACGCATCGTGTCCAGGTCGACGTCCGAGCTCTGCTCGGCCGGCACCACATCGGTGCCGTTGACCTGCGCCTCCCGCTCGTCGACGGTGAAGACGCCCAGCTGGGCACGCTTCTCGTAGGGCAGGTAGTCCAGCGCGAGTCGGCGGAACAAGTAGTCCAGCACGCTGCTGGCCATCCGGATATCCGGGTCATCGGTCATCCCGGCCGGTTCGAAGCGCAGGTTCTGGAACTTCGAGACGTAGAACTCCAGCGGGATCCCGTACTGCAGACCCACCGAGATCGACATTGAGAAGGCGTCCATGACACCGGCCAGCGTCGAACCCTGCTTGCCCAGCTTGACGAAGATCTCGCCCAGCCCGTCGTCCGGGTACGAACCGGCGTGCAGGTAGCCCTCCGCGCCACCGACAGTGAACGACACCGTCTGGCTCGGCCGTTTCTTCGGCAGGCGCTTGCGGACCGGGCGGTACTCGATCTGCTTCTCGACCGCCTTCTCCGACTCGCCCTTGTCGCCCTTGCCCGCCGACAGCGGCTGGCCGACCTTGCAGTTGTCGCGGTAGATCGCCAGCGCCTTCAGGCCCAGCTTCCAGCCCTCGAAGTAGAGCTGCTCGACTTCTTCGGCGGTCGCCGACTCTGGCATGTTCACCGTCTTGGAGATCGCGCCCGAGATGAACGGCTGCACCGCGGCCATCATCCGCACGTGGCCCATCGGCGCGATCGAGCGCTCGCCCATCGCGCAGTCGAAGACCTCGTAGTGCTCGTGCCGCAGGCCAGGCGCGTCGACCACGTGGCCGTTCTCGGCGATGTACTCGACGATCGCCTCGATCTGCTCTTCCTGGTAGCCCAGCGCCTGCAGCGCGCGCGGCACCGTCTGGTTGACGATCTGCATGGAGCCGCCGCCGACCAGCTTCTTGAACTTGACCAGCGCCAGGTCCGGCTCGATGCCGGTCGTGTCGCAGTCCATCATCAGGCCGATGGTCCCGGTCGGGGCCAGCACCGAAGCCTGCGCGTTGCGCCAGCCGTTGCGGGCACCGATCTCCAGGCCTTCCTGCCACACCTTCGTCGCCAGCTTGTGCACGGAGACGTCATTGCGGTGGTAGGTGCGGACCAGGTCGTTGGCCGCCGCGTGCTTGCGCATCACGCGCTGGTGGGCCTCGGCGTTGCGGGCGTACCCGTCGTACGGGCCGACCACGCCAGCCAGCTCCGCCGACCGCTTGTAGGCGGTACCGGTCATCAGCGAGGTGATCGCCGCCGCCAGCGCCCGGCCGCCGACGGAGTCGTAGGCGTGGCCGGTCGCCATCAGCAGTGCGCCCAGGTTGGCGTAGCCGATGCCCAGCTGCCGGAACTTCCGGGTGGTGTCGCCGATCGCCTCGGTCGGGAAGTCCGCGAAGCAGATCGAGATGTCCATCGCGGAGATGACAAACTCGACGGCCTTCTCGAACAGCTCGGCGTCGAAGGTCAGGTCATCGCGCAGGAACTTCAGCAGGTTCAGCGAGGCCAGGTTGCAGCTGGAGTTGTCCAGGTGCATGTACTCCGAGCACGGGTTGGACGCGGTGATCCGGCCCGACTCCGGCGAGGTGTGCCAGTCGTTGATCGTGTCGTCGTACTGGATGCCCGGGTCGGCGCACTCCCAGGCCGCCTTCGCCATCTTGCGGAACAGGTCGCGGGCCTGCACCGTGTCCAGCACCTCGCCGTTCATCCGGGCCCGCAGCCCGAACCGGCCGTCGCTCTCCACTGCGCGCATGAACTCGTCGGAGACGCGCACGGAGTTGTTGGCGTTCTGGTACTGCACCGAGTTGGAGTCGGCGCCGCCGAGGTCCATGTCGAAACCGGCGTCGCGCAGCGCGCGGATCTTGTGCTCCTCGCGCGCCTTGGTGTCGATGAACTCCTCGATGTCGGGGTGGTCGACGTCGAGCACCACCATCTTCGCCGCGCGGCGGGTCGCACCGCCGGACTTGATGGTGCCCGCGGACGCGTCGGCGCCGCGCATGAACGACACCGGACCGGACGCGGTGCCGCCGGAGGACAGCAGTTCCCGCGAGGAGCGGATGCGGGACAGGTTCAGCCCGGCCCCGGAACCGCCCTTGAAGATCAGGCCCTCTTCCTTGTACCAGTCGAGGATCGACTCCATCGTGTCGTCGACCGACAGGATGAAGCAGGCCGACACCTGCTGCCGGGAGCTGGTGCCGACGTTGAACCACACCGGCGAGTTGAAGCTGAACACCTGGTGCAGCAGCATCCAGGTCAGCTCGTGCTCGAATATCTCGGCGTCGGCATCGGTCGCGAAGTAGCCGTGCTCGACGCCCGCTGCGACGTAGGTCAGCACGACGCGATCGATAAGCTGCCGGAGGCTGCTCTCACGGGTGTCGCTGCCCACCGCGCCGCGGAAGTACTTGCTGGTGACGATGTTGACGGCGTTCAGCGACCAGAAGTCGGGGAACTCCACCCCGCGCTGTTCGAAGTTGACCGACCCGTCCCGCCAGTTGGTCATCACCACATCGCGGCGCTCCCACTTGACCTCGTCGTAGGGGTGCACCCCCTCCGTGGTGTAGACGCGCTGCACCCGGATGCCCTCGCGGGCACCTGCTTCCGGCTCCCCCGATGCGCCGGCCGGGCTACCGACGGTCTCTGTCATGACCTGACCCTCTTCCTTATCTTTCGCTCGTCGTGCTTCGTCTGCCCCGTCCGGTCTCCCCGTCCGGTTCGGTCGTGACTCAATGTTCAGCGACGCCCCTCCGTGGGCCGTCCGCTGACGTCTTGCGTTTCCGCCCCCGCGGCGGGGCGTGCGCCGACGCGGCTTACTCACGGCCGCTCTCCGCGTTCTGCTCCGCACCGGCCTGCGCGGCGCGCCGCGCCGCGCGGAGGCCGGCGATCTCCTTCTCGAAGTCCTCCACCGAGGAGTACGCCCGGTACACGCTCGCGAAGCGCAGGTAGGCGACCTCGTCCAGCTCCCGCAACGGTCCGAGGATGGCCAGCCCCACCTCGTGGCTGGGCAGCTCGGAAACCCCGAGGGACCGGACCGTGTCCTCCACCTGGTGCGCGAGCTGCTGCAGCGCGTCCTCTTCCACCGGACGCCCCTGGCAGGCACGGCGCACTCCGCGCACCACCTTCTCGCGGCTGAAGGGCTCGGTGACGCCGGAACGCTTGACCACCGAGAGCACGAGCTCCTCGATGGTCGTGAACCGCCGACCGCACGTCGAGCACGATCGCCTGCGCCGGATCGCCTGGCCTTCCTCGACCTCGCGCGAATCGACGACCCGGGAGTCCTCGCCGCGGCAGAACGGGCATCGCACCGGCCCTCACCCCCTTCCCCAGTTTGGTCGCGGTCGCCCTCCGGCAACCAGCTCCCAACTCACCGTCCGTATGTGCGTGAGCACCCTACAAGCCCAACCTGTGGACTAAATACACGGACGTAACTACTAGATGTTGTGGTCGACTCTAAACGGCGGCGTACCGCGAAGCAAACTCGACACACCCTTTCCGGCCCGGCCGGTCGCCACCGATCGGCCCAGCCGGCGAAAACACCGAGGTCGCCACCGAAACCACCGGACGCGAGCCGCCGGACGACCACCGGCCAGCCAGGATCGGCGCCGTCCCCCGCCGTCCGCCGCCGTCCGCCGTCGATCCACCGGCGATCCTCCCGGCCGAGCCGCGTCGCGCGAATCAGTCGCCGACCGGAACCCTCAGCAGCCGACCGGCCTCCACGGCGGTCGCATCCAACTCGTTGAGCTCGACGATCTTCGCGACCACGGCGCGCGGGTCGCGGCCCGGCGCCACCCGGTCCGCGATCCCCCACAAAGTGTCACCGGCATGCACTTCCACGACTGCGGTACCACCCGTCACCGGCGCGTCGCCGAGCCCGAAGAGCCCCACCAGCATGACAATGAGGAAAGTGAAGATCGCCACCGAGGCCAGGCAGAGCCACTCGCCCCGCCGACGAGCCCGGTCGCACGCGGCGACCAATCCCTCGGCGGATGCGCCGGGCGCGCGGAAGATGACGCGACCGGGAACGCGCTGGGCGCCGTCGCACGGCCGTGACACCGCGACCGCATCGCCCACCCGCCGCCGCTCGACGACCTCCCGCTCGGCAGGACGCGCTCGCCTCACCGCATCGATGAACGTGGTCATGATGCCTCCCACACCGAAAACCATGATCGAATAGATGTTCGATCGAACCTGCGTGCGATTGTGTACCACGAGCACACCACAGGGCGAGACTTGAGCCTGAAATTAACTCGAACAGGTGTTTGATCTCTGGGTTTCTCCCGTCTACTGTGGAAATCGGGCGGACCGAACTCCCCCGCGATAAGCACCGCAGTTCACACGGACAGGAGGCAGCGGTGGCGAGTAATGCGACCGGCTCGATCAAGGGCCGCGGACAGGACGTCAAGGACGACTCCCGTGCCGACGTGCACAACCTGCCCGGACAGGCCAGCGGGGCAGACGAGCTCAGCGACCGCCAGCTCAAGGTGCTGGAGGCCATTCGGAAGTGGATGCGCGAGCACGGCTATCCGCCCAGCGTTCGCGAGATCGGCGATGCCGTCGGGCTCACCTCGACGTCGTCGGTGGCCTACCAACTCCGCGTGCTGGAGCGGAAGGGCTACCTCCGCCGAGATCCGCACCGACCACGCACCGTCGGCGTGCTCGTCGGCGGCGAGCCGGACTCCCCGGAGCTGACCGGGCGGGCCAAGCCCGCCTACGTGCCGGTGGTGGGCAGGATCGCGGCCGGCGGCCCGATCCTGGCCGAGGAGTCCATCGAGGACGTCTTCCCGCTGCCGAAGGAGATCGTCGGCGACGGCACCCTCTTCCTGCTCAAGGTGGTCGGCGACTCGATGGTGGACCTCGCCATCACCGACGGCGACTGGGTGGCGGTTCGCCAGCAGCCCGATGCGGAGAACGGCGACGTCGTCGCCGCGATGATCGACGGCGAAGCGACCGTGAAGACTTTTAAGCGAACCGACGACCACGTGTGGCTGCTGCCGCACAACACTGCCTACGAGCCGATCCTCGGCGACGACGCAGCGATCTTGGGCAAGGTCGTCGCGGTGCTGCGGCGCCTCTGACCTTCGGGCAGCCGGCCTCGGCCGGGTCGTCCGACAACCGGACCTCCGCCGCCCTGCAGCGGGATGCCGACTCGTGCATCCCGTGCAGGCAGCGGAGCATCGGACGGTGACGTCTGATGAACACAGCCGCGCTTGCCCAAGTCGGTAGGCCTGGCGTATGCGGGGCTTGGCTCGCGCAGCGATGCGGATAGCGGAACTTCGGACATCGCTTCGCTTGGGGGTCCCGGCCGGTACACATCCGGGTCAAGGAGGTGACCTGCCCGAGTCTCGCGGCCGCTCAGCGAGTTCGGCAGCGCAGTCGACGGGCCACGAAGATGAGCAGTCCGGCCCCCGCGGCCGCGAGCAACAGATCTCGACCGGCGGACATCCCGGAGCCGGTCCGGTCCGTCGGTTGCGCTCGGTCAACGTCACCGCCCAGCGCCGGCTTAGCCGAGCCGTCGCCTTCGGCGTGCGCCCCGGTGGCTCGCGCTGCTGCCGCCACCCCGGGAATGCGCCGGACCGGCTGGTTGCCTTCGGACGCGGACAGCAGTGCGCCGTCCGGTTCCCACGCGATCGCCTCGCCTTGCTGCTCGTTCGGCAAGGAGATGCGAAACGGTTCGCGCTGGAATGCCGCAACCAGATCGCCGTCCGGAGCGTCGTACACGTACGCCTCGGTGTAGGTGCGGATTGCGACCGCCGTGCCGTCCTGGCTCACGGACCCGCCCGTCACCAGAACCGAGCCGAGCGAGCCGTTCAAGGGGCCGCCCGGTGTCTGGGTGGAACGCAGCGAGATCGAACCGACCCGCTCCAACGGCACAGTGCGATCCGCCGCCAATGGTCCGGCCGGACGGTAGATACCGGCCGAACCGAGCGGTTCCTTGGTGACGATGTGCGGCACGCCTACCCGGTCGAGCAGCAGGGCCTCCGCGTCGTGCGGCCCGTCCGGGTAGGCGAGGCGGTACAACGTCGCGCCGCCGCCTGACGACATCACGTACAGCGCGATGTCGTCCCGGCGGCGACGGTTGTCCCCCGTGTCGGCCAGCCAGAGCGATCCGTCGCGCCCCAACGCGAGGTCCTCGACGTCATAGGGGTCGTTCGACGCCGTCCGGATTCCGCGGATCGAGCAGTCGGCCGGATCCAGCACGAACACCCGCAGCGAGCTGCCGCCATCGCTGATGGCGTACCAGGCCGAGCCGTCCGACGCGAGACCGGACAACTCGGCGAGGCGCTTGTCGTCTACGCGGCATTTCTCGACCGGCGCGAGCGCCTGCTCCGCAGCGGTCTCGGGCGCCGTACCCGAGCCCACCCACAGCAGCAGTGCGGCCGCAGCCGCACCGCCCGCACCGGCAGTGCTCACCCCCCGGTTCCCGCGAACGGCTGGAGCGCACTGGCCAGGTCGGGCCGGACCTTGGCGCGGACCCGGGTGCCGTCAGGGGTGTGTTCCTCGTCGACCACTTCGCCTTCGGCGTGCACCCTCGCGACGAGTTCGCCGCGGGTGTAGGGCACCAGCGCGTCCACGAAGACGCCGGGCCGGGGCAGCCGGTCGGCGATGGCCTCGCGCAGCTCCTCGATGCCCTTGCCGCTGTGCGCGGAGACGAACACCGCGTCAGGCAGCAGCCGCCGAAGCTCGGCCATCCGGGTCGCATCGACCGAATCGATCTTGTTGACGACCAGCAGTTCCGGCGGCATCGCCGTCGTGTGATCCTCGGCGATCTCGTTCAGCACTTCGCGCACCGCGGCGACCTGTTCGTGCGGCGACGGTTCGGAGCCGTCGACGACGTGCACCAGCAGGTCCGCGCCGCTGACCTCTTCCAGCGTCGAGCGGAACGCCTCCACCAGCTGGTGTGGCAGGTGCCGGACGAAGCCGACCGTGTCGGTCAAGGTGTAGTTCCGGCCGTCCGGCGTGCTGGCCCGCCGCGTGGTCGGGTCCAGGGTGGCGAACAGCGCGTCAATCACCAGCACTCCGGCCCCGGTCAACGCGTTCAGCAGGCTGGACTTCCCGGCGTTGGTGTAGCCGGCGATGGCAACGCTGGGAACCGCGTTGGCCTCCCGCCGACCTCGCTTGGTGCCGCGCACCGTGCGCATCGCGGAAAGGTCCTTGCGGAGCCTGCTGATGCGCTTGTGGATGCGCCGCCGGTCTGTCTCCAGCTTGGTCTCGCCGGGACCACGGGTACCGACGCCGCCGTTGGCACCAGCACGGCCACCGGCCTGCCGGGACATCGTCTCGCCCCAACCGCGCAGGCGCGGCAGGAAGTACTGCAGCTGGGCGAGCTCGACTTGCGCCTTGCCCTCCTTGGACCGGGCGTGCTGGGCGAAGATGTCCAGGATCAGGGCGGTCCGGTCGACCACCTTGACCTTGAGCTTCTCCTCCAGTTGCCGCAGCTGACCGGGCGAGAGCTCACCGTCGCAGATGACGGTGTCCGCCCCGGTGGCGACGACGATGTCACGCAGCTCGCGGACCTTGCCGGAGCCGACGTAGGTGCCGGGGTCCGGGCGGTCGCGGCGCTGGATGATGCCTTCCAGCACCTCAGAGCCGGCGGTCTCGGCGAGCCTGGCGAGCTCCGTCAACGACGCGTCGGCGTGCGCGGCGTCGCCGTCGGTCCAGACCCCGACGAGCACCACGCGCTCGAGGCGGAGTTGGCGGTATTCGACCTCGGTGATGTCCGCGAGCTCGGTGGACAGACCGGCGATCCGCTGCAGCGACGCACGGTCTGCGAGCTCCATCTCGCCCGTGGACGGTTCCGCAGTGAAGATGGGTTCGTATTCGTCGGCTTCGACCGCATCGCGGTCGAGCTCGGCGGACCAGGTCAAAGAGTTTTTCATATCGAGGCCATTGTCCCACGGTCCGCGACCGATTTTCACGCCTCACGCCCGCCGTTACCCGTTTGCACTGGTGTGACGCGTGCCAGCGGCGGTTACGGCTGCTGCCACCAGGTGGGATCGAGGTTTCCGCGGGCCACCAGGACGGCGGGGCCGGTCAGGGTGGAGCTGGTCGCGGTGACCTCCACCTCGACGGTGCCGCCCGGGATGTGGACGACCCGGCGTCCGGTTTCCGCACCGGCGGCACGCAGCGCCGCGACCGTGGCGGCGACCGTGCCGGTGCCGCAGGAACGGGTTTCGCCGACGCCTCGCTCGTGCACGCGCATCTGCACGTGGTCACCTTCGAGCGGCCGGACGAACTCGACGTTCACGCCGTTCGGGAAGAGGTGTTGGTCGTGCGGCGGGGCGGTCTTGAGGTCTAGCTCGGCGAGGTCCACGTCGCTCACGCAGGCCAGGTGCGGGTTGCCGACATCGACGGCGACTCCGGCGAAGGCGTGCCCGGAGGCGCTCGTGGTGGACTCGCCGAAGACCTTTGCCGGGCCCATATCGACCGTGACCTGGCCGTCGTCGTGGGTTCGGACCCACCGGACGCCGGCGCGCGTGCCAACCGGTAGCTCGCCGGGTGCGGCCAGCCCGGCGTCGACCAGGTAGCGGGCGAACACCCGCACACCGTTGCCGCACATCTCGGCGATCGAGCCGTCGGCGTTGCGGTAGTCCATGAACCAAACATCGGCCGGCACGTCGGCCGGGGCATCCTCCAGCGCCCCGGCGCGGATGACCCGCAGCACGCCGTCTGCACCCAGCCCGCGGTGCAGGTCGCACAGCGCCTGCACCCGCTCGTCGGTGAGCTTCAGCGCGCCGTCCGGGTCGGGCAGGATGACGAAGTCGTTCTGGGTGCCGTGGCCCTTGATGAACTCGGGCCCTTGGGAGGAATGCACGCGCCCAGTCTACGTTCGCCGGGTCGCCGGTCTGGCGCGGCTCGACGCCGACCTGCGGCAAGCCGCGTTCGGGGCGTCGCCTCGGAGGAGAAGCGCTGGTTCCCTACTCGCCCAGCAGCGCGCGGACGTCTGATGCCAGCGTCGGGTCGGCGGCGTCGAACCAGTTGATCCGCGCGTCTCGGCGGAACCACGAGCGTTGCCGCCGGACGAAGCGGCGGGTGAGCTTCGCGGTCTCGGCCGCGGCGGCGGCCATGTCGCCCGCGGCGTCGAGCTCGGCGAGCACCTGCTGGTAGCCCAGCGCGCGGCTGGCGGTGCGGCCGCACCGGAGCCCGGCCTTCTCCAGCCTCCGGACCTCGTCGACCAGCCCGGCGTCGAACATCCGGGTCACCCGGCGATCCACCCGGTCGTCGAGGTCCTCGACCGGCCGGTCCAGGCCGATCAGCACCGCTCCGTAGCGGGGTGGTCCGGGCTTGGGCAGGTTCGCCGAAAACGGCCGCCCGGTGATCTCGATGACCTCCAGCGCCCGGACGATGCGGCGACCGTTGCTGGCCAGGATGGCTTCCGCGGCCGCCGGGTCGAGCTCCTTCAGCCGCCGGTGCAGCTCGGCCGGGCCTACCCGCACCAGCTCCTGCTCGTACTTGTCCCGCACCTGCGCATCGGTGCCGGGGAAGAACAGGTCGTCGACGACGGCCTGCACGTAGAGGCCGGAGCCGCCCACCAGCACCGGGGTCCGGCCCCGGGTGAGGACGTCTTCGACGGCGTCGCGTGCCTGCTGCTGGTAGGCCGCCACGGAGGCGGTTTCCGTGACGTCGAGGACGTCCAGCAGGTGGTGCGGAATGCCGCGGCGTTGCGCGACGGAGAGCTTGGCCGTGCCGATGTCCATCCCTCGGTAGAGCTGCATGGCGTCGGCGTTGATCACCTCGCCGTCGAAGGCCGAGGCGAGCTCGATGCCGAGGTCCGACTTGCCGGTGGCGGTGGGACCGACGATCGCCACCAGATGCGGGAAGGACTGCACCCCTCGACCTTAGTGGTCGCCGCCGGAAGTTTTTCGGGGGTTGACGGCCTGTGGGTCTTGTGCGGGTCAGATGTCGGGTGTTGTGAGGTAGAGACCGGCTGCGCAATCGAGGGCTTCTTCCGGCCTGCCTACGGGGAGGCCGCTGGGCAGGATCTGGTCTTCGTACTTCCCGGAACTGGCCAGGTACAGCGCGAAGCCCCATTGGCTGGCCGAGCCTGTGTACCTCAGTCGTATCAGCGGCCAGACCTCGCCGTCTGTCAGTTCGCCCTCGACGTAGGCGAACTGGCCGCGGTAGCGAAACCGCAGGTCGGCCACCCGGGGCCAGTGGGTTCTTGCATGAGCACGCAGCCGTTGACGCAACGAGATCTTGGTCGATTCCGGCGGGGTAGGCATGATGGTGATGCTGCCAGACCAGCAGGCCGACGCGAACCGTGATCATCGTATGGCAGGGTGCGCGAACCCTGGTTGTCGATCATGGATTGGGGTCGCCCCCGTCATGCCTGGCATGTCTGCCACCCCGGTGATTCTCACCGCAGCTCAGCGGCGTGTGTTGAAACGACGCGCCTACGGTCACAAGACACCGCATCGGGACAAGGTCCGCGCCCAGATCGTGTTGCTGGCCGGGCGTGGCTACGCCAACAACCGCATCGCCGCTCGGGTGGGCGTGCACCTGGACACGGTGCGCTGCTGGCGGGACCGGTTCGCCGCCGACGGCGTGGACGGGCTCCGGGATAAGAAGCGCAGTGGCCGGCCACCGCGCTTCACCCCCGTGCAGGTCGCCGAGCTCAAGGCTCTGGCCTGCCAGCTACCGGCCGAGACCGCAACGCCGCTGTCCCGGTGGTCGTGCCCGGAACTCGCCCGTGAAGCCGTGACCCGTGGCGTGGTCACAGCGATCTCCCCCTCGACCGTACGTCGCTGGCTGGCCGCTGACGCGCTCAAACCCTGGCAGTATCGGTCCTGGATCTCCGTGCGCGACCCGCACTTCGCCACTCGGGCCGCCCGGGTGCTGGACCTCTACACCGGCATATGGGACGGCGAACCGTTGACCGGCAACGAGTTCGTGATCTCTTCTGACGAGAAGACCTCGATCCAGGCCCGCTGCCGCTGCCATCCCACGCTCCCGCCGGGCAAGGCCCGAATGATGCGCGTCGAGCACGAGTACACCCGGGGCGGAGCGCTTGCCTACCTGGCCGCCTACGACGTGCACCACGCCCGGGTGTTCGGCCGTTGCGAGCCCGCCACCGGCATCGTCCCGTTCATGGCGCTAGTCGAGCAGGTCATGACCACCCAGCCCTACGCCTCGGCCAAGCGGGTGTTCTGGGTCGTGGACAACGGCTCCTCCCACCGCGGCCAAGCCGCGATCGACCGATTGGCCAAACGATTCCCCAACGCGGTCATGGTGCACACCCCGACTCACGCCTCCTGGCTGAACCAGATCGAGGTCTTCTTCTCGATCGTGCAACGCAAAGTCGTGTCTCCCAACGACTTCACCGACCTAGCCGAAGTTGAGCAACGCCTGCTGTCTTTCCAGAACCGCTACAACGCCACCGCCACGCCGTTCCGCTGGAAGTTCACCACCAACGACCTGCATGACCTGCTCGCCCGCATCGACACCCACGACACCCACGACACCCACGACACCGCCGACACCGCCGACACCGCCGACCACACACCCGATACCACCCCGAAGGCCGCATGATCAAGACCCGAAGCACTTACGGGCGAGACCACTTAGAAGCGCGTGCCGGGCGCGCAGCACAGCGGTCCGCCCGGCATTTCTGCTGGCCAGGGGCCGCGAGTGGGTTAGGGCGCTGTAGAAGCTGTATTGGAGGATCGTCCGGGGTGCGGTAGGGCGGGCTTTTGAAGCGGCGCTGCCGCTCAGCCCGCCCTCGCAACGTATCGCCGCGGGTTCTCAGACGTCGTCCGGTGAGGACAGCCCCGAAGCCGCGTACTGGTCATGCACAAGTCGGGAGGCCCGCAGATCCGCAGGGGCTGCTGCCACCACACTCGGAAACACCTGTTCAGGCTGTGCGGGTCCAGGTCGCCACATGGTAGGTGACCCCGAACGGGGTGGCCGAGTACAGCAGTTCGCCGCGCCAGGTCCCGCCGGTGGCCTCAACGACTCCGGGCAGGACCTGGAGCGCGGCCCGGCCCGCGACGCCGAGCTCCGCGCACGGTTCCGGTTCCAGCGCAAACAGCGCTGCCGTGTCGACGTCGACCAGCGCGGTGCGGATCTGCTCGTCGACCGGCTTGGCCCGCTCGTCCGGCGAGTACGGCGAGCGCTCGTCGGAGCGGTTGGTGCCATCGGCGAGCACCAGGAGACCGACATCGCCGGCAGCCAGCTCCGCGCCGAGCCGCTGGCAATCCCCGGCCGGCGTGTCCGGCGCCAACAGGTGCGTCGTGACCGCCAGCGCCCCTGCTTGCTCGCGAAGGAGTCCGGCGATCAACGCAGGTAGCGGCAGCTCCGGATCAGGGGTGCCGGCGCCACCGAGCGTCACCGGGAAGTCGACGCCGAAGCCCGCGAAAGTGCCCGCTGTGTCCGGTCCGAGCACCTGCGGCCCTGATTGATCTACGCCGACAGCCACCCATTCGGCGGCAGAGTCAGTCAGACTAGACACGGCGCGCAGACAGGCGCCCCGCAAGCGAGCGGTTTCCGGGTCGGCCCGCACGGTCAACGCGGGAACCAGCAACGGCGGGTAAGGCACCACAGCGATACGGGTGATCACACCTGTGCACGGTAGAGGTCACGGGCGAGTTGGCTAGAGCAGGGAGCCGCAACCGGCGGCCGGAGGCTGAGGCGGGTTTCCGCCCCCTACCCGCTGCGGCCGAACGGGTGCCTGATGACAATGAAGCCGTGCAGGTCACAAGTTCGATCCGGGCACCACGTCGCGGTGCGCGCCGACTCCCCGGCGCATCGGTTCCGCAACGGAGTACCGATTCGCGCCCTGACCTGTTTGAATGCGCCAGCGGAGGCCGGACCACCGAACGGTTCGGGTCGACGCTTGCTGGGCCCCGCCGATGCGGGGCGCCCGTGCCGGACACGGGCATCAGAGCGGGCACGCAAGGAGGAAGCCGGCTATGACGCACCAGGACACGACCCCCGAGGCAGTCGCCAACAAGGCAGCCGCGGACTCGACCACCAGCACCACCGGGTCACCCACGGCTGCGCCCGCGGTACCGACCGCTTCCGCCGACCCTGCCAAGTGGGGGCGGGTGGACACCGACGGCACGGTGTACGTCCGCACCCCCGAAGGGGAGCGGGCGATCGGTTCCTGGCAGGCCGGTGATGCCGCCGAGGGCCTGGCCCTCTACGCGCGGAAGTTTGACGACGTGCTCACCGAGGTCGAGCTGTTGGAAACCCGGTTGAGCACCCACGCCGGTGAGCCGAAGCACACCTTGACCAGTGCGAAGCACCTGCGCGACTCGCTGGCCGAAGCCGCCGTGATCGGCGACCTGGCGGCGTTGACCGCCCGGATCGAGCACCTGGTGGTGCAGGCCGAGCAGGCCGTCGAGGGCGCCAAGCACGAGAAGGAACGCGCCCGGGCGGACGCCGTCGCCCGCAAGGAAGCGCTGGTCGCCGAGGCCGAGCAGATCGCCGCCGAGGCCACGCACTGGAAGAACGCCGGCGACCGGCTGCGCGAGATCCTCGACGAGTGGAAGAAGGTCCGCGGCGTCGACCGCAAGACCGACGAGCAGTTGTGGCGCCGGTTCTCCAAGGCGCGGGACGCCTTCGGCCGCCGCCGGGGCTCGCACTTCGCCGAGCTCGACCGGCAGCGCGCGGCGTCCAAGGCGCACAAGCAAGAGCTGGTCGAGGAAGCGGAGTCGCTGACCGAGTCCACCGACTGGGGCGAAACCGCGAACCGCTACAAGCAGCTGATGACGGAGTGGAAGGCCGCCGGCCGCGCCCCGAAGGACAGCGACGAGCTGCTGTGGCAGCGCTTCCGCGCCGCGCAGGACCGGTTCTTCAGCCGCCGGTCGGAGGCGTTCTCCGAGCGCGACGCCGAGTTCGCCGCGAACGCCAAGCTGAAGGAGGAGCTGCTCGTCGAGGCCGAGCAGATCGACCCGTCCGCCGACCTCAAGGCCGCGCAGGCCCACCTGCAGCGGATCCAGGAGCGGTGGGACGAGATCGGCAAGGCGCCGCGGGAGCGGATGCGGGAGCTGGAGGGCAAGCTGCGCACGGTCGCCGACCGGGTGCGGTCGGCCGCCGACGCGCAGTGGCGGCGCACCGACCCGGAGGCGCAGGCCCGGGTCGACCAGTTCCGCGACCGGGTGGAGCAGTTCGACGCGCAGGCCGAGAAGGCCCGCGTGGCGGGCGACGAACGCCGTGCGAAGCAGGCGGAGGAGCAGGCCGCCCAGTGGCGTGAGTGGCTGACGGCTGCGGAGCAGGCGATCGCCAGCCGCTGACGGGGTTGCGACACCGGAGGCCCGCCTGCGCGTCCGGCGCACCGAACTCGCCGTCAGGCGAGCAACCTCGCCCGGAGGGCGGCGAGGTCGTGGTCGGTGCAGCCACCGGAGCGCAGGTGGGCCGCTGCGTGGAACGAGTCGAGGGCCGCCGACAGCGCCTCGACCCTGGTGGTGCTGTGCTGGGCGAGTGCCTCGTCGATCAGCGGTTCCTGGTCTGGCCAGCCGAGCCTGTCGAACAGCGGTCGGAGCCGGTCGTGGCTGAGCTCGTGGTCGGCGATGATCTCGTCGGCCGCCACCCCGGCGAAGGCGAGCAGCACCAGTGCGATGATCCCGGTCCGGTCGCGGCCGGCGCTGCAGTGCACGAGCACCCCGCCGGGTTCGGCGTGCGCGATCGCGGTGACGACTTTGGCGGTGCGATCCGGGAAGCGGTCGAGGAACGGCTTGCAGTAGAGCGGCGTGCCGTGCAGCCGCTTGCCCCAGTAGCCCCAGAACTCGGCGTCGTCGACGGGGTTCAGCGGCAGCCGCAAGGCGGTCAGCTCAGGTGGGCGCGCCGATTGTGCGGGCAGCGCGCCGCTGCCTTCTTCGGTCAGGTCGATGACGGTGCGGATGCCGTGCTCCCAGACCTGCCCCCACCCCGATTCGGTCAGGAACGCCGGGCTCGCGGACCGCACGACAGCACCCCGGCGCGGACCCGGCGGCCGTCCGCAGCGGGCAGCCCACCCAGGTCGCGCACGTTGTAGCCGCCGTCCCACTGGAGATCACGTGACATACCGGTGAGACGCCCGCGAAGGTGATCGGGTTGCACTGGCCGGGCGAACCAGAGGTCAGGAACGGGACCAGACGATCCGCATCCACTGCACGGCCAGCACGGCCATGCACGCCACCGCGAGCAGCAGGCCGATCGACGGGCCCTCCGCGCCGCTCGTCTGGCGCGACCAGATCGCGATCACGCCCTCGAACGTCACCACCACACCGGCGAGCCCGGCCAGGAACGCGAAGATCCAACGCCGGGTGATCAGCGCCAGGGCGCCCAGGCCGATCCCCACGATCGTCGAGTTGATCGCGAACAACCGCGGCAGCAGGCCGATCTTGAGCGCCGGGTCGGCCTGCCCCATCAGCACCTCCCACCCCGCGGCACCGCGGACCCACGGCAGCAGCGAGCACAGGACGAGCACGAGCATCACCGATGCGATCACCAGCGCGCGCTTGCCGGGGTCGATGCGACGCAGCGCCTCACGTTCCGACCCGGTCAGCGCGCGGCGCGACCCGTCCGAACCTTCCGCCTTGCTCAACACGCACATCCCTGCTGCTCGGCGGGCTGCTGCGGCGGGGTTCCGAACGACGGCAGCCCGAGGCTGACTCCGGAGGTCTTGGGCCGCACGCCCTCTGCCCAGTGATCACCGGCGGTGGTGCGGCGGTGGCCGGTGATGTCCGTGTCGGCGACCAGGTGGTGCGGCGCGGCACGCGTGATCGTGGTGCGCACGACGTCGCCGGGACGGATCTCGCCGTCGGTGGCACCGGTCGGGGCGAAGTGCACCAGCCGCCCGTCGCGGGCCCGGCCCGATAGCCGGTGCGTCTCGGCGTCCTTGCGGCCCTCCCCCTCGGCGACCAGCAGTTCCACCGGGCGGCCGACCAGCTTCTTGCTCTCCTCCCAGGAGATCTCGTTCTGCAGCGCGACCAGTCGGTCGTAGCGCTGCTGCACGACCTCCTTGGGCAGCTGGTCGGGCATCTCGGCCGCGGGCGTGCCGGGCCGCTTGGAGTACTGGAAGGTGAACGCACTGGAGAATCGCGCCTGCCGCACGACCTCCAGCGTCTGCTCGAAGTCCTCCTCGGTCTCGCCGGGGAAGCCGACGATGATGTCGGTGGTGATCGCCGCGTCCGGCATCGCCTCGCGCACGTTGCGCACGATGTTCAGGTACCGCTCGGAGCGGTAGGAGCGGCGCATCGCCTTGAGGACCCGGTCCGAACCGGACTGCAGCGGCATGTGCAGTTGCGGGCAGACGTTCGGCGTCTCGGCCATCGCCTCAATCACGTCGTCGGTGAAGTCGCGCGGGTGCGGCGAGGTGAAGCGGACCCGCTCCAGCCCCTCGATCTCCCCGCAGGAGCGCAGCAGCTTCCCGAACGCGAAGCGGTCCCCGAACTCGACGCCGTAGGCGTTGACGTTCTGCCCCAGCAGCGTCACTTCGAGCACGCCTTCGGACACCAGCGCCTGCACCTCGGCGAGGATCTCGCCGGGGCGGCGGTCCTTCTCCTTGCCGCGTAGCGCGGGCACGATGCAGAACGTGCAGGTGTTGTTGCAGCCGACCGAGACCGACACCCAGCCCGAGTAGGCCGACTCGCGGCGCGCGGGCAGGGTGGACGGGAAGACGTCCAGCGATTCGAGGATCTCGATCTCGGCCTCGTGGTTGTGCAGGGCGCGCTCCAGCAGGGCCGGCAGCGAACCGAGGTTGTGCGTGCCGAACACGACGTCCACCCAGGGGGCCCGCTTGACGATCGTGTCGCGGTCCTTCTGGGCCAAGCAGCCGCCGACCGCGATCTGCATGTTCGGGTTGCGGTCCTTGGCCGGCCGCATGTGCCCGAGGGTGCCGTAGAGGCGGTTGTCGGCGTTCTCCCGGACCGCGCAGGTGTTGAACACGACCACGTCGGCGGCGTCGGACTCCGCGCGCACGTACCCGGCGTCTTCCAGCATGCCTGCCAGCCGCTCGGAGTCGTGCACGTTCATCTGGCAGCCGAAAGTTCGGATCTCGTACGTCCTCGTGCTCACCGTTCCACGGTAGCGCCTGGTCAGATCGCGGATTCACCCGCCCGGGAGGGTACGCGGCGGCCGGCGACGTGCGTCGAACCGGAGGTTTCGGACCGGCTTCGCGACTGCGGAGCGTAACCAACTTGCAATCAGCGTTATCCGCAGCTGACTGGACTATCCCCCATCGGGGGCTTAAATTTCGGCCATCGAATCCACTTGACGCGTTCAGGAGAAGGAATGACCGCAGCTCCCACGGACGTCCCGATGATCCGGATGTCCGCGGTCGACAAGTACTTCGGCTCCTTGCACGTGCTGCGGGAAATCGATCTCGAGGTCCCCAAGGGCCAGGTCGTCGTGGTCCTCGGGCCGTCGGGTTCCGGCAAGTCGACGTTGTGCCGGGCGATCAACCGCCTGGAGCCGATCAACTCCGGCCGCATCGAGGTCGATGGGGTGCCACTGCCCGCCGAGGGCCGCGCGCTGGCCGAACTGCGCGCTGACGTCGGCATGGTGTTCCAGCAGTTCAACTTGTTCGCGCACAAGACGATCCTGGAGAACGTGACGCTGGGCCCGATCAAGGTCCGCAAGCAGAGCCGGGACAAAGCTCGGGACAACGCGCTGCAACTGCTGGAACGGGTCGGCATCGCGAACCAGGCCGAGAAGTACCCGGCGCAGCTCTCCGGCGGGCAGCAGCAGCGAGCCGCGATCGCCCGCGCGCTGGCGATGAAGCCAAAGGTGATGCTGTTCGACGAGCCGACTTCGGCGCTGGACCCCGAGATGGTCAACGAGGTCCTGGAGGTCATGACCGATCTCGCTGCCGAGGGCATGACGATGCTGGTGGTCACACACGAGATGGGCTTCGCGCGCCGTGCTGCGCACCGCGTGCTCTTCATGGCCGACGGTGAGGTGGTCGAGGACGCCGCACCGGAGAAGTTCTTCAGCACGCCGAAGAGCGGCCGCGCCAAGGATTTCCTGGGCAAGATCCTCACCCACTGACCCACTTCAGAGAGAGGCAGCGAGACGAAATGCGAGCCAAGAAATTGCGGTTGGTGACGGTGCTGGCCGCATCGCTGGCACTGGCGCTGACCGGCTGTGGACGTGAGGGTGGTCCCAGCGGCGGCGAACCGCAAGTCCAGCAGAACGTCGCCCAGAACGTCCAGGTCCAAGGCTCACCGACGTTCGACCGGATGAAGCAGAAGGGCCGTGTGACGATCGGTGTCAAGGAGGACCAGCCCGGGCTCGGTTTCCGCGACCCGGTCACCAACCAGTACTCCGGCTTCGACATCGAGATCGCCAGGCTGATCGCCGCGCAGCTCGGGTTCGACCCGAACACCCAGATCGACTACAAGCCGATCCCGTCCACCGCGCGTGAGCAGGCGATCTCGACCGGCGAAGTGGACTACTACGTCGGCACCTACACGATCAACGACAAGCGCAAGGAACAGATCAGCTTCGCCGGGCCGTACTTCATGGCCGGGCAGGACCTCCTCGTCCGCGCGGACAACACCGACATCACCGGCAAGGACTCGCTCAAGGGCAAGAAGGTCTGCTCGGCGACCGGGTCGACCCCGATCCAGCGGGTCAAGCAGGACCAGCTCACCGAGCCGCAGAACATCGTCGAGTTCCAGCGCTACTCGGAGTGCGTGCAACAGCTGCTTGACCGCCAGATCGACGCCGTCACCACGGACGACGCCATCCTCAAGGGCTACGCCGCGCAGGACCCGGACAAGCTGAAGGTCGTCGGCAAGACGTTCTCCGAGGAGCCGTACGGGGTCGGCCTCGCGCACGACGACACGGCGCTGCGCAACAAGATCAACGACGTCCTGGAGCAATCTGCGACCAACGGCGAGTGGAAGCGCGTCTACGACGCCACCCTCGGCAAGTCCGGAACGTCCGCCGAGCCCCCCAAGGTGGACCGCTACTGATCCCGTCATCGGATGCCCAGGGCCGCAGCGCGCCCTGGGCATCCGATTACTCCAGGAGTACTCATTGATCAACATCTTGGTGGAGTACGGCGATGTCCTCGCCAGAGGCTTCCTGCGGACGATCGAGCTCTTCCTGCTGGCCGCTGCAGCCTCGCTGGTACTGGGCACGATCCTGGCAACGCTGCGGGTCAGCCCCGTCCCAGCGTTGCGGGCCGTCGGCGCCGGGTACGTAACCTTGCTCCGCAACACGCCGCTGACACTGATCTTCTTCTTCTTCGTCTTCGCCTACCCCAAGCTGGAGCTGATCCAGTTCCCGTTCTTCACCGCTGCTGTAATCGCGCTGACCATCTACACCTCAGCGTTCGTCTGCGAGGTGTTGCGGGCTGGGATTAACACGGTGCCGGTCGGACAGGCCGAGGCGGCGCGCTCCATCGGGCTCGGCTTCGCCCAGTCGCTGACCAACGTGATCCTCCCCCAAGCCGTCCGTGCCGTGGTTCCGCCGCTGGTCAGCGTGCTGATCGCGCTGTTGAAGAACACGACCGTCGCGGCTGGGTTCAGCGTGGCAGAGGTCGGCTCGGTCATCCCGTTCCTCAACGAGCAGGGTGAGCCAACACTGAACGCCTTCGTGTGGATCGCCATCGGCTTCCTGATCCTGGTTATCCCGCTGACCCTGATCCAGCGCAGCTTCGAGAAACGGTGGAGCGTGGCCCGATGAGCAGCGTTCTGTTCGACACTCCCGGCCCGCGCGCCCGCGTGCGTAACCGGCTCATCAGCGTCGTCAGCGCCGTTGTGGTGCTTGCATTGCTCGGATACGTGGTGCTCCGCTTCTACGCCACCGGGCAGTTCGACGCCAGCAAGTGGGAATGGCTGCTCTACGAGCAGATCCAGCTGGAACTACTCGGGGCTCTGTGGAACACCGTCCGCGCGTTCCTCATGGGCGCCGTGCTCGCGCTGGCGTTCGGCGCGGTATTCGCGCTCGGTCGGCTCTCCGACCACGCCTGGATCCGGATGCCGTGCACGGCGATCGTAGAGGTGTTCCGCGCGATCCCACTGGTCATCCTGATCTTCTTCCTGTACTACGCGGCACCGGGGCTGGGCGTGAACTTCGGCCAGTACTGGTCGGTCGTGCTCGGCCTGACGCTCTACAACGGCTCGGTGCTTGCCGAGGTCTTCCGCGCTGGGGTTAACGCACTTCCAGCAGGGCAGAGCGAGGCGGCTTATTCCGTCGGCATGCGCAAGAGCCAGGTCATGGGCAACGTGGTCCTGCCGCAAGCAGTGCGCGTCATGCTCCCAGCCATCGTGAGCCAACTCGTGGTGCTGCTCAAGGACAGCGCTCTCGGCTTCCTGATCACCTACCAGGAATTGCTGTACTACGCCCGGTACCTCGGTGGTATTCCCACGCTCGACCGGCCGATCATCCCGGTGAGCCTGGTCGTGGCAGCAATCTACATCTCGATATGCCTCTTGCTCACGTGGTTCGCCAACTACCTCGATCGGCGAAACCGGCGCACGAAGAAGACCAAACAGATCGCGCCGGCTACCACGCCCCTTACAGAGACTCCGCTCGGAGACTGAAACAGCTCTCGGCTGCCGGGACCTGAACCGGGTCCCGGCAGCGAGAGTGAGCGATCCGCTGGTTACTCAGGAATGTTGCACAGAGCTTTCCCGAGTTGGTGAACGTCTTATCGGACGGAAGCTAGTAGTTTCTGCTCAGGCCAAGGCGATTGAGGTGTTCACTGCGCTTGCACAGACTCGCTGACCAATTGAAGGACGGATCGGTCGCCGGGGTCGCGGTCGGCAACGTCCACCATGCTCTGGGGAACCTGGCCGTCGCACAGCACAACCATGCACGCGCCCTCTGCATCGAAGAGGCCACCTGCGGTCCGCAGAAATTACTTCCGTAGCCATTGTCCACTTTGGCAAGTTTTCGCCACTTGCCCGGGCGGGCCGCTCCGATGAGCTACGGTCTGTCCATCCAGGAAGCCGTCAACCCCGGATTACCGGGAAACCGACGACACTCATCATGGCAACTGGCATCTGGGGCAGATCGAGTGAATCTAAGGACCATTGACGGGTTCCTGTGCGTTCACAACGAATTCACCGTATGATTTTGGTCAAGGATTCTTGGGGGATAGCCCTATGGCTTTAGTTGGGCGAAGTTTCGTCTCGATCGGTGCCGGAGTCATGGCGAGTCTCGTCCTGCTCGTTGCTCCGGTCAACGCGTCCGCGAGTGAAAGCGGCGCGGCGAACCAAATGGAGACCCGGCAGCCGATTGGCTGCACTCCACAAGAACGAATGAGCTACAGCTCTCCGGAAATTGGTGCGATTTACGGCCAGGCCGACGCGTTGTGTTCACACCCGTACGCGCAGCAAGTGTGGATACACGCATATATGTATCGGGACCGTACACCCGTCGGCGAGGTCCATCATGGCTGCGTGCCGAATGGTTTCGAACCGGGCGACTATTGCAGTGCTCCGGTCATGGCCGGCACCAATTTCGAAGGTGTCCAGAATTTCTGGATGGACATCATCGTGGACTACGCCAATGAGCCGGGGGCGCCGGCACAGACGCGGTCCCTGTCCGTCGATGGCGCCTACTGAGAAAGGTTCAGGTCCATACCCATCCCCGCGGGTCTTCCCCGGCACCGGCGTCGTGGGGCGGGACAATGAAGCCAACAATGAGTTCTGTGTAGCTGTGAGGCTGGAATGGCTACTCACTGGCAGCACTCAACCCCGCACGAACACAGGGCACATCTGCAACGTTTTCTAATGGACGCGGTTTTCTGCCGAGAACCAGAAACTGACTAAAAGTCGCCCGTGGGGCTTCTGGGCTCCTGCGGGCGACTTTCGCGTGTGGCCGTGCTGCTACCGCAGGCCTTCCCTGGTCATGCTGCCGGCGCTGATCAGCCAGCTCGGCCGTGAGCGTTTTCGGGTGCTACAGCGCCCAAAAACGCTCACGGGCATTGAGCGGTCAGTGCGGGCGGGCGTTGATCCCGGCCGGGCGCAGGGTTGCGTCGTAGGCGCGCTGCCAGGAGCCATCGACGACTGCGGCGTCCAGCATCTGCTGCAGCTGCTCGGCCAGCTTCTTGTCGTCCGACTTGATCACGACGTAGCGCTTGCTGTCGGTGACCACGTACGGCCCGACCGCGGCCAGCTGCGGGGAATCGGCGGTGCCGCCGAGCAGGACGTCCACGTTGCCCGAGGCCACCGCGTCCAGCAGCAGGGTCGGCGGCAGACGCCGGAACTGCACCTGCGTCGGGGCGAGGCCGATGCGCTTCGCCAGGTCGCGGGCGATCTCGACGTCGAAGCCTTGGTACTCGCCCGCCGGATCGCGGCTGACGAACTGCGGCGCGTCCACCCGCACCCCGACCAGGAGCTGGCGTCGCCGCTTGATCCGCTCGATGGTCGGCGAGGTGTCGAGCTCGACCGAATCGCCAACCGACGGGGCCGGGCTCGCCGGCGCCGGCGTGGTCGGGGCGGGCAGATTCGGCGGCGGCAACGCGTTCGACCCGGGCGGCACATCCTGCCCGCAGCCCGACAGCACGGCAGCCGCGGACACCACCGCAACGAGCGCGCGAATCCGCATCGGCCCCCTCCTCACATCTCGATCTACCACCCATGATCGCGCACCCGGCGGCCCGATCGGGACCGGATCCCCGCCTGCTGTATCGATTGTGAAATCCAGGCCACACCCATTAGTGTGACTGCCGTCATGAGGCGCCAGCGTCGTCGCCCCGCATTTCGAGCCTTTCCGGAGGCGGTCAATGGCGCGGCCACCGCAGCACGTCGTCGAACAAGTCACCCAGCGGATCGCGGAGCGCAGTGCCGCGACCCGCACCGCGTACCTCGAACGCATCCGAGCGGCCGGGGCAGTCGGCCCGGCCCGCACTGAGTTGCCCTGCAGCAACCTCGCGCACGGCTTCGCGGCGTGCAGCGGTGCTGACCGGCTTGCGGTGCGTGGAGCCACCAAACCGGGCGTCGCGATCGTGTCCGCGTACAACGACATGCTCTCCGCGCACCAGCCCTACGCCGAGTTCCCGGCGTGGCTGAAGGACGCGGTGCGCGAGGCTGGCGGTGTCGCCCAGTTCGCCGGTGGCGTGCCCGCCATGTGCGACGGCATCACCCAGGGCCGCACCGGGATGGAGCTGTCGCTGTTCTCCCGCGACGTCATCGCGATGGCCACCGGTGTCGCGCTCTCCCACGAGATGTTCGACGGTGCCCTGCTGCTCGGCGTGTGCGACAAGATCGTGCCGGGCCTGCTGATCGGTGGGCTGTCGTTCGGGCACCTGCCGACCGTGCTGGTCCCCGCCGGGCCGATGCCCTCCGGACTGCCCAACCGGGAGAAGAGCCGCATCCGGCAGCTATTCGCCGAGGGCAAGGCCAGCCGCGAGGACCTACTGGAAGCCGAGTCGGCGTCGTACCACTCGGCCGGCACCTGCACGTTCTACGGCACCGCCAACTCCAACCAGCTCGTCGTCGAGGTCATGGGCCTGCACCTGCCAGGATCGAGCTTCGTGCCGCCGGGCACCCCGCTGCGCAAGGCCCTCACCGAGGAGGCCGCCCGTCGCGTCGTGCAACTCGGGCGCGGCGCGGACTACACGCCGATCGGCGAGATCATCGACGAACGGGCCATCGTCAACGGCGTGGTCGCGCTGCTGGCCACCGGCGGCTCCACCAACCACACGCTGCACCTGGTGGCCATCGCCGCCGCGGCCGGGATCGAGCTGACCTGGGACGACTTCTCCGACCTGTCCGCGGTCGTGCCGTCGCTGGCGAAGGTCTACCCCAACGGTTCGGCCGACATCAACCACTTCGCCGCCGCCGGGGGCGTGCAGACGCTCGTCGGCGAGCTGCTCGACGCCGGCCTGCTGCACCCCGACGTCAAGACGGTCGCCGGGCCGGGGCTGGACCGGTACCGGCAGCAGCCGTTCCTGGAGGGCGGCGAGCTCGTGTGGTCGGATGCGCCCGCGAAGAGCCTGGACCCGGACGTGCTGCGCGGCGTCGATGAGCCTTTCGCGCCCGACGGCGGCCTGCGGGTGCTGGACGGAAACCTCGGCCGCTCGGTGATCAAGGTGTCCGCGGTCAGCGCGGAGCGCCGCACCGTCACCGCGCCCGCCCGGGTCTTCGACGACCAGCACGGCTTCACCGCCGCGTTCCAGGCAGGCGAACTGGACCACGACGTCGTGGTGGTGATCCGCAACCAGGGCCCGCAGGCCAACGGCATGCCTGAGCTGCACGGGCTGACCCCCGCGCTGGGCGTGCTGATGGACCGCGGCCACCAGGTCGCGCTGGTCACCGACGGCCGGATGTCCGGCGCGTCCGGCAAGATCCCGGCGGCCATCCAGCTGACCCCGGAGGCCAGCGCGGGTGGGCCGCTGGCCCGCGTCCGCGACGGCGACGTGGTCCGGCTGGACGCCGACCGCGGCACGCTGGAGGTGCTGGTGCCCGACGACGAGCTCGCCGCCCGCGACAACGCACCGGTCGCGCCCGGAGCCCAGTTCGGCACCGGCCGCGAGCTGTTCGCGGCGTTCCGGCAGGCTGTCGGGCGGGCCGACCGCGGCGCCAGCGTGTTCGCCCAGCTGCAGGCACAGCCGACCGACGCGACCGTCTGACACCAGCGACCACCTGCGCCGATCCCGACGAGAAGAGGCGGCTGTTTCCGCTGGTCACGTGCCGTGAGTACTTTTGGGTGCGATAGCGCCCGAAAGTACTCACGGGCACTCGACGGAACGCCGCACGCACTAGGAACGGATGAACCACCTCATGAACACTGCAGCTGAAGTGCTGGATCTCGCCCCGGTGGTGCCGGTCGTGGCGTTGGATGACGTCGCGCACGCCGTGCCGCTGGCCGAAGCCCTGCTGCGCGGCGGAATCCGCACCATCGAGGTCACGCTGCGCACCCCGGCCGGGCTGCCCGCGATCGAACGCATCGCCGCCGAGGTGCCCGAGATGGTCGCCGGGGCGGGCACGATCACCGAACCAGGTCAGGCCAAGCGGGCCGCCGACGCCGGGGCGCGTTACCTGGTCACGCCCGGGACGACCGACCGGCTGCTCGACGACATCGACGCATCCGGGGTGCCGTACCTGGCCGGCGCGGGCACGGTGTCGGAGGCGATGCGGCTGGCCGAGCGCGGGGCCACGGCGATGAAGTTCTTCCCCGCCGAGCCCAGCGGCGGTGTGCCGTTCCTCAAGGCGATCGCCGGGCCGCTGCCGGACCTGAAGTTCTGCCCGACCGGCGGGATCAGCCCGCAGACCGCGCCGAACTACCTCGCGCTGCCCAACGTGGGCTGCGTCGGCGGATCGTGGTTGGCGCCGAAGGACCTGCTCGCCGCCGGCGACTGGGCGCGGATCGAGCAACTGGCCCGAGAAGCCGCCGCACTGCGCTCCCCGCAGGGCTAGCAACCGCCCGTGAGTCTTTTGGTGCTATAAGGGCTGTTTCAAACTCGTCCTGCGTAGCGTGCGGGTAGCGGAGCATCAGACGCCGCCTGGACTCGGGGATCCCCGACTCATGTACGACCCGGGGCTGTCCTCGCCAGTCGGCGTCTGTGCAAGCTGCATAGGTGGCTGTGATCCGTTCTTCCGAAACCGCTGTTGGCGGGGGATGGAAGGGGCCAGGGCGGGTGCCCTGGTTACAACTGAATTGTCCGATGGTCGGTGTGATCCCGGCCCCTCATGATGCATGGAGGAAAGCGACGTCCCCATGGCTGCGACTGGTTATCAAGGCTGTGGAAGCAGGGATGTGACGGGGATAACCGGCGACCTCGACGTCCGGGACGCCTCTAGCAGGCTGCCTATGGTCAGGAGACGAACGCACGCCCGAACTGTCGTTAGCAGCATCAGACCCACGCGAGGTAGCGGGTCTGGCCCGCAAGGGCATGGTCCATCGGGGCGGATAGGTCCATCGGTGTCCGCCCGTGCATCCGCCATGGTGGCCCGGCAGACAGTGCGGACCTACGGGCAGCGTCAAACGGACGACTCGGAACGGAGTAACCCCGTGCAGGCTCTCATCGGGTTTGGTGAGTAGGCGACCAGGCCGCATGCCGGTATGGGGAGGGATTGCCCGAGAAGCGAACGCGTGGGGTAACGCCCACGATAGGCCGACGCGGGCACGGTCATGTGGAAGGAAAGGGGTGTGAGTAGTGGGAAGAAACGGAAACGACGGCCTGCCCGGTGACGGGCGGTCGATCGGAGACTGGGCATCGGTTCCCTGGCGGAAGCTGGAGACCACGGTGTACCGCCTGCAAAAGCGCATCTTCCGAGCCTCGTGTCGTGGCGACGTGGCGGTAGTTCGTAGTTTGCAACGCTTGTTGATGAAATCGGAAGCCGCTCGCTGTCTGGCGGTGCGCCGGGTGACGCAGGACAACCAGGGCAAGCACACGGCCGGGATCGACGGAGTCGCCTCCGTCCCGCCCGACCAGCGCTGGCTACTTGTGGATCGCCTGCGGCACCCGGAGACGATCAAACCGAGACCCGTGCGTCGGGTCTGGATTCCCAAGCCCGGCAAGGCGGAGAAGCGCCCGCTGGGTATTCCCGTCATGCTGGATCGGGCACTTCAAGCACTGGCGAAGCTGGCCCTGGACCCCGAGTGGGAAGCCAGGTTTGAGCCGAACAGCTACGGTTTCCGCCCGGCCCGTTCAGCGCATGATGCAATTGCGGCGATCTTCGATGCGACCTGTAAGAAGGACAAGTACGTCCTAGATGCAGACATCGCCGGATGCTTCGACAACATCGCGCATGAACCACTCCTGGCCAAACTCGCCACGTTCCCCCAGTTGCGTCGTCTGATCAAGGGATGGCTCACCGCCGGGGTCATGGAGGGCAAGGCTCTGGAGGCTACCTGGCGGGGCAGCCCGCAAGGTGGGGTCATTTCACCGTTGCTGGCGTTGATCGCCCTGCACGGTCTGGAAACAGTGATCACCTCAGCGTTCGGCAGCCGAGACCGACCTCAGGTCGTGGTCTATGCCGACGACTTCGTGGTCCTGCATCCAACCCGTGCGGGGATCGAGAAGGCCCAGCACATCGCGGAGCAATGGCTGAACGGGATCGGGTTGCGGCTGAAAGCGGCCAAGACCAGGATCACTCACACCCGCCTCGCTCTCGATGGGCCAGCCGGTTTCGAGTTTCTGGGTTTCCACATCCGTCGCTACGTGACCAAGGAACATCGGCCAGGTAGCGACGGGCGGAAACAGCCCGTGATCAAGACGCTCATCAAACCCAGCAAGGACTCCGTCAAGCGGCATCATCGAGCCATGCGGGACATCGTCCGAACGCGGAAGACAGCGCCGCACGAGGCGCTGATCAGCGCACTCAACCCGGTGATCCGGGGTTGGTCGATGTATTACCGCACGGTGGTCGCCAAGAAGGTCTTCGCCTCCTGTGACTACCGGTTGTTCTCGACGTTGCTGCACTGGGCCGGCCGCCGTCACCCGAAGAAGAGCGCGGGCTGGGTATTCGCGAAATACTGGCGACGACGCGATCAAGGCCGTCTGGAATTCGCCACTCTGGACGGTCCGCGGCTCGCTGTCCACGCGGACATTCCCATCAAGCGCCACGTGAAGGTGCGCGGCCACGCCAGCCCTTATGACGGGAACCTGGTCTACTGGGCCAACAGGCTGCGTGACCACCCGCTGACGACGAGCAGGACGGCGATCCTGCTTCGTCGCCAGCGAGGGAAGTGCGCACACTGCCGACTGCTGTTCACCGATGCGGACACCATCACCATAAAACAGTTCGCCCCTCCCCAATGGAACGGGCTGACTGACCTCACGAGGATGCGTGCCCTGCATCAGCACTGCCGCGACAACACCAGCGACCAGACCAAACGAGTCGACATCGCCGAGGTATTCACGCCAAGAACCACATGATCGAGGAGCCGGATGAAGCGAAAGTTTCACGTCCGGTTCTGTAGGCGAGCCGCCCCCGCGAGGGGGCGGCTTAGCCAGCGCCGAGCGGCTTCGCCGCTTCAAAGACACAAGCCCGCCCCGCCACGCCTCGGACGATCACTTCCAAAACAGCCTCCTACGGCTACCAGAAGGACTCACGGGTTTTCTCCCTTAAACGCGGTAGGCCGTACCCCGCACCAGCTGGTTCTACCGCCGTCGAGATCGTCCGTAGCGTGCTGGTGGTCGGTCAAGTTCTTTCGACCCGTTGGCGGTCAGTCATGGACGGAGCACGCCCGGCCTGCAAACGGCTGTGCAGAGCCGTTGTCTGCGTCTGCGCGACGCTGCTCGCGGTTCTCCTCGGCGTGCCGGGTAGCGCCAACGCCCAGACTCCGCGCACCGTGGTCACCTTCACCCTCGACGACGGCAGCGTTTCGCAGATCTCCGGCGCGCGCATCCTCAGCAAGTACGGGATGCGCGGCACGTTCTACGTGGTATCCGGATCCATCGGCGCGCGCAGCTACCTCAGCCTGGACGACCTGCGCGCGCTCGCCGCCGCCGGGCACGAGATCGGCGGGCACACGGTCAACCACCCCGACATCATCGCCGTCTCGCCGGACGAAGCCCGCCGGGAGATCTGCCAGGACCGCGCCAACCTCGTGCATTGGGGCTTCCGGCCGACCTCGTTCGCCTACCCGTTCGGCAGTTTCAACCGCGAGGCCGAGCAGGCGGCGCAGGACTGCGGGTACAACAGCTCACGAGTCACCGGCAGCATCAGGACCGGGCACGGCTGCTCCAACTGCGCTCCCGCCGAATCGGTGCCACCGCTGAACCCGCAGATGGTGCGCGGCACCGGCATGATCGACCCCGAGTGGACCCTGGAGGACCTGCAGCAGGTGGTGCTGCGGGCCGAGGCCTCCGGTGGCGGTTGGGTTCCGCTGGTGCTGCACCAGACCTGCGACTTCTGCGGCCCGCTGTCGATCAGCCCGGTCGTGCTGGACCAGTTCGCGTCCTGGCTGGCGCAGCGGCAGGCGAACGGCACGGTGGTGCGCACGGTCGACCAGGTGATCGGCGGCGGGTTCCGCGCACTGGTCTCGCCGCCGGCACCCGCACCGCGCGACGGGCTGGTCAACGCGTCGCTGGAAGAACCGGGCCCGCGCGGCTGGGTGCAGAGCAGCTGGGGCCAGAACAATCCACAGTGGACTATGGTCGGGGATGCGCACAGCGGGCGGTGGGCGCAGCGGCTGGACATCACCGAATACACCAGCGGCGATGCGAAGCTGATGCAGCAGCTCGACATGGGCGAGGCGGCTCCGGCCGCGCACGCGAACAACACCTATGACCTCAGCGCCTGGTACAAGTCGACCGCGCCCACCCAACTCGCCGTCTACCGCCGCGACGAGACCGGTGTCTGGCGCTACTGGATCACCAGTCCGTGGTTCGGCGCCTCGGCGGACTGGGCGTCGGCGAAGTGGACGACGCCATCTGCACCGGAGGGCACCACCGGGCTGAGCTTCGGACTCACCCTGGCCGGTCGCGGTTCGCTGACGACTGACGACTACGGCCTGCACGAGCACGTCATCCCGAAAGGCGAAGCCTTCTGCGCCCGCCTGCCTTGGATCTCCCTGCTCCGATGGCTCTGCTGACAGCGGCCCGCGCGGTCCCGACGACGTTGGTGCTCGGTGCACTATTGGTCGCGGCGTGCGGCGAAGACGCGGCAGGACGGCGACCAACACCCGGTTCAACGGCGCGGGTATGGACGTTTCGCCCGCGCTCAACAGCTGCCTCGGCCTGCGCGAGCTCAACGGGCAGCACGACGTCGTCGACCGGCAGTTCGTCGACGACGCCGACGTGCCCCCGGGACCGTGGACCCGGATCGTCACGACCAGCTCGCCGCCCAATGGGTTTCACGACATCGACCGCACGATCTGAACTGCAATAACAGTACTCATGCAAGCCAAGACACAGCTTCTTGAACGGAGTCAGCGACGGGGACACCAGCCGCTTCCAAGGCACTTCTGCTCATAACCCCAGTTGTCACCAGCACACAGTTGGCGCCTGCGTGGGCCGCCGCTTCAGCATCGTCCACCACGTCGCCGATCACGACAGCTTCCTGTGGGGCAAGGCCCAGCTCGGCCAGATGCCGCTCCAGGTGGGCAGCCTTCGACCCCCCTCCAATTCCCGCCCGAAGACCGTCAACCTGCTTGAAAAGCGCAGTGAGCTCGTACTTCGCCACCATCGGCACCAACTCATCGTGGAACCACATGGACAGCAGGGACTGACTGCGGCCCACCGTGGTCCACTCCTGCAACACATCGGGAACTCCGTTTGCCAGGCCGCAGGTGTGCAGTAGATCCCGGTACGCCTCATGGTAGAGCACGTCGATGCGCGCCCAGTCTTCGTCACTCAGCGAGCGGCGCAGCAGCCGCTCGTAGCACTGCAACAGCGGACGGCTGAATACGGACCGCCACTCGTCGAGGTCGATGTGTTCTCGATCGAAGGCGGTGCAGACCTCGTTCACCGCCGAGACCACGGCGTGATTATCCGAAAAGATCGTCCCATTCCAGTCCCACACGATGTGGTTCACGCGTCGCCTCGACTTCATGACGGGCACTCTACGATCCCGCACCGACGTTCCGGTACCACCGTCCCAAAAGGCCTGTGCACATCGCGCACCGGCCGCCCGACAGATCTGCTCGCTCAGCCGGCGAACGCAGCCGCGACGAGGTCGATCACGGGGATTCGAGGTCGGGGTCCGGGACGTCGGCGCCGGAGCGCTCAATTTCCTCTCGCACCACGCGGAAAGCCAGCCCTTCGGAATAGCCCTTGCGGGTCAGCATGCCCACCATGCGGCGCATCTTCGCCGCGTGGTCCAGGTTTGCCATCGTGCGGAGCTTGCGCTGCACCAGCTCGCGCGCCTGCTCGACCTCCGCATCGCCATCCACAGTGGACAGCGCCGCTTCAACCACGTGCTCTTCGACACCCTTGCGGCGCAGCTCGAAACCGAGCGCCTTGCGCCCCAGCCCTTGGTACCGCTGCCTCGAATGCACCCACTCCTCGGCGAACGAGGCGTCGTCGACCAGGCCCGCGTCGACGAACTTCTGCAGCACCGCGTCCGCGACGTCCTCGTCGATCTCCTTGCGCAGCAAGGCTTGTCGCAACTCCGAGCAGCTACGCGCGCGGGCCGCCAGCAGCCGGTACACCGTGTCGCGGGCCAGCTGCTCGGCGTCGTCCGGCTTGCGCCGCGGCTTCGCGTCATCCGCCGCGTCCGAGGAACCACCCGGCGGGGCGTCGTCGGGGACGCGGCTCCGTGCACCGCTCCCCCGACGCGTACCGTCACGGTTCATCTGCATTCGACGTCCAGCAGGTGCTCAGCGGGATCAGAAGTCCACCGGCGCCGGTTCGGCGTTCTCGGCGTCCAGCGTGGCCCCGATGCCGAGCTTCTCCTTGATCCGCTTCTCGATCTCGTTGGCGATGTCCGGGTTCTCCCGCATGAACTTGCGGGCGTTCTCCTTGCCTTGGCCGAGCTGGTCGCCCTCGTAGGTGTACCAGGCACCGGACTTGCGGATGATGCCCTGCTCGACGCCCATGTCGATCAGCGAGCCCTCGCGGCTGATGCCGATGCCGTAGATGATGTCGAACTCCGCCTGCTTGAACGGCGGGGCGACCTTGTTCTTCACCACCTTGACCCGGGTCCGGTTGCCGACCGCGTCCGAGCCATCCTTCAGCGTCTCGATGCGGCGCACGTCCAGGCGCACCGACGAGTAGAACTTCAGCGCCTTGCCACCGGTGGTGGTCTCCGGCGAGCCGAACATCACGCCGACCTTCTCGCGGAGCTGGTTGATGAAGATCGCGGTGGTCTTGGCGTTGTAGAGCGCGGAGGTCAGCTTGCGCAGCGCCTGGCTCATCAGCCGGGCCTGCAGACCCACGTGGCTGTCGCCCATCTCGCCCTCGATCTCGGCGCGCGGCACCAGCGCCGCCACCGAGTCGATGACGATGACGTCCAGTGCGCCGGAGCGGATCAGCATGTCCGCGATCTCCAGCGCCTGCTCGCCGGTGTCCGGCTGGGACACCAGCAGCGCGTCGGTGTCCACCCCGATCGCCTTGGCGTACTCCGGGTCCAGCGCGTGCTCGGCGTCGATGAATGCCGCGGTGCCGCCCAGCTTCTGCGCGTTGGCCACGGCGTGCAGCGCCACGGAGGTCTTACCGCTGCTCTCCGGGCCGTAGATCTCCACGATGCGGCCTCGCGGCAGACCGCCGATCCCCAGCGCGACGTCCAGCGAGATGGAACCGGTCGGGATGACCTCGATCGGTGCGCGCGACTCGTCGCCGAGCCGCATGACCGACCCTTTGCCGTACTGCTTGTCGATCTGGGCGAGCGCCAGCTCCAGCGCCTTGCCCTTGTCCGGTGTCGCTGCCATCGGGGGTCCACCTCGGTCGAGTCGAACTTGGTCGTCGTGTGTCAGATCAGACGCTACGGGCAGGGACCGACAATCCGGCTGCGGGGTGCTTCGCCGATTCGAGCCCGTGCGATTCCATCTTAGACGAACGGATGTTCGATCACCGGCCCGACACGCCAGCTCCGCCACCTGATCGTGTGACGGTGCGATCAGCGCGATCGAGGTGGACACTCGGAATAGCCCATCGGGTGAACCTGCCGCCCGGCCCCGAGGAGGTGCCGACCATGCGAATGGACCGCTACCTGCCACCCGACCACCCGCTGAGCCGGTTCTACCGGGTCGCGGCCGCCATCTTCGGTGCCTTCCTGCTGGTCTTCGGCGCGTTCGGGCTGGCCAACCGGGTTCCGCTGTTCACCACCAGCGGCATCGACATCATCGGGCTATCCAGCAACGGCCTGCTGGCCCTGGTCTCGGTCGTGGTCGGCGTCCTCCTGATCGGCGCCGCGGCCTGGGGCGGACCGGTCGCCTCCACCACCACCGCCGCCATCGGGGTGCTGTTCTTCCTGTCCGGGCTGATCAACCTGGGCCTGCTGAACACGCCCTGGAACGTGTTCGCCTTCAAGCTGCCGAACGTGGTGTTCAGCCTGATCGCGGGCATGCTGCTGATGTTCTTCGGGTTCTACGGCCGGCTCAGCGGCGGCCTGCCGCAGGACAACCCCTACGTGCGCTACCGGCACCACGAGCCACCCGCCCAGGACGTCCCGGAGCAGCGGCTGGCCGATGAACGGCGGATCGCCGAGCTCGAACAGATCTGCCGGGCCGAGGTCGCCGTCGCCGAGGGCCATCCAACGCCGGAGCAGCACCGGCTGGTGCAGTCCGAGGCGTACCGGCACATGCAGGAGGAACGGCGCCGGGCCTACCAGCACTACCAGGACGCGGGGCGCACCCCCGAGCAGCAGATCAGCGCGCAGAACCTGTGGGCGGACTTCGAGGTGCCGGAACGCCGACCCCCGCAGCGGCCGACCGCCGAGCGGCAGGAGGGCTCGGAGTCCTAGCGCCGTTCGGCGGGAACTTCGAAAACCTCGCAGACGGCCTGCCAGACCTCCTTGGTCGACAGCCCGGCTTCCAGGGCCTGGTCGACCGTGCGCCCGCCGAGCAACGAGAAAACGTGGTCCTGGGCCAGCATCTCGGCGCGGACCCGGCCGAATTCGTCGGCCATGCGTTGGCGGAAAGCTGTGTGGCGCATCGCCCGAAAGCGTACGCGGCGCCCGTACCCTGGTGGTGTGCTGCTCCTGCTGGCCGATCCGACCGGATTGTCCAGCCCGCTGGGCCAAGCCGTAATCGGCGCCGGGTTCCTCGTCGTCATTGCGCTCGCGGTGCGCTTCTTCTGGGAGCACCGCAACCGGCGGTGAGCCGATCAGTCGGTGCCGGGCTGGACCTTCTGCTCGAACTCGTCGGCCATCTTGCCCGGGTCCAGCTTCTTGTCGTCGTTGGGCTTGAGCACCATGCCGACCAGCGGGCGGTCGTCGACGGTGAACACCAAGGTGCCGAAGGTGTCGCTGGTGACCGCACGGTAGGTGCCGGACAGGCCGTTGCCGCTCCACTCCGCCTCGACCTGCTGGCCGCTGGTCACGCCGTTGAACTCCAGCAGCAGGTCGGCCCGCTTCTGCGCGGCCTCCTGCGAACCCAGCTGGGTGTAGATGATCTGGGTGCCCGAGTTGGGGTTGCCGATCGAGCAGGACGCCACGGTCCCGTCGAGCTCCCGCAGGCCGGGCATGATCCGCTGCCAGCCGGGCGCGCAGTTGGATTGCTCGGGAACGCTGCCGGCCAGGTTGGCCATGCAGGCGGTGAAGCCCTTGGCGTCGACGGTGCCGGGCTGCTGGCATTCCGCCGCGCTGGGGGCACCCGACCCGCCGGAGACGCGGAACACGATCGCCACGATCACCGCGACGGCCGCGACCGCGCCGAGGCCGATCAGCAGATTGCGCCGCGAGTCGGGCTTGGCGGCGGGCTGCTGGAAGTGGGGTTGCTGCTGCGGCGGCGGCGCGACGGGGTAGGTGCGCACCGTGTCGGGTTCCCGGTACCCGACCTGCGGCTGCCCGGTTTGCGGGATGGCGACCGGGCCCGACGGCAGGTTGTTCCGGAAGTCCTGGGTCCACATCGCCGCCCCGTCTCGGGACACGTGGTGCGCCCCCAGCGCGACGGCGGTCTCCGGCTGGTCGAGGGTGGTCGGCACGATCCGCAGCTGCTTGCCGATCAGGCTGGCGACCAGCGGCAACCGGCTGGAGCCGCCCACCAGGTACACCCCGTCGAGGTTCTCCGGTCCCATTCCGTTGGAGCGCAGCACCGCGGCCAGCAGCTCGACGCTGCGCAGCATGCTCGGTCGCACCAGCGCTTCCAGCTCCGCGCGGGTGACCAGCACGTCGTCGAAGGGTTCCGGCATCGGCACCTCGGTCTGCGGGTGCCGGGAGAGGGCTTCCTTGGCGGCGCGGACGTCTTCGCGCAGGGCGCGCTGGGCCCGCCGGTCGCCGGTGCTCGCCGGCCGCAGCAGCCGCTGCCAGCGCTGCGGGTCCTTGTTCGAGACCTGCCGCCCGACGTGCTCCAGCAGCGCCTGGTCGACGTCCAGGCCGCCGAGGTCGGCCAGGCCGTCCTCGGCCAGCACCGCGAACCCGTTCTGGGTGGCGCCCACGATCGCGCAGTCGAAGGTGCCCGCGCCCAGGTCGTAGACGGCCAACGCCTGGCCGGCGCCGAGGGTGCGGTCGGGGAACGACGCGAAGTGCGCGGCGGCGGCCACCGGCTCCGGGACCAGCACCAGGTTGCAGCTGAACCCGGCCAGCCGGGCGGCCGACAGCAGCACGTTGCGGCGGACCGTGCCCCACTGCGCGGGGTGGGTCAGCCGGACCTCGTCGGGCTGGGCGCCGCCGAGCTGCCGGGTGGTCTCCTCGGCGACCCGGTGCAGGACCGCGGCCAGTGCATCGGTGACGGTGATGACGTTGTCGCCGAGCAGCAGGGTGCTCTCGTCCACGCGGCGCTTCGGGTTCGGCTCGAACCTGGACGGGTCGAGCCGCGCCCGGCGCTCGGCGTCGCGGCCGACGATGATCCCGCCGTCCTCGGTGGCGAACACCGCGGACGGCATGGTCGCCGAACCATCCATTTCGACCACCCGTGGTGGCCGGCCGTGTGCAGACAGCACCGCGACGGTGTTCGAGGTGCCGAGATCCACTGACAGGACGCGCACCCGTCCCCCTCCCAAGCCTGACGCTTTCGGGGTCGAATGCTGCCACGTTCGCAGCGGCGAATTGCACAGATCCCCGCATTCGCCGCGGATCACACCAACGTCCAGCCCTTGTGGACAGTCCCGTCCCGAACGCTGTTCCAGCACGGTTACGCATGCACGACCCGTTGGCACGCGGTGTCAACGGGTCGTGCATCGCGCAAGGGCAAACGCAAGGGCCGCAAGCTGGGCTTCGGCGAGGTTCAAGGGCAAGCGGCCGTGTTGTCGTGCCGGTTCACCACCGGCAGCTTCGGACTCGTTGACCGGGACCGTCGTCATGTGACGCTACCGCGCATCGGTACCGTCCGGACGCACGAGTCCACCCGGAAGCTGGCGAGGCATGTGGACCGCGGCACCGCGCGTATCCGGTCGGCACACCATGATCGTGGCAAAGCGCGCTTCTTCCTTGCCCTGAAGGACGGGCACCCGCGCTACGTTTTCCTGGTGACCGATGTGCTGGACGGCTTCTCCGCGGCGACCCGCGACTGGTTCCGCGGGGCATTCGCCGCGCCCACCGAAGCGCAGTGCGGGGCGTGGGAGGCGATCGCCGACGGCGAGCACGCGCTGGTCGTCGCGCCGACCGGCTCCGGCAAGACGCTCGCCGCGTTCCTCTCCGCCCTGGACAAGCTGGCCGTCGAGGGCACGCCCGCCGACGCGAAGCAGCGCTGCCGGGTGCTCTACGTCTCGCCGCTGAAGGCGCTGGCCGTCGACGTGGAGCGCAACCTGCGCGCGCCGCTGGCCGGGATCCGGCAGGCCGCGCAACGCCGGGGCGGCGCCCCGCCGGACATCCAGGTCGGCATCCGCACCGGGGACACCCCGGCCGACCAGCGCCGTTCGTTCGCCCGCACCCCGCCGGACGTGCTGGTCACCACGCCCGAGTCACTGTTCCTGCTGCTGACTTCAGCGGCTCGGGAGTCGCTGTGCGGCATAGAGACCGTGATCGTCGACGAGGTGCACGCGGTGGCCGGCACCAAGCGCGGGGCGCACCTGGCGCTGTCGCTGGAGCGGCTGGACGTTCTGCTGCCGCAGCCGGCGCAGCGCATCGGGCTGTCCGCGACGGTCCGGCCCGTGGAGGAGGTGCGGACCTTCCTGGCCGGTGGTCGGCCGGTGCGCACGATCCAGCCCGCGCACCCCAAGGAGGTCGAGGTCCGGGTCGAGGTGCCGGTGCCGGACATGGCCGAGCTGGGCGCGTCGACCGGCGAGGTCGAGGGCCCGGCGGCGGGCGCGGAGCAGCACACGTCGATCTGGCCGTCCGTGCAGGAGCGGATCCTGGATCTGATCCGGCAGCACCGCTCGACCATCGTGTTCACCAACTCGCGGCGGCTGGCCGAGCGGCTCACCGCCGGGATCAATGAGCTCGCCGCGGAGGAACCGGTTGCGCTGGAGCGGTTCCCGGCCGAGGCGGTGGGCGGTTCCGGTATCGGCGGCGGCACCTCTGCGATCGTCGCCAAGGCGCACCACGGCTCGATGTCGAAGGAACAGCGGGCGGTGGTCGAGGAGGAGCTCAAGTCCGGGCGGCTGACCTGCGTGGTGGCCACGTCGTCGCTGGAGCTGGGCATCGACATGGGCGCGGTGGACCTGGTGATCCAGGTGGAGACGCCGCCGAGCGTGGCCTCCGGGCTGCAGCGCATCGGGCGCGGCGGGCACCAGGTCGGCGCGGTTTCGCGGGGCGTGGTGTTCCCGAAGTTCCGGGGCGACCTCGTCGGTTGCGCGGTGGTGTCCGAGCGGATGGCCGACGGGCTGATCGAGTCGCTGTCCTTCCCGCGCAACCCGCTGGACGTGCTGGCGCAGCACGTCGTGTCGATGGTCGCGATGGACACCTGGCCGGTGCCGGAGCTCGCGGCGCTGCTGCGGCGGGCCGCGCCCTACGCGGGGCTTCCGGACTCTGCGCTGCACGCGGTGCTGGACATGCTGGCGGGCCGGTACCCCAGCGAGGAGTTCGGCGAGCTGCGCGCGCGCATCGTGTGGGACCGGGTGAACGACGAGCTGCGCGCGCGGCCCGGTGCGCAGCGGCTCGCGGTGACCTCCGGCGGCACGATCCCGGACCGGGGGCTGTTCACGGTTACCACGCCCGCAGACGAAGCGGGCAAGGGCGGGGTGCGGGTCGGCGAGCTCGACGAGGAGATGGTCTACGAGTCGCGGGTCGGCGACACCTTCCTGCTCGGCACCTCGGCTTGGCGGGTGGAGGACATCACCCACGACCGGGTCGTGGTGGTGCCCGCGCCTGGCGAGCCGGGCAGGATGCCGTTCTGGAAGGGCGATTCGCCAGGACGGCCGCTGGAGCTCGGGCGCGCCCTGGGCGCCTTCGTCCGGGAGCTGACCGGCGCAGACACCCCGGCGGCGCGGTCGCGCATCGCGGCGGCCGGGCTGGACGAGTGGGCCCAGGACAACCTGCTGTCCTACTTGGACGAACAGCGGCGGGCGACCCGGCACGTGCCGGACGACCGCACGATCGTGGTGGAGCGGTTCCGCGACGAGCTCGGCGACTGGCGGATGGTGGTGCATTCGCCGTTCGGCGCCAAGGTCAACGGCCCGTGGGCGCTGGCCATCGGAGCCCGGATCCGGGAGCGGCGCGGGATCGAGCCGCAGGTCGCCTCTTCCGACGACGGGATCGTGCTGCGGCTGGCCGATGCGCTGGACGAGTCTGGCGCGGAAGTGCTGCCGACCGCCGAGGACGTGCTGTTGCCGCCGGAAGAAGTCCAGCAGGTGGTGACCGACGAGGTCGGCGGCTCGGCGCTGTTCGCGGCCCGGTTCCGGGAGTGCGCGGCGCGGGCCCTGCTGCTGCCGCGCCGGGATCCGCGCCGCCGCACGCCGTTGTGGCAGCAGCGGCAGCGAGCCGCGCAGTTGCTGGCGGTGGCCGCGCAGTACGAGCAGTTCCCGATCGTGCTGGAGGCGATGCGGGAATGCCTGCAGGACGTCTACGACCTGCCCGGGTTGACCGAGCTGATGTCGCAGGTCGCGGCACGGAAGGTGCGAGTCGTCGAGGTCGAGACCCCGACCCCGTCGCCGTTCGCGCGCAGCCTGCTGTTCGGCTACATCGGCATGTTCCTGTACGAGACCGATGCGCCGCTGGCGGAGCGCCGGTCGGCGGCGTTGAGCCTGGATTCGACGCTGCTAGCGGAGCTGCTCGGTTCGGAGGCGCTGCGGGAGCTGCTCGACCCGGAGGCGCTCGACGAGATCGAGCAGCAGCTGCAACGGCTCGCCCCGGAAAGGCACGCCCGCGACACCGAGTCCACAATGGACATTTTGCACTTCCTGGGAGATCTGACCGCGGCCGAAGCCGAGGCGCGGGGCGTGCGGCCGGAGTGGCTGGCCGACCTGGCCGGACAGCGACGAGTGCTGCAGGTCCGCATCGCGGGCGAAGAGCGCTGGATTCCTATCGAGGACGCCGGCAAGGTCCGCGATGCGCTGGGCGTCGCACTGCCGGTCGGCGTGCCGGAGGCATTCACCGAGCCGGTCGCCGACCCCCTGGGCGACCTGCTGATCCGCTACGCGCGCTGCCGCGGACCGTTCACCGCCGATGCCGCAGCGCAGCGATTCGGGTTGGGAGTGGCCGTCGTCCACGGCGTGCTGGACCGGTTGACCGGCAGCGGGCGGTTGGTCCGCGGCGAGCTTCGGCCGTTGGAGGCCGGTGGTGGCGGGGCGCTGGAGTACTGCGACGCCGAAGTGCTGCGGCGGCTGCGGCGGGCGTCGCTGGCGCGGCTTCGCGCGGAGGTCGAACCGGTGGAACCGGCCGCGCTGGGCCGTTTCCTGCCAGCGTGGCACGGCATCGGAGCCCGGTTGCGCTCCGCGCCCACGGTGGACGACGTGTACGCCGTGGTCGAGCAACTGGCGGGGGCGCCGGTTCCGGCGAGCGGGTTGGAGTCGTTGATCCTGCCCGCCCGACTGCCCGGCTACTCCTCCGCGCTGCTCGACGAGCTGACCGCCACCGGTGAGGTCACCTGGGTCGGCTCCGGCTCCCTGGCCGGCGGCGACGGCTGGATCGCGTTGGCGCCCACCGATGTCGCCGACCTGCTGCTTCCGGACCTGCCGGAGGAGTCTGCCGCCGATTCGCCGCTGCACCGCGCTGTCGTGTCCGCATTGGACGGTGGCGCGTTGTTCTTCCGCCAGCTGGCGGATCGCGCGGGAGCCCTGCTGGTGGAGCAGGGCGAGGCCACGCCCGCCGACGACGCGGTCACTTCGGCTTTGTGGGACCTGGTCTGGTCCGGCATGGCGACCAACGACACCCTGGCACCGTTGCGGTCCTTGGTTTCCGGCCGCGGCGCGGCGCACAAGCCACGCCGGAGCGCACCGCGCGGCCGCTACGCGCGGTTGCGCGCAGGCCGTCCGTCGATGCCCAGCCGCAGTGGCCCGCCCACGGTGTCCGGACGTTGGTCGCTGGCGCCACAACCGTCGGGCGACCCGACCCGTCGAGCGCACGCGCGGGCCGAGGCCTTCCTGGAGCGGCACGGGGTGCTGACGCGCGGAGCGCTGGACATCGAGCGCGTCACGGGCGGGTTTTCCGCGGTGTACAAGGTTCTTCGAGCCATGGAGGAATCCGGTCGTTGCCGACGCGGGTACGTCATCGAGGGCCTCGGCGCCGCGCAGTTCGCGGTGCCCGGTGCGATCGACCGCCTGCGTGCCATGTCCCGCGAGGACAGTGACGGCGACGCGGTGGTGCTGGCCGCTGCCGATCCCGCACAGCCTTACGGGGGCGCACTGGGATGGCCTGCGGTGATGGGCGAAACCCGGCATCGACCGGGCCGCAAGGCCGGTGCGCTCGTGGTGCTCGTGTCCGGCGAGGCCGTGTTCTACGTCGAACGCGGCGGGAAGTCGTTGCTGTCGTTCACCGACGACGAATCCGCCCTGCGCAGCGCGGCGGCCGGGCTGGCCCGGGTGGTCCGGGACGGCTGGCTGCAGCAGCTCGCGGTGCAACGCGCCGACGGCGAAGACGCTTGGGGGTCCCGCCTGGCCGAAGTGCTCACCGAAGCGGGATTCCGCGCCACGCCCAAGGGCCTCCGGCTGCGTGCCTGAGCACGGTCCTCGGTTCCGCAGTTCACGTGCCGTTGGATCAACTCCCCGAACTGCGCGGCGACGGCAAGCTCCCTTGCCCGGCCAAGCCGATCGTCGAGGCGGAGGCCAACAGCCCTCAGGATCGACTCCTCCCCGGCCCGAAGGCCGGGGTATCCGCCGATTGGAGTTCAGATTATCGGCTTGCGGCAAGGGAACTCGCCTCGGAACGACGCCGGGTGGACGGCAAGCGCGCGAACACCAGCCGGGGACGAACCTCGCCTCCACCCGAATCTGGCCCAACTTAGCGGTTTTCGTGAAAGCGGCCGCATGGACGGGAATTTCCCGCCGAAGCGGCACCCGCGCATGTCGAACCCAGCCGTGCCGCCGACGCGAATGACGTGCCGCAGCGCGAAGCCGGTCGCACACCCGCGACCGGCCGCGGGCGGCGTGCTCAGCGGGTGGCCAGCTGCAGCAGGCCCCACAGCTGTGCGATCGCGTCGAGATCGCCGCTGGTCTCCACGGCGCGATCGGGCAGCCGACCCCACATCCAGAGGTAGACGGCGGGCGCATCGCCGCCGACGACCGCGTCGGGCGTCGCGGTCGACACGTCGTCCGAGCTCACCACCGCGGTCCCGTTCTGGTCGGCGGTGACCAGCCAATTCCGGCCCTCCACGTACACCCCGACCGAACAGGCGCGCGTCGCGGTGATGCCGAGCGCGTGCAACCGGTAGCCGAACCACAGCCGCAGCACCTCGTCGATGCCGTCGGTCGCCACGTCGGGCGCGATCGGAGTCGGCAGCACCCCCGCTGCGGCCTGCACGTCCACCCGGTGCACCGTCGTGGCGTGCAGCATCCGGCGCAGCCAGAACCGCACGGTGTGCTGCTCCGGCCACCACGTCGGACACGGATCGTGCGGCGGCCTGGCGCCGAGCTCGGCGAGCAGATCCGCCAACCGGACGGCGAACCGGCCGGTCACCTCGCGCAGCTCGGGCTGGTCCGGCAGGTCCCAGCGCCGCTCCACCGCGGACGAGCCCAGCCAGGACAGGGTGTCCTCGCACAGATCGCCCAGGTGCCGGATGGTCTGCCCCAAGGTCCTCCCGGACGCGCCCCACACCGGCGCGTGGATGTGCGCGTCGTGGGTCGCCGCGGTGAGCAGCTGGGCCTCGATGCCGAGCAGGTCCAGCATCCGCCCGTAGTCGAGCCTCACTTCAGTACCGTTCATCGAGCCACCCCCAACAGGCTTCGCCCCACGATGTCGAGGAATTCCCGGCTGCGCGCCAGAAGTCCGTCGGCGTCCAGCCAGGTGATGGTGGGCACCCCGGCCTCCGCCGCGGCCCGCCGGTCCGAGCGCGCCGCGAAGTACGCCGCCCACTCCCTCAGCTCGGGAGCGGCCCCGGTCAGCAACGTCCACGCGCTGGCCGGACGACCGTTCTCCCGCCGCCAGGAGCGCGCCACGACGACCGCGGTCGCCGCACGTAACGCGGCCACGTGCGCGGCGACGTACCGCTCCCCGGGGCGGTCCGCCTCCTCCGCCTCGCGCAAGCACGTTCGCGCGTTGAGCAGCAACGACAGGGAGCCGGCCGGCGTCTCGGCCTCTGGTGTCGGTTCGTGGTTCTCCACGGAGCGCCGCGGAGCAGGAATCGAGAGATCAGTGGAAAAAGACATCGGCAGTCTCCTCTGCACGACGAAGCCGTCCACGCCTGCCGTGGGGAGCCGGCAGGTCCGGCGGCGGGGTGCTTCCCCCACCCCACCGTCGGACTCGATGCCCGAACCGGAGTTCATCGAACTCGCGTTCGAACACCTACAGATTAGCTCGCCCCGCCGACGGACTCAAGCAATGCGCCGTAGCTCACCTGTTCGAGGCATGATCAGACAAGATGATCACCCGAGTGGCCGAATCCGGCACCCGGTGAGGCCGCCTCGGCGGCAGGATCGGCCGCGAGAAGGACCGCGCGCTGGGAAGGCGTTAGTGTTCGGCCGTGACCGCCGCGCCATCCCCCAGCTTCGATCGGATCACCGAGCTGACCACGGACCAGCTCCGGGCCCGGCTCCCCGAGGCCCTGCAGATCTACGTGACCGCGATGAACTACCCACCCGCGACCGCCCAGCAGCGCGCCCCGATGTGGTCGGCGCACATGCTGCGCGCGGGATGGCGGTGCGTCGGCGCGTTCAACGACCGCGATGAGCTCGTCGGCCTCGGCTACGGCTACCTGGGCGCCCCCGGGCAGTGGTGGCACGAGCAGGTTCGCCGCGGCCTGCTCAACAGCGGCGGCGATGCCGAAGCCTGGCTGGACGACTACTTCGAACTGACCGAGCTGCACGTTTACCCGGGCAGCCAGGGCGTCGGCCTCGGCGAGGAGATCCTGCGCCGCCTGCTCGCCGGGGCGCAGGGCAGCAAGGTCCTGCTGTCGACGCCGGAAGGGCCGACCCGAGCCTGGCGCCTGTACCGCCGGGTCGGCTTCGGGGACGTCCTGCGCGACTACCGCTTCACGGGCGACCCGCGGCCCTTCGCGGTCCTGGGCCGCTCCCTCCCCCTCGAACCCCGCTGACCACGACGCCCGCTTCGATCAGCGGTTCCGTTCGCGACGGTGGCGGTTTCGCGCGAAATCGCCCACCCGCGTTGCGGGGTTACTGACAGTTCCGGATCCTGTGTCAATGTGTGACAGAGTGTAGTGTATTGCTTGCTGACCGAGCGAAAGCCAAGCCCGGTCAGCGGTTTTCCTGCGGCGGCAGGTGAAACACGTCAGGTACCGCGAGTTGCGTGGGAACCGGCCGCAAGGCCAAACGCACGTGGAGACCGTGTCAGACCAGCGTTCGTGCTGGCAGTGGTCGAGGAAGCGTGAAGGCCACCAGCGTGATGGTCAACGCAGGTGGCGCAAGTCATCTGCTCACGGAACGTTTCGGCACGTTTCGTGAACGGTGGCTGAACCTGGAAACAGGTGTGAGGTGAGGGGCACCCGTGACCCGGTAATCGGGTCACGGGGTGCCTCTCGCCGCGAGATCACAGCAGCGCTAGCTGCTCGCGGAGGGTGTCGAGGCCCATGCCGCCCATCTTCAGCGCCTGCGTGTGGAACTCCTTCATGTCGAACGCCGCGCCGTGGCGCTGCCTGGCCTCGTCGCGGGCCGCCCGCCAGAGGCGCTCGCCGAGCTTGTAGGACGGCGCCTGGCCCGGCCAGCCCAGGTAGCGGTCGATCTCGTCGCGGACCTGCGCCGGGTCGGTGATGGTCCGGCTCAGCATGAACTCCAGGCCCAGTTCCGGGGTCCAGCGCTCGCCCTCATGGAAACCGGTGCCGGCCGGGATCTCCAGCTCCAGGTGCATGCCGATATCGACCACCACGCGCGCCGCGCGGAAGAGCTGGTCGTTGAGCATGCCGAGCAGGTCCCCGTCGTCTTCGAGGTAGCCGAGCTCGCGCATCAGGCGTTCGGCGTACAGCGCCCAGCCCTCGCCGTGCCCCGAGACGAAGCAGGCCAGCCGCTGGAACTTGTTGAGCCGCTGCGCCTCGTGCACCGCGGTCGCGACCTGCAGGTGATGCCCGGGCACCCCCTCGTGGTACACAGTGGACACTTCGCGCCAGGTGGGGAAGTCCTGCCGGTCGGCGGGCACCGACCACCACATCCGGCCGGGCCGGGAGAAGTCGTCAGTCGGGCCGGTGTAGTAGGCGCCGACGCCGCCGCCCGGCGGGGCGATCTTGCACTCCAGCCGCATCAGCGGGTCCGGGATCTCGAAGTGGGTGCCGCGCAGGTCCTGCAGTGCCTGGTCGGACAACCGCTGCATCCACGCCTCGAACCGGTCCTGCCCGTGCACCTGATAGCGGGGGTCCGCGTCCAGCACCGCCGCGGCCTCGGCGAGCGTCGCGCCCGGCCTGATCTGGTTCGCGATCTGCTTCATCTCCGCTTCGATGCCGGAGAACTCCTGCCATCCCCACTCGTACGCCTCTTGCAGGTCGAGGCGGGCACCGGTGAAGTACCGCGACCACAACCGGTACCGCTGCTCGCCGACGGCGTCCTTCTCCGGTGCCTTCGGCAGCAGCTCGCCGCGCAAGAAGTCGGCCAGCCCGGCGAAGGCTTCGGCGGCCGATCCGGCCGCGGAGTCGAGGTCACGGCGCAGCGACTCGTCCACACCTTCGGCCCGCGCGACCATCGCCGCGAAGAACGACTGCCCGTCGCGCCCGGACCAGGTGTCGCACTGCTCCGCGACCTTGCTGACCTGCCGGACCGCCGAAACGTTGCCGTCGGCGGCCGCCGCCAGCAGCCCGGCGCGCACGCCCAGCACCGCTCCGGGCATCACCGACAGGCGGCGGGCGATCGTGCGCCACTGCTCCGGGGTGTCGGTCGGCATCAGGTCGAAGACCTGCCGGAGTCCCTGCACCGGGCTGGCGATCACGTTCAGCGCCGCCATGTCCGCGCCGGCCTCGTGCAGCTCCAGGTCCAGGCCGATCCGCTCGGCGAACACCGCTTGCGCGATCCGCTCCGAGTCATCGGCCGGCTCGGCCGCCTGCACCGCGGCCAGGCTGCGGCGGGCGAGTTCCGCACGGGCCCGGTACCCGTCCGGCGAGTAGTCGGTCAGTTCTTCTTCCCGATCGGGTACGCCCAGGTAGGTTCCGGCGACCGGATCGAGCGAGACCAGCTCGGTGACGAACCGGTCGCTGATCTCGTGCACGCCGTTGTGGTCAACTCCCATGCCCGCCACGCTATCGCGCACCAACGACCCACACGCCCCGCGGCGAAGCCAGATCCGCGGAAATAGGGCAGCCCCGCTCAGCCAGGGCAGGGTGCAATTTCGCGAGAAATTGACGTTCACCTGGGTGACGGTCAATTTCTCGCGAAATTGCGTCAACCCCGGCTGGCCATCCGCACGCGGTGTCGGGCAGGCTGCGCACTCTTTCAAGTTCGCGGGGCAGCGGAAACGTGGTGCGGGTGGGAAGATCGCCCGAGTGGACGCCAAGACGCCGCGCGGCCGCGCCGCGCTCCTGACGGTCCTGATCGGCGTGCTCGGCACGCTGCTCAGCGGGTGCCTGCACGTCAACGCCGCGCTGAACATCTCCGGCGAGGACCTGGTGTCCGGCGAGGTCCAGCTGTCCACCCAGATCGCCGACGGCCAGGCCCCGTTCCGGTTGCAGCCGCCCGAGAACCTCGCCGACCGGGTGCAGGTCACGCCGAACGACGATGGCGGGCGGACCGGCTCGCACCTGTCGTTCCACGACCTGACCTTCCCCGAGGTCGAGCAGCTCGCCGAGGCGCTGAGCCCCACCGACTCCCGGTATCGGCTGCTCCTGTCCCGATCCGGCTCGCTGGTGTTCTTCGAGGGTTCGGCGGACCTGACCCCGCTGGCCGACACCGACTCCGGCGTCGACCTGAAGATCAGCGCACCCGGCGAGATCACCAACACCAACGGCCAGGAGAGCGCCGGCACGGTCACCTGGTCGCTGCAGCCCGGCTCGGTCACCGAGCTGTCGGCCACCTACCAGTTCTCCAACGCCGCCGGCATGGACTGGATCGGCTGGGCGCTGCTGGTCGGCGCGCTCACCTTCGGCGCCGCAATCGTCGTGGCGCTGCTCGCGCTGCGCACCCACATCCGCACCCGGGCGGAGCAGAACGCCTGAGCCTCAGAGGCCGAGGTTGGCCACCACCTGGCGCGTCGCCTTCGAGCGGTTGAGGGTGTAGAAGTGCAGCGCGGGCACGCCTTCGGCGATCAGCCGCTCGCACAACCGGGTCACCAGGTCCACGCCCGCTGCGCGGAACCCCGCCGGGTCCTCCGCCAGCGGCATCAGCTGCTCCGACACCTCCGAAGGCACCGGCACCCCGGCGAGCCCGCCGAACTTTCCCAGCACCCGCGGGGTGGTGATCGGCATGACGCCCGGCAGCAGCGGCACGTCGCAGCCGCGGGCGACCATCCGATCGCGCAGCCGCAGGAAGTACTCCGGCTCCAGGAACAGCTGGGCGATGGCGAACCCGGCACCGGCCCGGATCTTGCGCACCAGGTGGTCCGCGTCGACGTCCAGGTCGGTGGAACGCGGGTGGCCGTGCGGGAAGGCCGCCACCCCGACGCAGAACTCGCCGAGCTCGCGGACCAGCCGGACGAGCTCCTCGGCGTAGGTCAGCCCCTCGGGGTGCTGGCGCCATTCGCCGTTCGGGTCGCCCGGCGGGTCGCCGCGCACGGCCAGCACGTTCTGCACCCCAGATGCCGCGTACCAGCCGATGACGTTGCGCAGTTCGGCGACCGAATGGTCCACGGCGGTCAGGTGCGCCATCGGCATCAGCGTGGTCTCCTGCGCGATGCGACCGGTGGTGCGGATGGTGCGGTCCCGGCTGGATCCGCCAGCGCCGTAGGTCACCGAGACGAACGCGGGGTCCAGCGGTTCCAGTTCCCGGACCGCCCGCCAGAGGATGCGCTCCTCGTCATCGCTGCGCGGCGGGAAGAACTCCACCGAAAAAGTCGTCTTCTCGGTGTTCAACCGATCCACCACCGCCGTCATGCCGAACAGGATAGTGAACCGTCCCACGACCGGTTTCACATGGCGGTTCGAGCAAGCGGCCCGCGCAGGAGCCGCTTGACGCCGATTCGCGCACATCCGGGTGCGGGGGCGCACCCTGCAATGCTCGAAGAGGGCACCGCAAGGACATCCGGCTACGCTCCGGAGTCAATCTGGTGACTCCGAGCACCCCTTCGGACCCGGCCGTCACCACTCGGTGGCATCGCGGAGGATGGAGGTGTGCGCCCATCGAATTCGACCGCTGTGCAAGCAACCGGCAAGGACGACGTCGCCGTGGAACTCGACCTCCCAGGTCAGGTCCAGCACATGCTGACCGAATACCTGCAGACCCGCCGCGCCGAGGCAGCCGGCCTCGACCCGGCGTTCGCGGCTGCGGTGGCCGAGCTCTCCGGGTTCGTCCTCGGCGGCGGGAAGCGGATCCGCCCGACCTTCGCCTGGTGGGGCTGGCGGGCGGCCGGCGGACCGGCCGAGGGGCCGACGGCGCAGGCGATGCTGCGGGCCGCGAGCGCGCTGGAGCTGCTGCAGGCCTGCGCGCTGGTGCACGACGACCTGATCGACGAGTCGGACACCCGGCGGGGCAACCCGACGGTGCACCGCAAGTTCGAGCAGATCCACCGCGAGTCCGGGTTCTCCGGTGGTGCCACCCAGTTCGGGCTGGCCGCCGCGGTGCTGCTCGGGGACCTCGCGCTGTCCTGGGCCGACGACATGCTGCACAGCGCTGGGATCGCGCCGCAGGCGCTGGCCCGCGCGCTGCGCCCGTGGCGCGCGATGCGCACCGAGGTGCTCGCCGGCCAGTACCTTGACGTGCTCGGCCAGTTCCGCGGCGACGAGACGCCGCAGGCTGCGCTGCAGATCTGCCAGCTCAAAGCCGCTTCCTACACCGTGCAGCGGCCGCTGGAGCTGGGCGCGGAGATCGCCGGCGCAGGCCCGGAGGCGCTGCAGGCGCTGCGCCGCTTCGGTTCCGACATCGGTATCGCCTTCCAGCTCCGCGACGACCTGCTCGGCGTCTTCGGCGACCCGGAGGTGACCGGCAAGCCCGCCGGGGACGACCTGCGCGAGGGCAAGCGGACAGTGCTGATCGCCGAGGCCGTGGCGGCGGCCCACGGGCAGGCCGACCAGCCCGCGCTGGACCTGCTGCGCGACGTGCTCGGCGACCCCGAGCTGGACGCAGACCGCGTCGAGCAGGCACGACAGGTGCTCACCCGGCTCGGCGCGGTCGAGGCCGTGGAGAAGCGGATCACCGATCTGACCGGGTCGGCGATGCTCGCGCTGCACACCGCTGGGTTGGCCGAACCGGCCGCGTCCCGGCTGGCCGAGCTGGCGATCGCGGTCACCGACCGCAGCCACTGATGCGCACGGTATCCGGCCGGACCGATCACGTCGTGGTCGTCGGCGCTGGGCTGGCCGGGTTGTCGGCGGCCCTGCACCTGGCGGGCGCCGGGCGGCGCGTGACGGTCGTCGAACGCGCCGGACTGCCCGGCGGGCGGGCCGGATTGCACGAGCTCGCCGGGTATCGGATCGACACCGGCCCGACCGTGTTGACCATGCCCGAGCTGGTCGACGAAGCCTTGGGCGCGGTCGGCGAATCGTTGTCCGAGCGCCTCGACCTCATCCCGCTGCATCCGGCCTACCAGGCACGGTTCGCCGACGGCTCGACGCTCGACGTGCACACCGACGCCGCCGCGATGGAGGAGGAGGTGCGGCGGTTCGCCGGGCCCGCGGAGGCGGCCGGGTACCGGCGGCTGCGGCGCTGGCTGACCGAGGTGTACCGGGCGGAGATGCACCGCTTCATCGACGCGAACTTCGACTCGCCGCTGGGCCTGCTGTCGCCGGAGCTGGCGCGTCTCGCGGCGCTCGGCGGTTTCGGTCGGCTCGGCCCGGCGATCGGCCGGTTCCTGTCGGACCAGCGGCTGCGCCGGGTCTTCTCCTTCCAGGCCCTCTACGCGGGACTGGACCCGCGCCGCGCGCTCGCCCTGTACGCGGTCATCTCGTACATGGACACCGTCAACGGCGTGTGGTTCCCGCGCGGCGGCATGCATGAGGTCCCGACCGCGCTCTCCGATGCGGCGGCGGGCGCGGGCGTCGAGTTCCGCTACAACGCCGAGGTGACCGAGCTGGAGCGGCGGGGCGATCGGATCGCCGCGGTGCGCACGTCAGACGGTGCCCGCATCGCGGCCGATGCGTTCGTGCTCACACCCGACCTGCCGGTCGTGCACGAGCTCCTGGACCACCGCCCGCAACGGCGGTTGCGCTGGTCACCGTCGGCGGTGGTGCTGCACGCCGGGACCACCCGCGGCTGGTCCGGCGCCCACCACACGATCTCCTTCGGCGCGGCCTGGCACGGCACGTTCACCGAGATCATCCGCGACGGCAGGCTGATGACCGACCCGTCGCTGCTGATCACCCGCCCGACCGCGACCGATCCGTCGCTGGCACCCGACGGCCGCGAGCTGCACTACGTGCTCGCTCCGTGCCCGAACCTGCGCACGGGGCCGATCGACTGGGACCGGGTCGGCCCGGCCTACCGCGACGAGCTGCTGGGCACGCTGGAACGGCGCGGCTTCACCGGCTTCGGTGCCGCGATCGAGGCGCAGCAACTGGTCACCCCGGCGGACTGGGCGGCCCAGGGGCACGCAGCAGGAACACCGTTCTCAGCTGCGCACACCTTCGCGCAGACAGGGCCGTTCCGGCCGCGGAACCTGGTGCGCGGCCTGGCCAACGCCGTGCTCGCCGGCTCCGGCACGACACCCGGCGTCGGAGTTCCGCCGGTCTTGTTGTCCGGCAAGCTCGCCGCACAACGCATCACCGGCTGACCGATGTTCGCGCGGCTCAAAGCCCGTGAGTACTTCTGGGCGCCATAGCCCCCAGAAGTAATCACGGGTACTGGTTCAGGACTCCGGACCGGCTGCGCTCGCGACTCGCCGGGCCGCCCGAACCCTTCCGATGGCCTCAGAAACCCATCGCCTGGGCCCGCCGCTTCACTTCCCGGCCGCGGTCGCCGCGCAGGGCGTCGATCGGCGTTCCGGGCAGCGAGTCGTCCGGGGTGAACAGCCACCGCAGGATCTCGTCCTCCCGGTAGCCGTTGTCCCGGAGCAGCGTGATCGTGCCCGCCAGGCCCTTCACCACTTCGGTGTCGGTGAGGAACGCGGTGGGCACGCCCAGCACGCCGTTCCTGCGCAGAGCGAGCAGATGGCCATCTCGGATCAGTTGGTGCACCCGGGTCACGGGCTGACCGAGCCGCTCGGCGACGTCAGGCAGCGGGACAACCTCCACATCGGGAGCGAGCACATCCGGGGTAGCAGGGATCGCACTCACGCTGCACACCTTGCCACATGACCGACCGCGATGCCGTGCACCTCACGAGTTATCTTCGGCCTACGATCAAGATCGTGATCGTTCCCACATCCGAGTGCGGAGGTGTTCCCCGGACCGCCCGCGCGGCCTGCCACAATCGGGTTGGAAAGGTTACCCGGCGGTTGGCGGAAGATGACTCCTGAGACACGCTCCAGCGGCGGCGCGAGCCTCGTCGGAGCCATGCTCGAACGCCGTTACCGGGTCGATTCGCTGATCGCCCGCGGCGGCATGTCCACGGTCTACCGCGGCCTGGACACCCGGCTGGACCGGCCGGTGGCCATCAAGGTGATGGACGCCCAGTACTCCGGCGACCGCTCGTTCGTCGAGCGCTTCGAGCGCGAGGCACGTGCGGCGGCCCGGCTGCACCACCCCGACATCGTCGCCGTCTACGACCAGGGCGTGGACCACGGCCTAGCCGGCGACCACGTGTTCCTGGTGATGCAGCTCGTCGAGGGCTGCACGCTGCGCGATCTGATCATGGACCGGGGTGGCCGCCTGCCGCTGGCGATGGCGCTGAGCGTCATGGCGCCGGTGCTCTCGGCGCTGGGCGCCGCGCACCAGGCCGGCATGGTGCACCGCGACGTCAAGCCGGAGAACGTGCTGATCGGCACCGGCGGCTCGGTCATGGTCGCCGACTTCGGTCTGGTCAGGGCTGCGGCCGAGGCGGGCACGACCAGCGGCGGCGTCATCCTGGGCACCGTCGCGTACCTGTCGCCGGAGCAGGTGACCACCGGGGCCGCCGACGCTCGCTCCGACGTCTACGCCGTCGGGATCGTGTTCTACGAGATGCTGACCGGCCGCCCGCCCTACGTCGGCGACACCGCGCTTTCGGTGGCGTACCGGCACGTCAACGACGACGTCCCGCCGCCGAGCGAGCTGGCCCCGGAGATCCCACCGGCCGTCGACGACCTCGTCTTCCGCGCCACGCGGCGCGACTCGGCGCAGCGCCCGGGGAGCGCCGAGGCGTTCCTCGCCGAGCTGGAGCGGGTGCGCACCGAACTCGGCATCGCCCCGGTGGCCGTGCCGGTCCCGGCGTCCGAGGAGCGCACCAGGCAACTGACGCCGTCGGTCGCGGCCGGAGATCCGCCGACCGAGCAGATCCCGGCCGTCCGCGACACGTCCGTCGGCCCGCAGCGCACCCGTGCGATGGCGCGCCCCGCCACCGGCGACCACACCGAGGAGTTCTCCAGCGTCGCCGCTGCGCCCAGCGGGCCGGAGCGGGATCGCCGCCGCGGCAGGCGGACGGTCGCGGTGTGGACCGTCGTGGTCCTGGTGCTGGCCGCGCTGGTGGGGGGCGCGGCGTACTGGCTGGGCATCGGCAGCTACGTGCAGGTTCCGCGCGTCGTCGGCGAGCAGGAGGCAGCGGCGCAGCAGACGCTGGAGGGCGCGGAGCTGACCGGCAACGTCGCCAAGGAGTACAACAACACCATCGCCGAAGGCGTGGTGATCAGCTCCAACCCGGGCGAGGGCTCCCGGGTGCGCAGCGGCGGAACCGTGGATCTCGTCGTCTCGCTGGGCAAGCCCAAGGTTCCGCAGGTCGCCGAGGGCACCACGGTGGCCGAGGCGGAGAGCGCGATCCGCAACGCCAAGCTGCAGCCCAAGCACGACGAGTCCGGCGACCAATACCACACCACGGTGCCCGAAGGCAGGGTCATCAGTGTCAACCCCGCCCCCGGCACCGCACTGAACATCAGCGCCGAGGTCACCCTGATCGTCAGCAAGGGCCCGCCCCCGGTGAAGGTGCCCGACGTGCGCGGGATGAGCCGGGACGACGCCTTCACCACGCTGCGCAACGCCGGCTTCGACCCCTACGAGGCGGGGCGCCAGTTCGACTCCGGCGTCGACGGCGACCACGTCATCAGCACCGATCCGGCCATCGGCAGCGAACTCCGGCTGGTCGGCCAGCCGCGGATCGGCGTGGTGCTGTCCAACGCGGTCCAGGTGCCCAGCCTCAACGGTGTTCAGGTGGACGAGGCGAAGCAGCAGGTCGCCGCGCTGGGACTGCAGCTGAGCGTGCAGGCGTTCTTCGAGCGGCCGAACATGGTGATCTTGGGCCAGTACCCGCTTCCCGGCAGCCGGGTCGAGCCCGGCACGACGATCCACGCGACCGCTTTCTGAGCACCGGTTCGCGGGTGCGCACCCGCCGAGCGGCCAGAAATGAACGACGCGCAATGTGATCCTGATCTCTTCTCGTCGCTGTAACGTTTTCGCCCTGCCAGGGTCTACCAGCGGGGACTCGACGGGCGGCCGTCACCGAAAAGCGGGACCAAAGGCCACGACAGGACCGATCTGACCTGGTCACGGCGGCTCGGACGGACGGTTGTGGAACTATTGGGAGCACAATGCCCCGAGTGTTTCGATCGAGTCGGCCCCCGACTGGTCCGAACGGACCAACAACACCACAGCCGACCTGCCCAGTCTCGGCGGACGTCGGCCACCTCGTCGTCCGCTGCCCTTGCGCACCATCGCATTGGGCGCGATCGGGTCCGTGCTGCTGCTGATCGGCTCCTTCGGCGCCGGCGGGACGCTCGTCCACGACCCCGTCCTCGGTTCCGGGCCGCTGTCGGTGCTGCGCTACGGCCACGGTCGCGATGTGGCGGTGACGGTCGTCTACGTCGGCTTCGCACTACTGGTGTGGGCGTGGGTGCGGCTGGGTCGCGGGGTGATCGCGCACCTGGTGACCTCCCGCGGCGTGCTGTGGGCGACCGCCGCCTGGCTTGGCCCGATGCTCATCGCGCCGCCGCTGTTCACCCGCGACGTCTACAGCTACCTGGGCCAGGGCCTGCTGGCGCTGAACGGCCTCGACCCCTACGGCGTCGGCCCGTCCGCCCTGACCGGCCCGATCCCGGAGAACGTGCACCCGACCTGGCAGACCACGCCCGCCCCGTACGGGCCGCTGTTCATGGGCGTCGCCAAGGGCGTGATCCTGCTGGCCGGGCACGACATCATCGCCAGCGTCATCGTGATGCGGCTGGTGCTGCTGGGCGGCCTGGTGATGCTGATCTGCGCCCTCCCGGGCCTGGTCCGGCACCTCGGCGGGCGGCTGCCGGTCGCGCTCTGGCTGGTCGCGGCCAGCCCGATGACGGTGGTGCACCTGGTCGGCGGCCCGCACAACGACATGCTGATGATCGGGCTGCTGTCGGTCGGCACGCTGCTGATGCTCGAAGGCAAGAACGTCGCCGGGATCGCGCTGGTGTCGGCGGCGATGGCCATCAAGGCGACCGCCGGGCTCGCCCTGCCGCTCCTGGTGTGGATCTGGGCATCCCGGCTGGAGGGGCCGCTGTGGCGACGCTTCCTCCGCGCCGTGTTCCCGGCGGTGGGCGTGTTCGTGGTGGTCTTCGGCGCTTGCACGGCGCTCGCCAAGGTCGGTTTCGGCTGGCTTTCCGCGCTGTCCGCGCCCGGCATGATCGTCAACTACCTGTCCACGCCGACCGCCGTGGGGCAGGCGCTACACAGCCTGGTGTCGCTGTTCGGCGAGACCAACATCTGGCCTTTCGTAGGCGCCACGCGCACGCTCGGCTCGGTGCTTTTGGTGGCGATCCTCGCCTGGAACTGGTGGCAGGCCCGCGACGGCGGGCCCGAGGCGGTGCGCCGGGCGGCCATCGTGCTGTGCTGCGGCGCGCTCCTGTCGCCGGTCCTGCTGCCGTGGTACACGACCTGGGGCTTGGCCCTGGGCAGCGCCTTCCTCTGGACTCCGCGGGCGCTGTCCTACGTGGTCGGCGCCTCGATCGCGCTGGTGCTGGCCTACTACCCCGATGGCGAGCAGGCGATGTACAACTGGCCGTTCGTCGCGGTCGGGATCGGCGCCGCCCTGCTCGGCGCGCTGTCGCTGGTCCGCTTCGACCCGCTGGGTCTGAGCAGCACCTTCGGCAAGCTGTCGCGCACGGTCACAACTGGTCACCTGCCTCGCGAAGTGCATGGATCACAGCGCTGACGAACCCACCCCGGCCAGGTCGCGGTGGTGCACCAGGAACAGCTGGCGATGTTGTTCCGGGTCCGCGGCGACGACGTGCACCCTCGGGTCCCAGAACGCGGTCAAGGCGAGTCGGGGCAGCAGCGCCACCCCGAGCCCGGCCGCGACCCATGCCTGGGTCACCACGTAGTCGTCCGTTTCGTGGTGGATCTCCGGGTGGAAGCCGGCGGATCGGCAGACCTCGACGAGGTGGGCGGTGCACGATGGGCACCCGGCGATCCACCGCTGCGCGTCCACGCCCCAGGTTTCGCTTGGGACCGCACCAAGCAAGATCCGGCTACCGGAACCTGCGGCCGCAGGTGAGGCTGTCGGGCACGAGGTCGTTCGACGAGGAGGGCGCATGCGCACGATCGGGATGCTCGGCGGGATGAGCTGGGAATCCTCCGCCGAGTACTACCGGCTGCTGAACGAGGAGAGCCGCGCTCGGCTGGGCGGGTACAACACCGTGCCGAGCGTGCTGTACAGCGTGGATTTCGCCGAGATCGTGGCCATGCAGGAGACCGGGGACTGGGCAGCGGCGGGCCGGCACCTGGCCGACGCCGCGCGGCGGGTGCGACGCGCCGGGGCGGATCTGGTCCTGCTCTGCACCAACACGATGCACCAGGTCGCCGAAGCGATCGAGGCAGCGATCGACGTGCCGTTCGTGCACATCGTCGACGCCACCGGCGCACGGATCGCGGCCGCCGGTCACACCCGAGTCGGCCTGCTGGGCACCCGCTACACCATGGAGCTCGACTTCTACCGGGCGCGGATGCGCGACCAGCACGGCATCGACGTGATCGTCCCGGCGGAACCCGACCGCACCCTGGTGCACGACGTCATCTACCAGGAGCTGACCCGCAACCGCGTCGAGGACGGCTCCCGCGAGCAGTACGTGCGCGTCGTGGAGGGCCTGGCCGAGCGCGGCGCCGAGGCCGTGATCCTCGGCTGCACCGAGATCACCCTGCTGCTCGGCCCGGACGACAGCCCGCTGCCGCTGTTCGACTCCACCCGCCTGCACGTCGCGCACGCCCTCGACATCGCCCTCGCCAAGTGACGAATCGGGCTGCGCGAAACGTGGGAGGGCCCGGAACCGCTCTGGTTCCGGGCCCTCCCACGTGCTTCCTGCTGGTTCAGCCGCGCAGCATCTCCGCGACCAGGAACGCCAGCTCCAGCGACTGCTGGGTGTTCAGGCGCGGGTCGCAGGCCGTCTCGTAGCGGCCCGCCAGGTCGGCATCGGAGATCTCCTGGGCGCCGCCGAGGCACTCCGTGACGTCCTCGCCGGTCAGCTCGATGTGGATACCGCCCGGGTGCGTGCCGAGCCGGTGGTGCACCTCGAAGAAGCCCTGCACCTCGTCCACGATCCGGTCGAAGTGCCGGGTCTTGTAGCCGGTGCTGGCCTCGTGGGTGTTGCCGTGCATGGGGTCGCACTGCCAGATCACCTGGTGCCCGGAGGCGGTGACCTTCTCCACGATCGACGGCAGCACGTCGCGCACCTTGCCGTTGCCCATCCGGCTGATCAGGGTGAGCCGGCCGGGCTCGTTGTTCGGGTCCAGCCGCTCGACGTACTCGACGGCCTGCTCGGGCGTGGTGCCCGGGCCGATCTTGATGCCGATCGGATTGGAGATCAGCTCGGCGAACGCGATGTGCGCGCCGTCCAGTTGGCGGGTCCGCTCCCCCACCCACAGGAAGTGTCCGGACAGGTCGTACAGCCGCGGCTGGTCGCCGGAGGTGTCCAGCCGGAGCATGGCGCGCTCGTAGTCCAGCACCAGCGCCTCGTGGCTGGCGTAGAACTGCACCGCGTGCAGGCTGGAGTCGTCGACGCCGCAGGCGGACATGAAGCGCAGGCCGCGGTCGATCTCGGCGGCGACCGACTCGTAGCGCTCACCGGCCGGCGAGTTGAGCACGAAGTCCTTGTTCCAGTCGTGCACCTTGGTCAGCGCGGCCATCCCGGCGCTGGTCAGCGCGCGGGAGAGGTTCATCGCGGCGCTGGCGTTGGCGTAGGCGCGGATCAGCCGCGACGGGTCGTGGCGGCGTGCCTGCTCGGTGGCCACCAGCGAGTTGATCATGTCGCCGCGGTAGGACGGCAGGCCCAGCGCGTCGGTGTTGCTGGACCGCGGCTTGGCGTACTGCCCGGCGATCCGGCCGACCTTGACCACCGGCATGCTCGCGCCGTAGGTCAGCACCACCGCCATCTGCAGCAGCGTGCGGATGTTGCCGCGGATGTGCGGCTCGGTGTTGTCCGCAAACGTCTCCGCGCAGTCCCCGCCCTGCAGCAAAAAGGCCTCGCCCCTGGCGACTGCGGCGAGGTGCTGACGCAGCTGGTTCACCTCGGAGGGAACAGTCACCGGCGGCACGCTCTCCAGCACCTTCCGGACGTTGCCGGCCTGGTCCTGGTTCGGCCACTGCGGCTGCTGCACGGCGGGACGGGCCAGCGCGTCGTCGAGGCGGGCGCGCATCTCCGGCGGCAGCGGTGGCAGCTCGGGCAGGTCATCTACGGGGACGTCGACGGTCCATGATTTCAAACCAGACGCATCGGTGCCTTGAGCTGCGCTTACAGGGTCAGTGGGCATGAACTAATCCTCGATCGGTGATGCGTCATCATTGGGTCTAGCTTCGCGTCGTTCCAGCCGGGCAGCCATGGACCACCGGCACGTCGACGGTCCAGTTCACGTTCCCAGAATAAGCGCTGGGCGCTACCCCTTTAACTCCGGGAGAGCCGTCCCACATAGCGGATCGCCCAGCGGGCTTCGATTCAGCACGCGCCGCCGAGTTTGCGGTGGTCCCAGGTGATCGTCCGCATCGGGGCAAAGCGCAGCCCGACGCGCTTCGCCGCCTTGGTGCGCAGGGCATCCCGAGCTTCCTCGCTCGCCACGAGACCGCTCGGGGCCGCCCCGTCGTAGCGTTCGGCCAGGCCCATGCCGATGCGCTCGACGTCCTCTGGGGCCTCCAGGACCTCCACGTCGCACTCCAGCGAGACGCCACGCAGCTCGCCGTACACCGTGCCGGTCTCCAGCAGCAGCGTGGCCCGCGGGTCCCGGCGCAGGTTCAGCGTCTTCTGCGACCGGCCGTAGGACCACACCTCGATCACGGGGCCGTCGTGCACGAAGCACATCGGCACCAGATGTGGCCGCCCATCGCTCTTCAGCGTCGCCAGCACAACAATCCGGCGCTGGGCGATGAAGTCGACGATCTCGTCCTCGGACATGGTGATCTGGCCGCGTCGCGACATGCGTGCTCCGGGTTCCGCTGCGCCGATGGTGCGTCGATCTTGTTCCGGGAGACCCCACCGCGTCAACGCAGACCCCGAGGACGCCGCCCGGGAAGATCATCCGAATCGGCCTCGACCATCGCAAACCGGCCCTGACGCGACACCTCTGGCGCTAGGCTCTCGCCCCGTCGACGACGCGAGAGAAGCGGCCGGTGACGTGGGGACCGGGTCAGCAACCACGGCAGGAAGCGCAGCCGGAGCGCAAGGCGATGTCGAAGCGGTTGTGGCCGATCAGCATCCTCGCCGACGTCGCCGCGGTGGTCGCGTTGCTGATGAGCTCGACGCAGAACGTCGCCGTGGTCATCGCCGCGATCGCACTGCTGCTGGGCGTGGTGCACCTGTGGGCGAGCTTCGGCAAACCCGTCGACCGGTGGGTGGTGCTGTCAGTCGTCGGGATCGTGGCAGGGGCAGCCATGATCGCCGTGGTGGCCACCCGATCACTACTGGCGGTGCCCGATCAGGCGAGCGGCCAGGCGACCGATCTGCCGCACCAGACCAGCCCGACCACGCCCAACCCGACCACACCGCGGCAGCCGGCCACCACCTCGGCGTCGCAGACCAGCTCCACCTCCGCCGACCCTGCGGTCGGCCGCGAGAGCGGCGACAAGCCGATCGTGCTGACCAGCGGCTACGCCCTGGATCTGGATTCCGCCGAACCGCTTTGGGTCGCCAAGCGGACGGAGGACTCTTCCGGGCACGACCTCGAAAACAGCTCTGGCTACCTCTACGCGCGCGAGGACATCGCGGTGGCCACCGCCCAGGCGACCTTCGAGGACTGCGTGCGGGCCGGCTACTACAGCTCGATCAGCAGCAACTACCTCGTCACCGGCGCCGCGTTCTGCGTGAAGACGACCACCGGCGCCTACGGGCGGATCGTCGTCCGCGATGCCCAGGGCTCGAAGCTAGTGCTGGACGTCGTGGTCTGGAAGAAGCCGAGCTAGCTCAGCGCGCCGCGGCTTCCCTCTGCCAGGTTTCCTCGACCGCGTCCGCGTCGTAGCCCACCGGCTCCCAGCGCTTGGGCAGCAGCGCCACCAGATCCATCAGCGGGGCGAGCGCGATCACCCAGAACACGCCGCTGCCCAGGGACGCGCTGAGCACCGGGAAGAAGAACAGCGCCAGCGTGGAGCCGACCCGCAGGGTGCCCTGGTTGAAGCCGATCCCAGTGCCGCGCATCGTCGTCGGGTAGCTCAGCGACGCGAAGCTCATGAAGTGCGCGCCCGGCCCGGATGCCTGCGCGAACATGAACGCGCCCAGCGCGAAGATCGCGAACAGCACGTACGCGGTCGCCGACGGCTTGCCGATGAGGGCCAGCATCACCAGCGACGTCAGCTGCACGGCGAACCCGGCGAACGTCATCTTCCAGGCACCGGCCTGATCGTGTTCAGCGCCCTGGGCGAGGATGCTCGCGATGATGATCGGCAGCCCGTACGCGACCGCGTTGTAGCCGAAGGTCTGGGTGAGGCCGATGGCCAGCGCCTGGAAGGTCCGGGCGCGGTAGCGGCGCTGGAACAGCTGCGCGAAGTCCCGCAGCCCGCGACGCTCACTCTTGGGCTCGATGACCTCCGCGTCCGGTGCCACGACCGCGTTGACGGCGTAGGAATTGCGCAGGATCTTCGCGGCCCGCTCCAGGTCTTCATGGTTGGCCGCCCAGAACGGCGACTCGTTCATGTACTTGTTGCGCACCAGCAGGATCATCAGCGCGGGCACCGCACCGAAGCCGACGGTCAACCGCCACAGCAGGCATTGGCGCTCGTCCGGCAGCGCGAAGTACAGCGCCATGATCACCAGGTAGCAACCGCCGGTGACCACCTACCAGGCCGGTGACCACGCGACGGTGCGCGAGCCCTTGCTGCCCTTGCCCTTGAGCCGGGAGAACTCGGCCAGGAAGGCCATGGCGACCGGGATGTCCATGCCGACGCCGAAGCCCATCAGGAACCGGAAGAAGACCAGGACCTCCATGTTCGGCGCGAGCGCGCAGCCGAGCGCGGAGACCACGAAGAACAGCATGTCCGCCATGAACACGCGGCAACGGCCGAGCCGGTCCACCAGCAGGCCGCCGAGCCAGGCGCCGAAGATCGCGCCGACGCTGACGGACGCGGTGACCGCGCCCGCCCGGCCGGGGAGAGCCCGAACTGCTGCTTGATGTCGTGATGCCGTAGGCCAGCGACGTCAGGTCGTAGGCGCCCAGGAAGATCCCGCCTAACGCCAGCAGCACGATCATCTTCGCGTGGCTGCCCCGTGCCGCACCCGAGTTGACCAGTTCGGTGACGTCCCGCGCCGAGCGGATGAGCACAGGCTCGCGCTCGGCGACCGGTTGCGTGGACACGGCTTGCCCTTCGCGTCGTTGATCGTGCGCGCGCCCAATCGCGAGGAGCTCGCCTAACCAGTGGAAAAACTGCGCCCACATGGCGTAATGAGGTCAGCGCACGGCGGCGATCAGCCGGTCGATGCCGCTGCGGATCTGACCTGCGTCGGCGGGGGTGAGCACGAACATCTGCTCGCCGGTGGAGCCGCGTTCGGCGTGGTCGAGGTAACGGCCGTCGGGCTCGGCATTGTCGAACCAGCGCACCACCGGCGACCGGCGGACCCGGCCGTGCGGGTCGCGCCGGTTCGCCGCGATCTGGCCGCCGCGCACGTGCACCGCGTTCCCGATCTCGTTGTACGCGGCCACCTGCTGGTCACCGCTGCTGCCGCGCGACTGCGTCACCTCTTGCATCATGCTGTCCGGCATCTCCTCGGCCTGCGGGGCCGACTTGAGGGAGCTGGCCGGCACCCACACCGCGGGGCGGTTGCCCGGCGGCGCGGGCGGCAGCGTCGGCAGAACCGCTTGGGGGAGCTGCATCTTCTCGTGCACCTCGACGGTGAGCGGACCACCGAACCGGTCGGTCTCCCCCGGCCCCTGCACGCCGAGCACCACCCGGTCGCCTTCGGTCAAGGCGGCGACGGTGCGCCAGGCCGCGTCGCTGGCGAAGTCCGGGAACCACAGCGAGTCGACCCACAAGTACGGCTTTGTGAGCACCTTCAACGCCTGCGCCAGGCCCGAGTCGACTTCGTTGTTCACCAGGATGCCCAGTTGCGCCATGGTGCCGGCCTCGCGCTGGGCGACCTCGCCGAGCTGCTGCATGGTGCGACCGTAGGCCGGTCCTTCCAGCGGCAGCGTGAGGTCGTCGAGTTCGAGGTAGCTGCGGACGAGGTAGAGGTGCAGCGGGTGCAGTTGCCAGCGGCCGACGATGGCCACGTGTCCTCCCCCAAGGAGTGATCGGTGTGGTCGAGTTTGCCGCAATTTCAATGGAAATCGAAGATCCGATTTCCATTGAAATGGGTGTGGCTCTTTTGAGGGGAGCTGTGGTCGGGGGTTTCGGTGGGTGGTGGTCATGAAAGGGGCTCCTTCTGGCTACGTTGTGGGTGTCTGATGTCCATCAACGTAAAGAAGGAGCCCTGTGGCAGGGTACGTGAACCACGATGTCGCGGGTGCGTTCGAATCCTCTCGGGCGGTGTTCGAGTCGATCATCACGGAGCTCGGCGCCGCTGACTGTGGCATCACGCATGGCGAGCTGGAAGAGCTGCTGACCGAGCGGTCCCGGAAGTTGATGCGCCGGCTGCTGCAGGATCATCTTGATCTTCGTGCGGAGCGTGAGCACCCGGTTCCCGGTGGCGTGACCGGCCCCGACGGCATCCAGCGCACTCGCCTGGAGCGGGGTCGCCGGCGTGGTCTGGCCACGGTGTTCGGCGAGGTGACCGTGACCCGGCTGGCCTACCGGGCGCCGGGTGAGTCCACTGTCCATCCCGCGGACGGGGTGCTGAACCTGCCGGCCGAGAAGCACTCGCACGGGGTGCGGCGGCTGGCCGCCCTCGAGGCCGCCCGCGGCTCCTTCGGCGATGCCCAGGCGGCGATCAGCCGCGCCACTGAGCAAGGAGTGGGCAAACGCCAACTCCAGCGGCTGGCCGCTCGGGCCGCGGCTGATTTCGAGGCCTTCTACGAAACCCGGCGGTCCCCGGCCGGGACCAGCGGGGATGTGCTGGTGCTCTCCGCCGACGGCAAGGGCATCGTCACGCATCCCGAAGCACTACGCGAGGCCACCCGCAAGAAAGCCGCCGAATCGGTCAGGAAACTGGGCACTCGTCTGTCCAAAGGGGAGAAACGTAACCGCAAACGCATGGCCGAGGTCGGTAGCGTCTACGACATCACTCCCGCCGCCCGCACCGCCGCCGACATCCTCGCCCGCACCAGCGAGACCACCTCAGCCGAGGAAATCACGCCCGCGCCGGTGGCCCGGAACAAGTGGCTGACCGCCAGCGTCACCACCGACGCCGCCGGCGTGCTCACCGCCGTTTTCGACGAGGCCACCCGCCGCGACCCCACCCACCAGCGGCAATGGATCGCCCTGGTCGACGGCAACAACGACCAGATCCGCCGCATCCGTACCGAGGCCCGTACCCGCAAGGTCAAGGTCACGATCCTCATCGACGTCATTCACGTCCTGGAATACCTCTGGAAAGCCACCTGGTGCCTGCACGACGAAGGTGACCCCGCCGCCGAAACCTGGGTCGGCGAGCAAGCCCGCCGCATCCTCGACGGCCACGCCCTCGACGTCGCCGCCACCATCGACACCACCACCCGCACACGAGAAGACCTGACCCCGACCCAACGCAAAAACGCCGCCGCCACGGTCACCTACCTCACCCGCAAAGCCCAAGCCGGCTACCTCGACTACCCCACCGCCCTGAAAAACGGCTGGCACATCGCCACCGGCATCATCGAAGGCGCCTGCCGCCACATCATCGCCGACCGCATGGACATCACCGGCGCCCGCTGGAAACTACCCGGCGCCGAAGCCATCCTCCAACTCCGCGCCCTCCACGCCAACGGCGACTTCAACGACTACTGGACCTACCACCTCACCCAAGAACAACAACGCAACCACCCCACCCACAACGCCATCCCCCAGGCAGCATGACCTCACCCCAAAAGAGCCACACCCCATTGAAATTGCGGAAGTTGTCCACAGGTGTCGGCGTGTCGTGGTGCGACACACCGACGATCCGCAGTTTCCATTGAAATTGCGGAGTGGTCAGACACCCCATGATTTTGTTTGTCAAGCGGCGGCTTGCTGGTCTCGGTTGTGGTGTGCCCAGGCGGTGTGTTCGTCGTAGGTGCTCCGGGTCTTGAGGCAGCCGTGCAGGATGCCGACGAGTCGGTTGGACAGCTGGCGTAAGGCGGCGTGGTGGTTCATGCCGCGGCCGCGGAGCTCGTCGTAGTAGGCGCGGGCGCCGGGTGAGGCGCGGAGGGCGCAGAAGGCCTGCTGGTGCAGGGCGTCGACGAGCCGGTCGTTGTGGACGAAGCGGGCCAGCACGGTCTTCTTCTTACCGGACTGGCGGGTGATCGGGCTGGTGCCGGCGTAGTTCTTCCGGTTCTTCGCGCTCGCGTAGCGGTCGGCGTCGTCGCCGAACTCGCCGAGGGCCCGGGCCCCGAGGATCTGTCCCATGCCGGGCTGGGACAGGTAGATCTCAGCGTCCCGGGCTCGGCCAAAACACGCCTGCACCTGCTCTTGCACGGCGGCGATCTCGGTGTTGAAGGCAGTGATCACGCTAACCAGGGACCGCACCGTCACCGCGTAGGCGGCGGCCACGGCCGGCGGCTGGGTCAGGTGTTCAGTGTGCAGCGCGGTCTGGATCGCGGTGGTCTTCTCGTCCACGTTGCGGCGCCGGGCCCGCTTGAGCGCGCCCGTGATCTGCGCGCGTGACACCCTGGCCGCCTGGTCCGGGTCCGGTGCCCGGCCAAGGAGTTCCAGTGCATCCGGGGCGAGGAGATCGTCGAAGGCTTCCAGCGCGGCGGGGAAGAACTCGCGCAGCGCGGTGCGTAGCCGCAGCATGTGCCGGTGCCGGTCCCAGATCAGCGTCTGGTGCGCCCGCGCCACCACCTTCACGGCCTGGGCCTGCTCGGTGTCACCGGCGACCGCGCGTAACTGATGACGGTCGGTGCGCACCATGTCGGCCAGGGCGTGCGCGTCCCCGGCGTCGCTTTTGGCGCCCGAGGTGCCGTGCCGCTCCCGATAGCGCGCCACCTGCCGCGGGTTGATCGCATACACCGTGTACCCGGCCGCGATCAGCGCCTGGACCCATGGACCTCGATCAGTCTCAATCCCGATCACGACCTGGTCAGGCTCGGCGCCCTCGGGCAGATGCTCACCGATCAGCGCGTGCAGCCGGGCAACCCCGGTCACGCCCTCCGGCAGCCGAGCCCGACCCAGCCGCCGACCCGTCTCATCCTGCACCTCGACATCGTGGTGATCTTCAGCCCAGTCATCTCCGACGAACAACACATACCCTCCACACGGTCAGCATCGTGTCCTGAGCAGCGCGGAAGAGGAACACCGGCGGCCTAATGGTCCAGTGCTCACGCCAGCCTTCGGCGGGCACGTCACCCCATCAGTGGTCACGTCCTCCCCACGACCAGCGGGGGCACGGTCTGACCTTAGGCATCGAATGCCTGGCGACGAGAGTGCTCACTCACTGGCCGCTACCGGACCCGAGTCTGCCCGGTGGCCGACCCGGTAGCTCCCATTAGGCGCCGAACACGGGTGGCGCGGTCTTGGGCATGTCCTCGAGCCAGATGTCGTCCTGTTCTTCGAGCCACCCGGGATGCTCGTGATCCTGGTCTTCGCTGCCTTGGCCGCGCTGACCGGCCGCGCCCATTCCACCGGCGCCCGTGCCGCCGCGTCCGGCCGCGCTACCCGCGGCCCCGGTGCCCGCGCCGCCGACTGCGCCGAGCCCGCCGACTCCGGCGCGACCACCGGCTCCGAGCCCGCCCGCACCAGCACCGGTGCCGAGCCGACCGGCACCACCAGCACCGAGGCCACCGGGCTTACCGCCGCCGGCACCGCCAGCACCGCCGCGGCCCATTCCCGGGCCACCGCCAGGACCGCCGCGTCCCGGTCCGCCGCCGGGACCACCGGGTCCGGTGCGTCCCGTTCCGGGGCCGGGCAGGTAGCCGACACCCACGTCTCCATTTCCAGTACGACCGGGAAATCCGCCGGTGCGGAGCCCGGTCAGGTCACCTGACAGCCTCGCCGGCGAGTCACCCGGTGTCCACGCCGATCGGGTTTCTGCCGGAATGTTGGGGTTGCCGCCGGTGATGTCGCCGACGTTGGCGACCGAAGGCTTCGAGGGCTGCCCGGTGCCCGTGCGATCGCGCGGCCGCACCGGCTGAGGCGGCGGCTCGATCGGCGGCGGCGGGGGCGGCGGCGGCGGAGGCGGAGGCGGCGGCGGCGGAGGCGGAGGCGGAGGCGGCGGAGGCGGAGGCGGAGGCGGCGGCGGGGGCGGGGGCGGCGGCGTGGGCTTGTCGTTGAGATCCCGGTACGCCGGGACGGAGGTGTCCACATTGGAGTACGTGGGGCTGAGCACCCGCCCCATGGTCTCCTGCGCCCTGCGCTCGGCCTGCTGCCGCTCCCGCATCTGCGCCAGCGCATCGACACCGCCACCAACGACTCCGGTCGGGATGCTGGCCAGCATGGTCCGGCCGTAGTGGTGTCCCTCGGGTTCGGGGACCATCGCCTTGACCTGACCGGCGGCCGAGGCTGCTTCCTCGATCTTGTTGCCGGTCACGTGAAAAGCCTCGGAGCTGCTGGACATCCAGTTGACCAGCGGTTCCGCCGACTCGTTGGCCTTATCGGCGGCTTCGCCCTCCCAGCCGCCCGCGATCGCCGCGCCGGCGTTCTGCTGAAGTCTCGGCCCGACTTCCTTGAGCTTGGCGGCGATTTCCCGCCACTGCTGGGCCGCTTCGGTGGACTTGCCCTGGTCCAGCGACTGTTGGTTGGTGTCGTAGAGCTCCTGGTGGCTGTAGGACTGCCAGTTCTCCTGCTGGGTGATCGATGCGGGGTCGACCGCCAGGCCGCTGCCCATCGCACTGTTCTGCGCCTCAAGCTGCTGGCGCAACTTCTCGTTGTACTCCTCGGAAGCAGTAGCAGCGGCCTCCTGGGCGTTTTCTGCCCGGGAGTTGTAGCCGAACAGGTCCGCGCCGGTGTCGTAGACCTGGCCAGCGCCTTCTGCGACGGCGTTGCCCACGGCGGTGGCACTATCAACGACGGCGCCGCCGACGTCCTCGGCCACGCCTCCGGCCCACTCGAGAAACCCCATCGATCCCCCAGTTATTGATCGGGAACTTATAGGTGTGATCTTCGTTGTTCTGGCATGATCGCTGGTGTGCGGGACGCGCGGAGGTTGTCGCCTGAGGCGCAGGAGGATTTGCGGCGCAGGGTGGTCGCTGCTGTTCATGGTGGGATGAGTCAGGTCGAGGCGGCCCGGGTGTTCGCGGTGGCCCCGCAGTCGGTGTCCAGATGGGTGCAGGCGTGGCGGAAACGTGGCTCGAAGGGTCTCACCGGGCGTCGCCGGGGTCGCAAGCCCGGCGAGCAGAAAGCGTTGAGTGCCCGCCGGCAGCGCAAGCTGCGGTATGCGGTGGCCGAGCACACCCCGGCCACGTTCGGGCTGACCGGCCTGGTGTGGACCCGCAAGACAGTGGCCGAGCTGATCCGGGTGCGCCACGGCATCGTGTTGAACCTGCGCACCGTCGGCAACTACCTGCGTTCCTGGGGATTGTCGCCGCAGAAACCGATCCGCAAGGCCTACGAACAGGACCCCGAGTCCGTACGCCGATGGCTGGAGGAGGACTACCTGGCCATCGCCGCCCGCGCCCGCCGCGAGGGCGCACTGATCCTGTGGCTGGACCAGACCGGGATCCGCTCCGACGCCACCGTAGCCCGCACCTGGGCACCGGCGGGCCAGACACCGGTGGTGGGCAAAACGGGCAAACGATTCAGCGTGAACGCGATGTGCGCGATCGGGAACAAAGGCGAGCTGTACTTCACCGTCTACACCGGCTCGTTCAACGGCAAGGTGTTCCTGTCGTTCCTGGACCGGCTGACCCGCCATCTGGACCGCAAGGTCCACCTGATCGTTGACGGACACCCCGTCCACCGCCGCAAGACTATCCAGCAATGGATCACCAAGCACGCTGAGGCGATCGCGATGCACTTCCTGCCGGGATACAGCCCCGAACTCAACCCCGACGAGCTACTCAATGCCGACCTCAAACGCACCGTTTCCACCAGCACAGCCCCCAAAACCCGCGCCGAGTTAAAACAAGCGGTCCGCTCCTTCCTCCACCGGCTCCAGAAGCTGCCCGACCGAGTTCGCTCCTACTTCGGCAAACCCGAAGTTCGCTACGCCGCCTAACATCACACATTTGCCACCCGGATCAATATCTCGGCATCCGAGGCGCAATAGCCTCAGCAACCTTCAAACCCTCAGCACACTCATCAAGTCCCTGGTCGCGGAACTCACTCACGTCGATGATGATCACGCCACCGCCCGCATTGAACAGCGCAGAGCAGATCCGCGCCTGTGTTGCACTCTTGTCGATCGCGCTTGCCGCAGGACGCCCGTCGACCTCCGCACGGTCAAACTTCGCCCAGTTGTCCTGCTTGCTGTACGACTCGACAGTCTTCTCTTGGTTCTTGTAGAACGTGGCGGTAAACGGCTTGCCCCTGAAGGAACAACCCGGCTCTGAAGAAATGCCGGTCTCCGGTTGACCAGGTCCTTCGAACCCGAACGATTTAAGCTCATCTGGAGTCAGCAGCGTGCACGGATCAACCTTCGCAAGCCCCTGATCCTTCTCCATTGAACCCGGGGAAACGTCCTTCGGCGAACCTCCACCGCACCCAGCGGCTGCCAACAGAGCCACGCCTGCGCAGACTGCAACGACGGTTCGAGACAGCACCTTCACGTCTGACTACCCCTCTGCAAGTCCTGACTGATCTGCTCGTCAGTGGCAACGTAGTCCTTCGCCGCTTGCCTGAAGAGATCCGCCTTCCGCAACAGCTCGTCACGCAGCTTTCCCAGCAGGTCAGCAGCTCCCGTCGAGCCGTTTGTAGCCTTCTGTCCAAACTTAGATGCCAACTCCTGCGCAGAGCGGTACGCACCCAAACCCTCGACACGCCCGAGTGCAAGAGCCTGCTTCGCAAGTCGGTCGACCTCGTAGGCCTCGTCTTCGTAGACCTGGGCCGCTTTATTGGCCGCGTCGGGGTTCATTTTCAGCTTGCCAGCCGAAACCTGTTGCGACATCTGGTCGTTCTGCTGCGCGATCGCGCCCAGCGCCGCACCAGCACCGGCGAAGCCGTCGGCCGACCCCAGATCCCCAGATAAGTACGCGTCAGCCATCCCGAGCCCCCTCCGGCACAGATCACCCAACCCGAGAGAACCCTAGCGAACCGGACATCCCGCGCGCGGGTGAACCCGAAAGATGATCACATGAGGGGGCTCGCATCACCCGTTAAGCCTAGCCAAGAACGAAGCCCACCGAGCCCGTGAGAACACCAACACGGGCCCAGCCGGATCCTTCGAGTCCCGAGCCGCCACGACCCCATCAGCTGCAGCCACCTCGACACAGGCGCCCTGATTCATACTGCGACTGGACTTCCGCCACCCCTGAAGTGCTTGTCCTTCAAGGAAAGCGACCTCGACGCAGTTTCCGATGGCCGTACTGTGACAGGATTTCCGCCACTCTGAGAAAGCCTGCCCATCGACGAAAGCCACCTCGACACAGTTGGCACCGTTGTCGCTGTAGCTGGACTTTCGCCACACCAATCGGTCAGGCATCGCTCGCGATCTTCCCCTCAATCGACCAGGCGAACCTTGATCGCCTCCGCCGACTCCTCCTCGGGCAACGCGAACGACAGTAGCCGCTCGGCCGATCGAACATAAGCGGCCACTTGGTCGTGATCCTGGATGTAGACAGCCCCATCTGGGATCTCGACGTAGCCGATCGACTGTGCGTCTCGGAAGTGCAGCACCATGAATCCCCCACACAACCCAGCATGCGGGCCGATCGACGTGGGTAGCACCCGAAGTTCAATGTTGTCCTGCATCGACAGGTCGAGAAGGTGTTGCAACTGCTCGCGCATCACCGTTCGATCCCCGATCGGCCGGTCCAACACGGCCTCCTCAAGCACTGCGTTCAGCCGCAACGGCGACTTGTCCACCAGCCTGCGCTGACGAGCCATGCGGAAGCTCACCATGCGTTCGTTGTGATCGGGTCGAACACGAGTGCTTGTCGCAGTCAACGCGGAGGCATACGCTTCGGTTTGCATCAAGCCGGGCAGGATCAACGGCATGTAGATGAACTGGGATTTCGCGATCCCTTCCAGTCCGACGTATGCCTTGAGCCGTCCGGCAGCACGTCCACCCACGGCGCCCACCACGTCTTCTGATCCGACCGGCTGGCAAGCGAATTCAGCCGGTCGGCCTCCCAGACCGGGGCACCGTAGAACTTCAGCAGCCCCGCGACCTCGTCCGGCTGCGGGAAGTACCGCCCGGTCTCCAGGTGCGTGATCTTGCCCGGTGAGCACCCGATCGACCGCGCCGCCGCAGCGCTGGTCTCACCCGCCCGAACCCGGAAATTCCGGAGCTCAACGCCGACGAGCCAACGCAAGGCCGAGGGGTCTTGCCGGTCCACCATGGACAGCCTCCTAAAAATCACGCATCCGCGACCAGCGTGCACCGCATCCATGGTGCAAACGATCAAGAACGCCTGATCGTGTTATCGCCTTCCATAAACATTTACGGCACCAATTTCCAGTGTTCGTGATCTCGATCACAGAGGAGGTCGTTATGCTGGGGAAGCCGTTGGGGAGTCGGGAGGAGTTCATGGCCGAACTTCAAGAACTCGCAAGGGAAACCGCGCCGCGGTTATTCGCCCTGTGTCAGGAGTTCGGCGATCGCCACGACGCGCAGGTCGAGTACTGGGGCATGGCCTTCGACGACTGCGCCGACGTCGTCAGCGCATCCGGCCAAGTCCGGGCCAGCTTCCGGTCCGCCGAGGCCGCACTCAACCGGTTGTCGCGGCGGTCGAACCTGCATCTCGTTTGGGTTTTGAACGTACGAACAGGCGCCGCCACCCGACCTCGCGGGTCGAGCGGCGGCGCCTATCAAAAAAGGGTCAGCCGAAGAGGACTTCGGCTTCTGCGTAGCGTTCCAGGGGCACCGTCTTCAGCGATGCCGTCGCGTCGCGGAGCGGGACTCGCACGATGTCTGTGCCGCGCAGCGCCACCATCTTGCCGTAGTCGCCTTCGGTGATCGCGTCGATCGCGTGCAGGCCAAAGCGGGTCGCCAGCACCCGGTCGTAGGCCGTCGGCGTGCCACCTCGCTGCACGTGGCCGAGCACCATCGCGCGCGACTCCTTGCCCGTGCGCGCCGCGATCTCCTCCGCCAGCCAGGTACCGACACCGCCCAGGCGGACGTGGCCGAAGGCGTCCTTCTCCCCCGTCAGCAGCAGTTCCTTGCCGCCTTCCGGGACCGCGCCCTCCGCGACCACGATGATCGGCGCGTACTGGCGCTCGAAGCGCTGCTCCACCCAGGCGCAGACCTTCTCGACGCTGAACGGCTGCTCCGGCACGAGGATGACGTTCGCGCCGCCCGCCAGCCCGGAGTGCAGCGCGATCCACCCCGCGTGCCGACCCATCACCTCGACCACCAGCGCCCGGTGGTGCGACTCCGCAGTGGTCCGCAGGCGGTCGATGGCCTCGGTGGCGATGTGCACCGCCGTGTCGAAGCCGAACGTGTAGTCGGTGGCGTCCAGGTCGTTGTCGATCGTCTTCGGCACCCCGACCACCGGCACCCCGTCGTGGGTGAGCTGCTCGGCGACGCCGAGGGTGTCCTCGCCGCCGATCGCGATCAGCGCGTCCACCCGGTTCTCCTCCAGGGTCGCCCTCAGCTTGGCGATCCCATCGTCGACCTTGTACGGGTTGGTGCGCGACGAGCCCAGGATGGTGCCGCCCCGGTTGAGGATCTCCTCCACCTTGTCGAGGGTCAGCGGCGTGGTCAGGCCCTCCACCGGGCCCCGCCACCCGTTGCGGAATCCCAGGATCTCGTGCTGGTGCACCGAAATCCCCTTGCGGGTCACCGCGCGGAGCACCGCGTTGAGCCCGGGGCAGTCGCCGCCACCGGTGAGCACTCCGACACGCATTCCAGCCGGCATCGCTTTTCCCCGCCTCCTCTGATCCAGCCCGGACGGGGAGTGATCTGCGTCTCCCCTGCGTCACAGCGTGGCACGAACTGGATCGTTGCAGCAAGTATCCGGGACGTTATACCGGTCGCGATACCGGTCGCGGCAGACGACCGGCAACACCCGCCCGAGGAATCCGGCAAAAAAGGGTGCCGGTTCCAGCTGGAACCGGCACCCCTCACGAGTCGGAAATCAGGCGAAGCCGCGCTTGCGGCGGACCTCCTCCATCACCCGCCAGCGTTCGAGGTTGTGCTTGGCGTCGGCCAGGGCGTCGTGCGCGTTGTCCGGCGCGGCGGGTAACTTCGGCTTGCCGAGGTCCTCCCAACGCTGCCGCAGGTCGCGGGTGAACTTCGGGATCCGCGACGGCAGCAGCGGCATCGCGCCCCAGAGCTGGGCCAGTGCCACGTGGTCGTAGGCCGCGTACCAGGCCCACAGCTCGATGTTCCCGCTGCGCGCGGTCAGGAATGAGTACAGGTCCTCGCGGATCCGGGCGCGGGAGCGCCAGCACGGATCGGCGGGCGGCGGCAACTGCGGCAGGACGTGCTGCCGAACCCAGGCACCGGCCCGAGACGCGTCGAACTCGGTGGACACCGCGTAGAACTCGCGGCCGGACTCGTCGACCACCCCGATCGACACCAGCTCGATGGTGTGTCCGTCCTCGATGAACTCGCAGTCGTAGAAGTACCGCACCAGGTCAGCCTAGGTGGCGGCGGTTCCGGGTCCGGTCGCGGGCCGTCAGCCGGCCTTGGACTCCGGGAGGCGCTCGGCGGGCTTCTGCGTCTTCCAGCCCGCCACGTGCTTGCCCTGCGCGGCCAGGTCGTCCTTGACCTTAGCGGCGTAGACGTCGACGTACTCCTGCCCGGAGAGCTCCATCAGGGCGTACATGATCTCGTCGGTGATCGACCGCTCCACGAACCGGTCGCCGGCCATGCCGTCGTAGCGGGAGAAGTCCAGCGGCGGGCCGACCTTCACCACCACCTTGTGCGGGTACCACATCTTCGACCCGATTGGGTTGACCCGATCGGTGCCGAACATCGCGATCGGGATCACCGGCACCTTCGACTCCAGCGCCATCCTCGCCACACCGGTCTTGCCCTTGTACAGCCGGCCGTCCGGGGACCGGGTGCCTTCCGGGTAGACGCCCAGCAGCTTCCCCTCGCGCAGCAGGCGGACGCCGGTGTCCAGGGCGGCCTGCGCGGCGGCGCCGCTGGACCGGTCGATCGGCACCTGCCCGACGCCGGAGAAGAAATACTTCTTGAACTTGCCCTTGAAGCCCTTGCCGGTGAAGTACTCGCGCTTGGCCAGGAACGTCACCCGCCGCGGCATCATCAGCGGCATGAAGAACGAGTCGGCGACCGCCAGGTGGTTGCTGACCAGGATCGCGCCGCCGGTGGTCGGCACGTGCTCGACGCCTTCGACCTTCGGACGGCAGAACAGCTTCATCAAGGGCCCGAGCAAGAAGTGCTTCATCACCCAGTACAACACCGCTGCGCCGCCTCCTCGCCCCGCCGACTTCCCTGCTCAGCCTACGGAGCCCCGAGATCCGGCACAATGCGGCCTCGCCGTCGGTGATCTCGCCGGTGCGATCGCGGATGAATCGCCAAGGCCGCCCCGCATGTCGGCCGCGCATGCGACGATGAGGCGGTACTGGCTCGCCGATGCTGTTGGGAGGCCGCGGTGCCCGTGCTCCCCGGTGCCGAACCGTTCGTCCACGCGGGATCGGAAGACATCGGCGTGCTGCTCTGCCACGGCTTCACCAGCACCCCGCAGAGCATGCGGGCCTGGGGCGAGCACCTGGCGGCGGAGGGGTACACGGTCCGCTGCCCGCTGCTGCCGGGCCACGGCACCCGGTGGCCGGACCTGAACCGGACCACCTGGCTGGACTGGTACCACGCCACCGAGGCCGCGCTCGCCGAACTGCGCGACCGGTGCCGGTCGGTGTTCGTATTCGGCCAGTCCATGGGCGGCACGCTCACCCTGCGCCTGGCCCAGCGGCATCCCGAAATCGCCGGGATCGTGCTGGTCAACCCCTCGGTGACGACGCTGCGCAAGACGGCCCGGCTGCTGCCGCTGCTGAGCCGGGTGTGGCCGGCGGTCGGCGGAATCCCCGGCGACATCGCCAAACCCGGCGGTTTCGAACTCGCCTACGACCGGTTGCCGCTGCGCGCGATGGCCAGCCTCCAGCAGCTGTGGGGGATCGTGCGCGGCGACCTCGGTCGGGTGCGCCAGCCGCTGCTGCTGTTCCGGTCGACCGTCGACCACATCGTCGAACCGGTCAACTCCGCGATCGTGCTGGACGGGGTCGCAAGCGTTGATCTCGCGGAGGTCGTGCTGGCCGACAGCTTCCACGTTGCGACCTTGGACCATGACGCGCGGGCGGTGTTCGCCGGTAGCGTCGAGTTCCTGCAACGAATCCACCGCGAACGGGCCGAGGAAGTCGTATGAACACGCGCCGCGACAACCCCGACGGGCCGGAGGACATCGACGCCGCATTCGCCGAGATAGTCGCCGACCTGGAGCGGGACTCGACGTTCGCGCGGTGGCCCGAGGACGTCCCCTCCGACCGCGCCGCGAATACCGTGAGTGCGGTCTCGGACGCGGCCGAAGTCGAGCCGCAGCCCGAGCGCGACGCGGGACCGCGGGACTGGACGCCGCAGCCCGACGAGGAAGAGCACTTCGTCCCGCCGGAACCGCCACCGCTGCCCACCCCGCGCATCACCACGCTGCTGGGGATCGCGGTGATCGCGGTCGGCGTGCTGATACTGCTGGTGCCCGGCCTGGCCGGGATGGCCAGCTCGCTCTCGATGCCGCTGGGGCTGGTGCTGATCAGCGCGGGCATCGGATGGCTCCTGCTGCGGCTGCGCCAGGGCCCGCCGAACTCCGGCAACGACGACGGAGCCCAGGTCTGACGTCGTCCCGCAATTTCAATGGGGTTTTTTCATCCTGTTTGTGCTGGTGGTGGGGGGTTGACGGGGTGGGGTGGGGTGTGTGTGGGCTGGTCAGGGGCGATGATCATTTTTGATGATCGTTTGTCAGCGGGTGATTTCGAGGTTGGTCAGCACCAGCAGGGCCCGTAGTAGGCGGGTGGCGTTGGCTGCGTGCATGCGTAGGCGGGTGAGGATGCGCCAGTTTTTGAGGTCGGCGAAGCCGTGTTCGCAGGTGGCGCGTTCGCGGGCAACGAGTTGGTTGGCTTGTTTCTGGGCGTCGGTGAGCGGGTGGGCGCGGGCGGCGCGGCGGCCGATGATGATCACGGGTTCGTCGGGGTCGTCTTCCAGTCCGGTGAATCCGAGGTCGCACATCGCGCCGAGTTCGGCGTCCCGGAGTGCGGTGGTGATGTTGTTGTGGCGGGCGGTGGTGACTTCCGAGGCCCGCCCTGGTTTGGCCGCAGAGAACCACAACAGGTTGCCTTTGTGGTCGGTGAGGGCGAGAAACAGCAGGCCGTGGGCTTTGTGTTTGCCGCTGTAGTTGCGCCGGTTGTTCTTGCCGGTGCGGCGCTGGGTGCGCACCAGGGTGCCATCCAGCAGCACGACCTCACCCCCGCCGCGGGCCACTTTGCTCAGGACGCGGTCCAGGCGCGGGGCACGGGCGGCCAGCAGGTCGATGACCTCCAGCACCCAGCGGCGGATCGTCGAGGCCGACACCCTGTTGCCGCCGGCCATGTCCAGCAGCCGCTGGTCGTGACGCAGCACCGCGAGCACGATGATCGCCTGCGTACCAGGGGTCACCTTGCGCCAGCGAGAGCGGATTTTCCTGCAGTGCGTGGTGATCAGCGAGGCGAGGTAGTCGATCGTGGCCCTCGACACGGGAAGTTGGGCTTGGTACACAATGGGTTCGGTGCCCTCGGCGGGGCTGGATTGGGTTTTCACACACTCCCCAACCCCGCCGGGGGCACTCTCGTTGCAGCCAACCGGCCATGATCATCGTCACATCTTCTCCGCGACCACGGCCACCGTCAGATGATCTTGATAAATGATCATGGCCCTGGCCAGCCCGCCCACACCACGCCACCCACGACCACACCCTCTGACCAGCCAAGATCAGGATGAAAAAAGCCCAATGGAAATTGCGGAACTCCGGCGTGTCAGAGCCCGACACGCCGGACGCTGTGGAGAACTCCCGCAATTTCAATGGAAATCAGACCTTCGATTTCCATTGAGGTGATCTCGGTAAGAAGTGGCTGAAGGCGGCCTGCCGGAATGGGTGTGTGATCGGGTAGGGCTGGCCTGGGGAGAGTGGGACGTGGGGTCCCTGGTAGAAGAAGTTCGACCAAGAAACGATCTTCGACCAGGGAAGGCCCCACGTGGTCACGTATTCTGCCAAACTCGATGTTCCCCGTGAACTGGTGCTCTTCCTCAGCAAGCTGCTGGCCGGTGAACGCCGCCGGAAAGGGACCCGCAAGGGGCGCCGGGCGTTGACCACGTTCTGGCAGGCTGTGCTGGTCCTGCGGTGGTTCCGCGACCGCACCGACACCACCAAACTGGCCCGCGATCACGGTGTCGCCCGCGCGACCGGCTACCGGTATGTCGACGAGGGCATCGAGGCGCTGGCCGCGCAGGCCCCGGATCTGCACGACGCCCTGCAACGGGCCAAAGACAACGGCGACGCCTATCTGATCCTGGACGGCAAAAACTTCTCCTCCGACCGTCTCGGCGAAAAGACCACCAGCACCAAAGGCACCGAGATCGACCTGTGGTACTCCGGGAAAACCCGCGAACAAGCCGGCAACATCCAAGCACTGACGGACCCGGACGGGTTCCCGCTGTGGGTCTCCGACGTCGAGCCCGGGTCCGTCCACGACATCACCGCCGCTGAAAACCACGTCCTCGGCGCCCTGTACTGGGCTTACTCCCAGCTCGACCTGCCCACCCTGGCCGACGGCGGCTACCAGGGTGCCGGAGCCGGGGTCCTCACCCCGATCAAACACCCCAAAACCAGCAAAAGCCGCCCACTCGACGTCGACAACCAGACCTACAACAAACTGCTGCGCGGCCTGCGCGCCCTCGGCGAACGCGGATTCGCCCTGCTCACCGGCCGTTGGCGCGCCCTACGACACTTCACCACCAGCCCCCGCAAAATCGGCCCCATCGTCAAAGCCGCACTCGTACTCACCCAATTCGAACACGGCCGACTCGCATAACCCCCTACTGAGATCACCTCATTGAAATTGCGGCGTCAGGTCAGGTGTGGGGCTTCGGTTAAGGCGTGTTCTCGGGCCAGGGCCGCTGAGCCGATCATGGCCGTCGAATCCCCGTAGTGGGCCACCGCGATCCTCGCCAGCGGGCGGTGCCCGGCTCCGGTGATGGCCGTGGCGTAGTACTCGCGGGCATCGTCGAGGAACAGGTGCGCCGAGTCGGAGACCCCGCCGGCGATCACCACCACCTCCGGGTCGTAGACGTCCGCGACCAGCGCGAGGCCCTCGCCCAGCCAGCGAGCCAGGTCGGTCACCGCGCGGCGGGCGACCGGATCCCCCGCCTCCGCCGCGCGCGCCACCTCGACACCGGTCTGCTCGACCGGCGCTCCCGGCTCCTCCTGCCGGAGTTCCGCCGCGGTGGCCGCCAGAGCGGTGCCGCTGCAATACCGCTCCCAGCAGCCGCGTTTGCCGCACGAACACGGCCGCCCGTCTGGGACGACGCGCAGGTGCCCGAGCTCCGGCGCGATTCCGTAGGCCCCGCGGAACACCTCGCCGTTGATCACCAGCGCGCTGCCGATGCCGGTGCCGATGGCCAGCAGCGCGGCCACCCGCGCTCCCGCTGCCGCGCCGAAGCGCTGCTCCGCGACGGCGGCGGCGTTCGCGTCGTGTTCCAGGACCACCGGCAGCCCGAGCCGGTCGGCGAGTTCGTCGGCGACCGCGACGTGCCGCCACGCCAGGTGCGGCGCGAAGCGCACCACCCGGCGGTCCTCGCTGACGAACCCGGCGACTGCCAGGCCGACCCCGGCGACCGGGTACCGGTCGGACAACGCACGGACGGTGTCCGCGATCGCCGCGTTCAGCTCGGTGCTGGTGACCGGCGTCGGAACGCGGTGGATTTCCAGGATCTCGCCGTGCTGATCCACCACGCCGGCCCGCACGCTGGTCCCGCCGACGTCGACTCCGATGGTCAGCACTGCGACACGGCCTCGGGTTCGTCGTCGGCCAGCACCGTGCCGTCGACCCGCTGGACCCGGATCCGCTGGACCTTCGACACCACCGGAACGTCCTCTTCGGACTCCTCGGGCTCCTCCGCCGGACGCTGATCGGCCAGCATCTGCCGCAGCGCCTGAACGATCCCGACGAGCTGGTCGTTGACCTCTGGTCGATGGCCGCGCAGCAGCGCCACCGCTGCACACAGTGGACACCAACCGCAGTCGGCCTTACCGCCGGACTCGGCGTCCTGATCGCAGCCGCGCAGGTATTCCTCGGCCTTGCCGGCGGCCGCGTCGAGCAGCAGGCGGAGTTCCTCGAAGAGCTGGTCGTGCCGGGATTCGTCGCGCATCTCTCACCGCATCCACAACTCGGGGTCGGGCCGGAACCGCACGGTCAGCCCGTCGTCACCGGCGACCGCCGAGATCACGATGCACCGCTGGAGCACCGCGGGCAGCGCGAAAAGCCGCCGGCGGCCGTCGACGGTGATCGCCAGCTCGGCGCCGATCCGGGCCAGGTCCAGGTCGGCCGACGGGTGCAGCGGCAGCGCGATCTGCAGGGCGTACTCCGCGTCCAAGCCGCGCCCACCGCCGGTGACCTGCATGGACGGCGTGCCCGACAGGTTCTCCAGCGGGTTCACCTCGGCGTAGAGCTCGTCGCCGAGCGCCAGCAGCGCCTCCGCACCGACCGGCTCCGCGGCGCGGTGCTCGACTACCCGAAGCGGAAGATCCGTCGCGCCCCGCAGCGTGTCGAGCACCTTCTCCTGCTCACGGCGACGGGTGCGCAGCCACCCGGCCGCGGCGCCGCGCGCCGATCCCGGGTGCGGTACCACGCGGTTGGCCACCAGGCCGTCCACCCGGATCTGCTGCAGCGCCAGGGCGGTCAGCGTCCGGCGGGTTTCGGCGGCCACCACCGACTCCGGGGTGAGCACCAGCCGGACACTGGTGCCTTCGTCGCCGAGCATGCCCTTGAGCCCTGCCAGCCGTTCCGCGAGCCGCCCCAGCCCGTCGGCGACGGAGTCCCAGCGCTCGACCTGCTCGCTGCCAGCGATGCCGGCCAGCAGGCCGCGCACGGCCCGGCGGTGCGCCGGGAACAGCCGTTCCAGGTAGCCGGCCAGCGATTCGGGCAGCGCGAGCAGCCGCAGCGTCTCGGCGGTCGGGCCGCAGTCGACGATCACGGTGTCCCACAGCCCGCTCGCGGCGAGCCGGTGCACCTCGGTGAGCGCCAGCAGGTCCTCCACCCCGGGCAGCACCGTGAGCTCTTCCGCGTCGACGTCGTCAACGCCCGCGCCCTGCAGCATGGTCCGCAGATGTTCGCGCAGTTCGCGCCAGGTGCCGTCGACCAGTTCGCGGGTCTGCACCTCGGCCGCGTGCAGCATGGCGCGCGAACCGTCCAGCCGAACTTCGCGCGGATGCGCGCCGAGGTCTGCGTCGAGCGCATCGGCCAGCGAGTGCGCCGGGTCGGTGGAGACGACGAGCACCTTGCCGCCGTGCCCGGCGACGCGGGCGGCGGTGGCTGCCGCGAGGGTGGTCTTGCCCACCCCGCCTTTTCCGGTGAACAGCAGGATTCGCAACGGATCGTCTCGGTCTCGGTCGGGCTTCGGCCGGCGCCCTATTTCGCGCCTTCGACGCGGCGCTTGAGCTCCTTCAACGCCGTGTCCATGATCATCTTTTCGGCCTTGCGCTTGAACAGGCCGATCATCGGGATCGCCAGGTCCACGGCCAGGCTGTAGGTCACCTCGGTGCGGTCGTCCGACAGCGGGTTCAGCCGGTAGCTGCCCTGCTGCGCCTTCTGCACGCCCCCTTCGACGAGCTCCCAGCTCACCGACAGCCCGTCGGCCGCCCAGTCGTAGACGTTGACGTACGTGTCCTTGACCACCCCGGCGTCCAGCACGAAGCGGACCTTCGCCGCGTCGCCGTCCGAGGTGTGCGAGAGCACCTCGGTCTCCTTCACCGCTTCCGCCCACTCCGGGTAGGCGGCGAAATCCGCGATGGCTGCCATGATCTGCCCGGCGGGGGCCTCGATCACGATGGACTGGGTGGACTGATCGACCATGCGCCGCAGGTTACCGGGTGCGAGCGGCGGCAGCGGCACGGAGGAGCCGGGTTTTCCTCACCTTCACCACCGGATCACGTACGGCCGCCCGGTGCGCTTGAAATGCCCGACGTTGACGCACTCGGTGCGCCCGATGCGCGTGCGCTGCGCCAGCGGCTGGTGCACGTGCCCGAACAGCGACCACCGCGGCTGGTCGGCGGCGATCCGCTCCACCAGCGCGGTCGAGCCGTCCTCGGGCCGCCGCGCCACCACGTCGTAGACCAGGTCCGGAAGGGCGGGCGGCAGGTGGGTGCACAGCACGTCCACTTCGGGCAGCGCCGCGACCGCGGCGTTGTACTCGTCCTCCGGCCTGAGGTACGGGACCCAGGCAGCGTGACGGCGCAGCGTCGCACCCGGCGGCAGCAGGGTGCCACCGACGAAACCGAAGGTCAGGCCGCCGATCTCGACGCTCTCGCCGTCCAGCACGTGGATGCCGTCGCGGACGAACTCCGGCCACAGGCGGGGCGCGTCGACGTTGCCGGGGGTGGCGTAGGCGGGCGCGGTCATCGCGTCGAACAGCTCGTCGTACTGCTCGCGGACGGCTTCCTCGACCACTGCCGCCGGATCGGTCAGCCCCGCCCACAACGAACGCACGTAAGCCCCGAACTCGGGCCCGCGGCGGCTGCGCCGCAGTTCGGCGAACCGCGCCACCTTCTCCGGGCCGAAAACCCGCCCCAGGATGCCCTTGCCGTGGTCGTGGTAGTCGACGAAGTCGATCAGGTCGCCGAGCACCACCAACGCGTCCGCGCCGTCCCCCGCGCGCTTGAGGGCCTCGACGTTGCCATGGACGTCCGAAACGACGTGGACGCGCAACTCAACTCCCATCCGCCGACAACTCCTACCTCGAACCTAATCCGTTCCGGTACCGCGGTGGAACGCCGGTTGCCGGCGGGTGTCCCGCCAGAAAGCGCAGGCCGCCGACCGGCGGCACCGCGCTGATCGCCGTGACGACTACGCTGTGCTGACTGCAGCGGGAGACCCCGAAGGACTACCGCTCAGTAACTATCGGCGTTAGGTTGTGCCCCACTGACTGGTTGTGTTTTCGGAGGTTTCGACGTGCGAGAGTTCAGCGCACCCGCCACAACGACTGTGGCCGAGGACGAGAACCTCACCGACATGGTGTGGGCCAACGCGGAGCGCTTCGGGAGCACCGTGAGCTTCCGACGCCGAGTGGACGGCACCTGGGTCGACGTCACCGCCGCCGACTTCGCCGCGCAGGTGCTGGCCGTGGCCAAGGGCCTCGTCGCCACCGGCCTGCAGGCCGGTGACCGGGTCGGGCTGATGTCGCGGACCCGGTACGAGTGGAGCCTGCTGGACTTCGCGATCTGGACGGCCGGCTGCGTCACGGTGCCGATCTACGAAACCTCCTCCGCCGACCAGGTGGAGTGGATGCTCAACGACTCCGGCGCCAAGGCCGTGATCGTGGAGACCGAGGCGCACCGCGCCGAGGTGGACAAGGTCGTCGACCGGCTCTCCGAGGTCTCCCACGTCTGGCAGATCGAGGGCCCGACCAGCGGCGGAGCCGCCGGCGTGGTCGACGAGCTGACCGCGCTCGGCGCGGAGGTCGACGACCGGGACCTGCATCTGCGCCGCCGCGCGGTGCGCGCCGAGGACCTCGCGACGCTGATCTACACCTCGGGCACCACCGGTCGCCCCAAGGGCTGTGTCCTCACGCACCGCAACATGCTCGCCGAGGTGCGCGCGGACATCGAGGCGTTCCCGCAGCTGACCCGGCCGGGCAACTCGATGCTGATGTTCCTGCCGATGGCTCACGTGCTGGCCCGCGCGATCACCGTGATGTGCGTGTACGGCAGGGCCACCCTCGGTCACACCAGCGACGTCAAGGACCTGGTCACCGACCTCAGCTCGTTCCGGCCGACGTTCGTGCTGGCCGTGCCGCGGGTGTTCGAGAAGGTCTACAACACCGCCAAGCAGAAGGCGCACGGCAGCGGCAAGGGCCGGATCTTCGACCTCGCCGAGGACACCGCGGTCGCCTACAGCCGGGCCGTGGACGGCGGCGGCGCCGGCCTGGGGCTAAAGCTCAAGCACACCCTGTTCGACAAGCTCGTGTACGGCAAGCTCCGGGCAGCGCTCGGCGGTCGCTGCATCGCGGCGGTCTCCGGTGGCGCGCCGCTGGGCGAACGGCTCACGCACTTCTTCCGCGGCGTAGGCGTACCGGTGCTGGAGGGCTACGGGCTCACCGAGACCACCGCCGCCGCTGCGGTGAACGTGGAGTGCGCGTTCAAGGTCGGCACCGTCGGCAAGCCGGTGGCCGGCACGTCGGTGCGCATCGCCGAGGACGGCGAGGTGCTGATCAAGGGCGACGTCGTGTTCCGGGAGTACTGGAACAACCCGATCGCCACCAAGGAGTCCCTCGAGGACGGCTGGTTCCACACCGGCGACCTCGGCTCGCTGGACGACGAGGGCTTCCTCAAGATCACCGGCCGCAAGAAGGAGATCATCGTCACCGCGGGTGGCAAGAACGTCGCCCCGGCGGTGCTGGAGGACGCGGTGCGGGCGCACCCGCTGATCAGCCAATGCATGGTGGTCGGCGACCAGAAGCCGTTCATCGGCGCGCTGATCACCCTCGACCCGGAGTTCCTGCCGGCCTGGCTGGCGAACAACTCCCGCCCGGAGAACACCGCGGCGTCCGAGCTGATCGACGACCCGGACCTGCGCGCCGAGGTGCAGAAGGCGGTCGACGAGGCCAACAAGGCGGTGTCCCGCGCGGAGCAGATCAAGCAGTTCCGCATCCTGTCGCAGGACTTCACGGAGGCCACCGGCGAGCTGACGCCGAGCATGAAGCTCAAGCGCAACAAGGTGGCCGAGAACCACGCGACCGAGATCGAGGCCATCTACTCCAAGTAGGAGCGCTCGTCCTCGCAGGGCCGCCAATTTCGCGAGAAATTGCGCCCACCCCGGGTGACGGGGCATCGTCGCGCTTCGTGATCGCCGCGGTACGTTCGTGCAGCGTGACCTCGCGAGTTCTCTGAGCCGGTGAAGGGGAGTTTCAAGCGACTTGCCCGTCCGAAGACGCCCGTCGCCTCGAAAGAGTCAGCCGAAGGTGTTTGGGAGGTCGGCTCGCCAGTCGGCGACCAGCTGGTCTTTGCTGAGGCCCGTAGTCTCGCGGAGAGCCTTGTCCACTGTGGTCGGTGAGTTCGAGGCCGCGACGCGGCGGTAGAGGTCCACGAGGCGTCGTTCGCCGAGGCGTTCGGCGAGGTGGCGGACCACCGACCAGGATTGCTGGTACGCCAGGTCCAGGCGTCGTCCACCCTGGTGGAAGTCGCCGTCGTCGGGCAGTTTCGCCGGCGGCCCGGTCTCGCGTAGTTGGCGGACCAGGTCCGGGGCGATGTACTTGGGCGCCACCCCGCTCCCGCGGTAGCCGACGTAGTCCGCGAAGCCCTCCAGCATCCACATCGGCGCACCGTCCACTGTGTCCGCGCGGGCCGCGGTGTGCGTGATCTCGTGCCGCAGCACCACGCTCAGGGCGGTGTCGGAGAGCTCGCTCGCCGCCTTCGGGTTGAGCACCACGCGCGGGCCCTCCACCCGGCGAGCCGCGACGTCCACCCGATCGGCCACCGCCACCGCCGCGATGTCGTCCACCGCGAATTCCGGCCCCACCAGCGACCGCAGCTCCTCCCGGGACTCCGGCAGCACCACGCCGACCCGCTGGGACCAGCCCGGACCCCAAATCCGCGTCACGTCGGCCACGGCAGCGTCCAGCTGCCGAGCCACCCGCTCCACCGGCTGCCGGCGGTGGCCGATGACCATTCCGGTGGCGGTGCGGCGCACCTGGCACAGCCCGAAGTCCCACGGGCCGCGCCAAGCGTTCCCGTGCGCGCCCTCGTCGCCCGCGAGGTACCAGGAACCGCCGCGCCGGGCGAACACGTAGCCGAGCGGGCGCTGAGTGGGCACGCTGTCCACATCGGTCAGCGCGTAGCGCAGCACCACCCGCGGCGCCCAGGTCTCGTCAGCCTCGGGCACCGACGGCCGGTCCCCCGTCGCGCCGTCCAACTGGTAGGCCCACTCGGTGACCGGGATCGTCGCGAGGTTCCGGAAGAGTTCGTGCTGTCGCCGCTGGAAGTCCGGCGGCGACTTCGGGTCCACCGTGGCCGCGAACGCCGACTCGTCACCGGACCGGACCGCGGCGGCCCGCTGCTCCAGCAGACGCCGCACAGCCACCTCCGGCGGCGACGTCGCGACGGTGAACCCAGCCCGCCCGGACACCTGCACCGGCGCGCTGCGCGGAAGTTCCGGCGACGGCAGCGAAAGCAAGGAAACCCCGGCCAGTACGGCGCCGGCGGCGGCAGCCGCCAGCCACCCCCGAAACGTCCCAGGCGCAGGCACAGGGCGCATGGTATTCCCGATCACATCGGCGGACCCGTGGCCCCCCGACACACTTCCGGGGCCGGCACTTCGTGGTGCCGGCCCCGGAAGTCAAGTGGTGCAGGCTCAGCCCGCGATGCGGCGGATCGCCGTAATCGGGCCGATCTTCTTGTAGTCGGCCACCTTGACGACGTCGCCCTCGGTGGGGGCGTGCACCGCCTTGCCGTTACCGATGTACATGGCGACGTGGCTGACCGGGCTGTAGAAGAAGATCAGGTCGCCCGGCTTGAGGTCGCTGGCGGAGACGCTGCGGCCCTCGCCGACCTGGGTCTTGGTCGAGCCGCCGATGGTCACGCCGGCCTTCTGGTAGGCCCAGTAGGTCAACCCGGAGCAGTCGAAGGTCGACGGCCCCTTCGCGCCCCACACGTAGCTCGAGCCCTGCTTGCTCAGCGCGGCGTTCACCGCGGCGACCGCCGCACCGGCACCGGCGATCGAGCCCACGCCCGTCTCACCGTCGGACTTCAGCGAGTCGCGGTCCGCACTGCTGAGCTCGTTGTAGCGCTGCCTGGCCTTGGCGATCTGCTCCTGCATCGCCTTGGTCTTCTGGTCCAGGTCTTCGGCGATGCGCGCGGCATCCGTTTCGGCCTGCACGGCGCGGTTGCGGGCATCCTGCGCGGCGCGCTCGGCGGTTTCGGCCTGCTGCCGCGCCGAGGTCAGCGCCTTGATCGCGTCGTTGTTGTCCTTCGCCAGCACGTCCAGCGCGGACGCGCGGTCCAGGAAGTCGTCCGGGGTTTCGCTCACCAGCAGCGCCGACAGCTTGTTCAGCCGGGCACCCTGGTAGGACGCGTGGGTGAGCTGGTCGACCTGGCCGCGGAACCGCCCTTCCTCGGCGCGGGCCTGGTTGGCGACCTGTTCGGCCTGGCCGGCCTCCTGGTTCGCCCGGTCGAGCTCGTCCTTCTTGGCGTTGTGGTCGTCTTCGGCCTTCTTGGCGTCCTCGGTGAGCTGTTCGGCCTGGTGCTGGAGCTCCTGCACCTGCTTGGCCGCGTCTGAGGCGTTGTTCGGGAGTTGCGGGTCTGCGAGCGCCGGCCCGGAGGTCATACCAACGACGGCTGCGACCGCGGTTGCGGCCAGGGCACCTCGCAAAGAGCGTTTAAGTCGGTGCGACTCCACGTCGCGCACTGCTCCTTCGTCTCCACCCGCTTACCGCCCGGTTGCCCCCTGCCCGGTGCGGCCCGACTCCCCGACAAGTCGATGCAGCGGTGCCCCGCGGGCCGCCCGGTCTGGGCGACTGATCGCCACGAGGTCCCGAGTAGGTTACGAAAGGTGAGCCGCGACGTCCAGAAGCGGGTCGAAAAATTTGTGCATTTATGCACAAGACCTCTAACGGAGGAGAGTCGCGCGCTCACGGTGACGAATCTTGCGGCTTAACTACCTGGAATAGCGACGGAAAAATCCACCCGATAGGGAGATCTGGGACACCTGGGTGATCGATTATGAGATCGGCCACGCACCCACCGATTCGTCAGGCGGTCGGTTGCATCGGCAAGCTGCTAGACCCGGTTCAGCCGCGCCAGCAACATCGCGGACGAAACGGCATAAGCGCCCCGCCGGCGGACGGAGGTGACCACGGCCCGGTCCGAGGTCGCCACCACGACTTGACGCCCCTTCGGCTCGGCGGAGACGAGATCCCGGATGACGTCGTCGGCCTGGACCCCGGCCTCGCTGAACAACACCCGGACCCCGCGCGGCCCGGCGGTCGGCACCGCCAGCACGTCGGCGCCGTCGAAGACCACGGTGACCTCCGCGCCAGTCCGCGCCGACAACGCGGCCAACTGGTGCGCCAACCGATCCCGCTGATCGGAAAGCGGCAATTCCGGATACCCGGTCTTGGTCACGTTGTAGCCGTCGACGATCAGATGCACGGCGGGCAACGCCAACAACCGGTCCAACGCGGCGACGTCCGGCACCTCGCCGGTCGCGCCGGAATGCGCCCGCACCCGCTGCACGACGTCCGCGGGACGCGGCCCGCTCCCGCTCGCCCCGAGCTCGCGCCGCAGGCCGCCTACGGCGCCCTCCAGCGTCTCCAGCAGCAGCGCCAGCCGCACCTCGTCGCCCTGACGGGCCTCTCGGGCGGACTGTCGCGCCACCTCCACCTCGGCGCTCGCGCGCTCCGCGCGCCGTCGCTCGTCCTGCGCTCGCGTCCGCTCGCGGTCCCGCTCCGCGGCGATCTCCCCGAGCGCAGCCTCGCGCTCCGCGCGGACCTTCTCCAGCTCGCTGCGCGCGTGCTCCGCGGCGTCCTTGGCTTCCTTGAGACGCACGCCCTGCTCCCGCAGGCGCTTGCGCAGCCGGTCCGCCTCCGCACTGTTCTCGCCACCTACCCGGTCGGCGATCTGCTTGGCTTCGGTGAGTTCGCCGCGCAGCCGCTCGACGTCGGCGTTCAGCCGTTCGACTCGCGCCGTCGCGGAGTCGCGTTCGGCACGCAGCTGGCCCTGTTCGGTGCGGAACGCGATCAGTTCCACGTAGTGCGGCGCGATCGGCGAGCCGAGCAGCACGGCGGCCGCGGCGACCGCGACCGGGTCGGCGTCGTCGAAGGCGAGTGCCCCGGGGCGGTGGTTGCGGCACCAGTCCACAACGGCGGTGTGGAACACCCCGTAGTCGCGCAGCGCGGCGATCAGCACAGGTTGGCCCAGCTTGGCCCGCTTGGCGGGGGCGAAGCGGCCCACCGGGCGAAGCTGCGCCGGCACGTCCGACGCGCGCATCTCGTCCAATGCGCCGGCAGCGAGTTCCGCCAGCCGGAGGCGGAGCGGGCCGGGCAGCGCGTCCCAGTCGATCAGCGGGCCACCACCGGCCTGCTGCGCACTGTCCACAGCAGACTCGTCGGGGGTGGGGGTGTCGGCTGACCCCGGCTTCGGCGGTACCACCCCCACAGGCTAACGGCCGGGGTCCCGGAATCCCGCATCCACCGACCCTGTCGCGGTAGCGGGACGTAACTCGAACCCTCCCCCCGTATGAATGGGGGATTCCTGGCTCTCGCTGCCCGACCGCTCGGCGAGCAGCCTGGTCTTCCACGATCAACGCCAGCCGGGTTGGAACCAGCCCGGTTTCCCCAAAAAGGCAAAAGGTTGTTGTGCTGGCTTGATTCTCGCTCAGCGCGCCGATGACCATACCGAATCGCCTGGTCGCCTCGTGCACAGACTTGAGGCGTTTCCTCCCTGGCCTGAGAGCCTGTCGGCGAATGCCGTCCGCGCCTTTGGAAGCGGCGTAGCCGCTTGCATTCACCTTGCCAAGACGACCATCGGCGGGTTCTGAGAGGTTTTCTGGCGAGGACGGCCCCTCCGCCGCGTATTGGACATACACCAGGAGGGGCACCCGCAGTCCAGGGAACCTCTCAGGTTCCGCTAAGCGACCACCCACCCAGACCATTCACCAACAGGCTCTAACTGAAGACCGGGGCGATCACTGGTCCTGTCGGTAGCGGGACGTAACTTGAGCGCCGATGTCCGCGCACCCGCAACTGTCCTTCGACGAGCTCCTCACCACCGAGGAAGTCCCGCTGCACGAGGTGACCTTCGTCGTCGTCGACCTGGAGACCACCGGTGGTGACCGCGACGGGGACGCGGTCACCGAGATCGGTGCCGTCAAGGTCCGCGGCGGTGAAGTGCTCGGCGAGTTCGCCACGCTGGTGAACCCGGATCGCGGCATTCCGCCCTCGATCGTGTCGATCACCGGCATCACCGAGGCGATGGTCGTCGACGCGCCCCGCTTCGACGCGGTGCTGCCGGCCTTCCTGGAGTTTTGCCGCGGCAGCGTGCTGGTGGCGCACAACGCCCCGTTCGACATCGGGTTCCTCCGCGCCAACTGCGATCGGCTCGGCCTGCGGTGGCCGAAGCCGCAGGTGGTGGACACCGTTCGGCTGTCCCGCCGGGTGCTGACCCGCGACGAGACGCCCAACCACAAGCTCGGCACGCTGGCGCGAGTGCTCAACGCCCGCACCGTTCCCGTGCACCGCGCGCTGGACGACGCTCGCGCCACGGTCGACGTGCTGCACGCCCTGCTGGAGCGCGTCGGTCCGCTCGGGGTGCGAACGCTGGAAGACCTGCTCGGCCACCTGCCGGACGTCACGCCGCAGCAGCGGCGCAAGCGCGGCCTCGCCGACGGTCTGCCGAACTCGCCGGGCGTCTACCTGTTCCGCGGCCCGAAGGATGAGGTGCTCTACGTCGGCACCGCGACCGACCTGCGGCGGCGGGTCCGGCAGTACTTCACCGCCGGGGAGCGGCGCAGCCGGATCAAGGAGATGGTGACGATCTCCGAGCGGGTCGACCACGTGGTGTGCGCCCACCCGCTGGAGGCGGAGGTCCGGGAACTGCGGCTGCTCGCCGCGCACCAGCCGCGCTACAACCGGCGTTCGAAGTTCCCGCAGCGCGCCTGGTGGGTGGTGCTGACCGACGAACCGTTCCCGCGCCTGTCGGTGGTCCGGATCCCGAAACCCGATGCGCTGGGTCCGTTCAGCTCGCGCCAAGCCGCCGCCGACGCCGTCGAGGCGCTCCAGTCCGCCACGACCGTGCGGCGGTGCGCTGAACGCATCTCGGCGCGCGAACCCAGCGGCCGGCCTTGCGCCCTGTACGAGCTGGAGCGCTGCGGCGCGCCCTGTGCGGGCCGTCAGAGCGCCGAGGAGTACGAGCCCGCAGTGATCTCCATCCGGGACGTCATCCGCGGCCGCAGCGCCGATCTGCTGGACCGGCTGCGCGACGAACTCGACCGGCTGTCCGCCGCGCAACGCTTCGAAGACGCCGCCGTGCACCGCGACCAACTGGCAACGCTCGTGCGCTCGCTGGACCGCGGGCACCGCCTGGCCGCCCTGACCAGCGTGCCCGAGCTCGTAGCGGCCCGGCCGGACGGCCGAGGCGGCTGGCACCTGTCGGTGATCCGGCACGGGCGACTCGCCGCCGCGGGCACCGCCCGGCGCGGCGTCCCGCCGATGCCGATCGTGGATCTGCTGCAGGCGTCGGCGGAGACCGTGATCCCCGGTGCGGGACCGCTGCACGGCACGACCGCCGACGAGGCACGGGTCGTCTACCGCTGGCTGACCACCGGCGGCACCCGCATGGTCCGCTGCAGCATCCCGTGGGCCGAACCGGCGAACGCCGCGGGTTCCTGGCGCGCCTGGTTGGAGAAGGCGACCACTGGCCACACCCCCTACGCCGCAATCAACTGAAGGTCGTGGCCACCTGGCCGCGGAACCAACGCGCCTGGAGCCGTCAGCCCGTCATGTCGAGGCTGGCGATCACCTTGGTCGGCCGGATCCGGACCACCAGTTCGCCCAGCACCCCGTTGCGGCGGCCGAACTCCGCGGCCCGGTCCAGCCCCATGTAGCGGCCGCCGATCTCGGTCGCCGTGCGCAGCAGCTCGGCGGGGTCCTCCGAGATCTCCGCGATGCCCTGCACCTGTACGAAGGCGAACGGCGGCTCGGGCAGGTCCGCGCACAGCGCGACCCGCGGATCGCGGGCGATCGCGCGGCCCTTCGCGGTGTTCTTGCCGGTGTTGAACACCACGTCGCCGCCGTCCAGCACGAACCACACCGGCGCGACCAGCGGTCGCCCGTCGCTCGCGGTGAAGCCGAGCATGCCGGTGCGGGTGCCCGCTTCGAGGAAGCCGCGGATCTCCGGATCGTTGATCGATGTCACGCGGGCAACCGTAGTGGGCCCGCCACCACCTCGCGATCTCGGAAAACGACGAGGCCCGGCACCCTCGGGGGCCGGGCCTCGATCGAACTGCGCTTACTCGGTGGGCTGCTGCGGCTTGCCAGCGGTCAGCTCGCGCTCCGCCTGCTGGATCTCGTCCTCGTGCCGCGCCCGCTCCAGTGCCGCGGTCTCCTCGATCGGGTCCGGGGTGAGCAGGCTGCCCGCCACCGGGCTGCCGGCCGCGCCGAGCTTGTTCATCTTCTTCGGCACCGGAGCGCCCTGGTAGGGCAGCGGCGCCGGGTGGCCGTGGTCGTCCACTGGGCCGAGCGGCTGGTGGACCTCGATGAACTCGCCGTGCGGCAGGCGCTTGATGATGCCGGTCTCCACGCCGTGCTCCAGCACCTCGCGGTCGCTGCGCTGGAGGCCCAGGCAGACCCGGTAGGTGATGTAGTAGGCGATCGGCGGCAGGATCAGCAGGCCGACGCGGCCGGCCCAGGTCATCGCGTTCAGCGAGATGTTGAACTGGAACGCGACGATGTCGTTCGCACCGGAGATCATCAGCACGCCGAAGAGCGTCAGCGCCATCGCACCGAGACCGGTCCGGACCGGCGCATCACGCGGCCGCTGGAGCAGGTTGTGGTGCGCGTTGTCCTTGCTGAGCTTGCGCTCGATCAACGGGTAGGTCATCAGCAGGGTGAACAGGATGCCCATGCCGATGACGCCCGCGAAGAACACCGGCGGCACGGTGTACTTGCCGATGTAGAGCTCCCAGGCGGGCCAGATCCGCAGGATGCCGTCCGCCCAGATCAGGTACCAGTCGGGCTGCGAGGCCGCCGACACCTGGGACGCGTTGTACGGGCCGAGGTTCCAGACCCCGTTGATCTGGAAGACACCGGCCAGGATCGCGCACACGCCGGTGACCAGCGCGAAGAACGCACCGCCCTTGAGCGCGAAGACCGGCATGATCCGGACGCCGACGACGTTGTTCTCCTTGCGCCGCACCCCGGGGAACTGGGTGTGCTTCTGGTACCAGACCAGCGCCAGGTGCACCGCGACCAGGCCGAGCATGATGCCCGGGATCACCAGCACGTGCAGCACGTACAGCCGCGGGATGATCTCCGTGCCCGGGAACTCACCGCCGAACAGCGCCCAGTGGATCCAGGTGCCGAGCACCGGGATCGACAGCACGATGCCGGACAGGGTGGCCCGGATACCGGTGCCGGAAAGCAGGTCGTCCGGCAGCGAGTAGCCGAAGAAGCCCTCGAACATGCCCAGCATGAACAGCAGGGCGCCGATGGTCCAGTTGCTCTCGCGCGGGCGGCGGAACGCACCGGTGAAGAACACCCGGAACATGTGCGCCGCCATGGCCGCGACGAACAGCAGCGCCGCCCAGTGGTGGAGCTGCCGGATGAACAGACCGCCGCGCACCTCGAACGAGATGTTCAGCGTCGTCTCGAACGCCCGGGACATCGGGACGCCCTGGAGGTTCTTGAAGACGCCGTTGTAGACGACCTCCTCCATGGAGGGGTCGAAGAAAAGCGTCAGGTAGACGCCCGTCACGATCAGGATAATGAACGTGTAGAGCGCGATCTCCCCGAGCAGGAACGACCAGTGCGTGGGGAAGACCTTGTTCAGCTGGCGCCGCATGCCCTTGGCGAGCTGGTACCGCGAGTCGAGCTCGTCGGCGGCGGTGGCCACCTTGCGGTACGTGGCGCTCTCCGCCTTTGTCGGTCGAGTGATCGAACTCATGAATTACGCTCCCAGTACGCCGGGCCGACCGGTTCGATGAAGTCGCCCTTGGCCACGAAATAGCCGTCCTCGTCCACCATGATCGGAAGCTGCGGCAGCGCCCGCGTGGCCGGACCGAACACCGGCTTGGCGTAGGTGTTGACCACGTCGAACTGAGACTGGTGGCAGGGGCAGAGCAGGCGCCCGGTCTGCTGCTCGAACAGGGATGTCGGGCAGCCTACGTGGGTGCAGATCTTCGAATAGGCGTAGTAATCGCCGTAGTTGAAGTCTTCCTGACCCTTGCGCTTGACCGGCTTGCTTCCGGGGCGCAGCCGGATCAACATGACCGGCGCGTCGCCCTTGCGCATCGAGGCTTCGAGCTCGTGCTCGTCGTGCCGCATCGACTCCCGGAACGGGAAGACGGTCTCGAAGCCGCCCGCGTCGATGTCCTCCGGCCGCAGCAGGGAGATCTCGTGCGGGTCGCCGGTGTTGCGGCGCAGGTAGGTCTTCTCGCCGTTCTCCGACAGCCACCCGGTGTGCTTCAGGGACTCCGGCCCCTCGGTCGCCCACGGGTTGCGGACCAGACCGCCGATCGCGAACACGCCCGCGCCGACGCCGAAGGCACCAGCACCGAAGCCGGCGGTGCGGCGGATCATCGACCGGCGGGTGATGCCGCTGCGGTTGCCCGCGTCGGCGAGCAGCGCGGCGGTGGTCTGCCGGTCGACCTCGTCGGAGCCGTGGCCGTCGTGCCGCTGCTGGACCGCGACCTCGTGCGGGATGAACTTCTTCTGGTACTGCACGACGGCGATGCCGACGGCCAGGATCGCCAGGCCGAAGAAGAAACCGATCAGCGGGTTGTACAGCGAGTAGATGAAGTGCGCGCGCTCGTCCGACGGCGGCGCGTAGCCCCACGGCCAGAACACGAAGACCGCGATGAACGCCAGCGCCGACAGGCCGGCGAGGGTGAACCAGGCGGCGACCGCCCGCTCCGCCCGGCGCTCCGCGCGGGTGCCCGGCACGGGCCAGTTGTCCCGGTACTCGACGAGTTCGACGTCGTCGAGCGCCAGGCCGAGCCGGACCTTCTCCTCGCGGCTCATCTCGGCCAGTTCGGCGTCGGTGTATTCCGTCTTGTTGTGCTCACTCATGCCCTGGCTCCGATCCACAGGGTGAGGCCGATCAGCGCGCCGAGCCCGACCACCCAGGCGATGACACCCTCCGGCCCGGGCCCGTAGCCGCCCAGGTCGTTACCACCCGGGTTGTTGTTGCCGTTGGTGACCGACTTGACGTAGCCGATGATGTCCTGCTTCTCCTCCGGCGTCAGCTGCCGGTCCGAGAACTTCGGCATGTTCTGCGGGCCGGTGAGCATCGCCTCGTAGATCTCCTGCTCGGTGGCCGGCGCCAGGTTCGGCGCGAACTTGCCGGAGGACATCGCGATGCCGCGGCCGGTGAAGTTGTGGCAGGACGCGCAGTTGAGCCGGAAGAGCTCGCCGCCGCGCGCGGTGTTGCTGCCCTGCAGCGCCTCGCCGGTCTTCTTCGGCGACTCCGGCCCACCGCCGTAGGTCTGCACGTAGGCGGCCAGCGCGTCGATCTCTTCCGGGTTGAACTTCGGCGGCTTGCGCGTCGCCTGCGCTTCCTGGCGCACCATCGGCATCCGGCCGGTGGCGACCTGGAAGTGCACGGCGGCCTCACCGACGCCGACCAGGCTCGGTCCGCGGTCCTGGACGCCCTGCAGGTTCGAACCGTGGCAGGAGATGCAGGCGTTGTTGTAGAGCTGCTCGCCCTGCCTCACCAGAGCCGGGTCCGCAGCGGCGTGCGCGGTCTGCGGCTCGGGAGTCACGACGGTGTACAGCCCGCCGGCACCCACCAGCGCGATGCCCAACGCCAGTACACCGGAGATCCGCCGCTTGAGCTGCGAGCCCGCGCGGTTCCGTTTCTTGTTGGTGGTCATGAGAGCGGCAACCCTTGCTGTCCGGTTCGGGGTGTTCGGTTTCGACCTCGTGAGAAAAAGCCGATCAATGGAACCCTGCTTCAGCCGTCATGGGACGAGGTAGATCACGGCGAACAGGCCGATCCACACGATGTCCACGAAGTGCCAGTAGTACGACACCACGATGGCGGCGATGGCCTGGGCCGGCGTGAACTTGCTGAGCTTCGTCCGGATGATCAGGAAGATGAAGGCGATCAGCCCGCCGATGACGTGCAGCCCGTGGAAGCCGGTCGTCAGGTAGAAGACCGTTCCGTAGGCCGACGACGCGATCGTGGTCGCGTGCTCGGTGACCAACGTGTAGTACTCACCGGCCTGCCCGAGCACGAAGAACGTGCCCATGATCAGCGTGATCACGTACCACCGGCGGAGGCCGAAGACGTCACCCCGTTCCGCCGCGAACACGCCCCACTGACAGGTGAACGAGGACGCCACCAGGATGATCGTGAACGGGAGGGCGTACGGGAGGTTCAGGTGAGTGGGCGGTGGTGGCCACTCGCCCTCGTTCTGTGCCTTCACCGTGAAGAACATGGCGAAGAGCCCAGCGAAGAACATCAGCTCGCTGGCCAACCAAACGATGGTGCCTACGCTGACCATGTTCGGCCGGTTCAGCGAGTGCACGCGTTGACTGATTGAGGGCGCTGCCGTTGTCACGCGACGCATTATGTCTTGCACGTTTTCCCCTCGCGCCTTCGGGTCCGGCCGTCAGCCGCAGGGTGGTCGGATTGCAGCCCGGAGGTAACGCACTGTGAAAAGCATCCACGCACGGTGGTCAGCCTTCCGGGCCGCCCGCAGGGCCCGCAGCAGGCCCGTGACCAGCGTCGACGATCCCGTGCTGGAGGTCGTCGTGACCGCGTTCGACGAAACCGAGGCCGCCTCGGCCGCCCTCGCCCGCGCCGAGCGCTGGCAGCCCGAACTACCTGCGGTGTTGCGCCACCACCTGGCCCTGCCGGAATGCTCGGTCGAGGCCGCCCGGGTCCTGCTGGACGCCGACGGCTGGGAACTTCGCCCAGGTGGGCAGGGTGGCGAGCTCGCCGCGCCAGGCCTGACCGCGTTGGTCGCGCTGCGTGTCCAGCGACTCGACGCGTTGCACTGCTCACAGGAGAGTTCCCGGATGGCCGGGCTCGCCCAGCGCCACGGCGGTCAGTCCTTCGGCTGGGACGCCCTGCAGCCCGACCCGAACTGATCGACTTCTGGTTGATCGGTTTGCCCGGGCGACTACTGTTCGCCCCGGTCGGGCGGATAGCATCCGGAGATGTTCGGCGGTCCCACCGCCCCATCCTGCGCCGACCCGCGAGGAGCTAGTGATGAGCACACCGACCACGAACGTTCTCGTGTTCAGCCATCGCCCCGAGATCCGAGAGGCGATCATCACAGCGATCGGGCGCCGACCGGCCCCGGATCTCGCCCGGCTGCACTACATCGAGGCCGGGACCGTGGCGGACGTGCTCAGCGAGGTCGACGCGGGCCACGCGGACCTGGTGATCCTGGACGGCGAGGCGCAGCCGACCGGCGGCATGGGCGTGTCCCGGCAGCTGAAGAACGAGATCGCGCAGTGCCCGCCGGTGGTAGTCGCTGTGCGCCGCAAGGACGACCGATGGCTGGCGACCTGGTCGCAGGCCGACGCGGTCCTGGTGCACCCGCTGGACCCGCTGGCCGCGGCCGAGACCGTCGCCGAGGTCCTGCGTTCGCAGGGCAAGCCGGTACCCGCCTGACCTGACGTTGCGGGATGATTGGCGCAGCGGCGCGGTCCGCGCTCCCCTTTCGGGAGGCACCGACGCTGCGTCCTCGGGTGCGCGGCTCGTGGAGGTGTCCGTTGCACCGCGTCGGGGCCGCCGCCGCTTGCTGAAGACGGAGTGAAGAACGTGGAAACCATGGCGGGAAACTGGGCAGAACTGCTGGGCAGCCTGGTCGCGGGTGAGGATCTCTCCGCCGAGGAAACCGCCTGGGCGATGGACCTGATCATGTCCGGGGAGGCCTCGCCCGCGCGGGTCGCGGCCTTCGTGGTCGCGCTCCGCGCCAAGGGCGAGACGCCCGCCGAGGTGCGCGGGATGGCTGACGCGATGCTCGCGCACGCCCTGCGGTTGGAGATCACGCAGCGCTCGGTGGACATCGTCGGCACCGGCGGTGACCGATCCGGCAGCGTGAATATCTCCACAATGGCTTCGATCGTGCTCGCCGCGTCCGGCATCACGGTCGTCAAGCACGGCAACCGGGCCGCGTCGTCGAAGTGCGGCACCGCGGACGTGCTGGAGGAGCTCGGCGTGGCCATCGACCTCGCGCCCGAGGGCGTGCGGCGCTGCGTCGAGGAGATCGGCATCGGGTTCTGCTTCGCGCCTGTGTTCCACCCAGCGTTCAAGCACGCGGGCGGCCCGCGGCGCGAGATCGGCATTCCGACGGCGTTCAACGTGCTCGGGCCGCTGACCAACCCGGCGCTCCCGGCGGCGGGCCTGATCGGCTGCGCCGACTCCCGGATGGCACCGGTGGTGGCCGAGGTGTTCGCCTCCCGCGGCAATTCCGCGCTGGTGGTGCGCGGCGACGACGGCATGGACGAGATCACCACCACTGCCGGCAGCACGGTGTGGGTGGTGCACGACGGCGCGGTCCGCGAGGACCGGATCGACCCGCAGGAGTTCGGCATCGCCCGCAGCCGCCCGGAGGACCTTCAGGGCGGCGACGCGACGGTCAACGCGAAAGCGGTCCGCGATCTCCTGGCTGGCGCCACGGGCCCGGTGCGGGACGCTGTGCTGCTGAACGCGGCCGGCGCGGCGGCGGCCTACGACGGCCCCGGAACGAACCTCAGCGACCAGCTCAACGCCGGATTGGAGCGCGCGGCGAACGCGATCGACTCGGGTGCCGCCGCGGACCTCCTGGACCGCTGGGCTGCGCGCTCCACAGCCCTCCGCGCCTGACCCGGTGCCGGACCAGATCACAGTTTCAATTGAAGCCATGCCACCACTTCGGTGGACCACAGTCTCAATTGAAACTGTGGTCCGTCAGGCTCCTTCAAGCGCAGTTTCAATCGAAACTGCGGGATCACTCCTCTTCGAGGCCGATGGAAAAGGCCGCTTCGGTGTCACTGCGGGAGTAGGAGCGAAACGCGATGTGGGTGTCCGTGTCGAGGACGCCCTCGACCTTGTTGATCCGGCCGGGCACGATCTCGGCCAGGTCCTCGTGGCGGGACACCCGCAGCATGGCGATCAGGTCCACGTCGCCCGCGCAGGAGTAGACCTCGTCAACGCCGTCCAGGTCGGCGATCTCCTGGGCCGCCTCGGCGAGGCGATCGGCGGCGGTCTGGATCAGCACGATCGCGGTGATCACGGCAAAACCTCCTGCTGCAGCGGTACTGGAAGATCTTAAACCGCGCAGGCCCCCGGGTCCGGTGGACTCGGGGGCCTGCGCTCGGTGTCGTCGTCAGTGGTGGCTCTGACCGGTGTGGTACTCGAACACCAGCCCGGCCACCATGATCAGCACGAAGCCGACGGCAATGACGATCATCCACACGTGGAAGAACGCCAGGGCCAGACCGGCGAAGGCGGCGGAGGCCGCCAGGCCCACCGGCCAGTAGCTGCCCGGGCTGAAGAAGCCCAGCTCACCAGCACCGTCGCTGATCTCCGCGTCCGGGTTGTCCTCGGGCCGGTCCTCGATGCGGCGCGCCACGAACGAGAAGTAGCTGCCGATGATCAGGGACAGCCCGCCGACCAGGATCAGCGCCACGGTGCCGACCGGCTCCTTGGCCCAGACCCCGTACACGATCGCGGACAGGAAGAAGAAGATGGTGATGTAGTTGAAGATCTTGGATTCGACCTTCATGGAGTCCTCGCTCTCACGCCGTACGCCCTGCCGAGGGCACCCCTACTTGGTCCCGCTCTGCCCGGAGGGCACTCCGCCGGTGCGGTCGGTGTTGAACGGAACACCGGTGACCGCGTGCGGGGTGCACAGCTCACCGCAGTTCATGGCGCCCAGCGCCTCGGCGGTGGTGTACGGCTGGCCGGTCTGCGGGTTGACCTGCGTCCGCAGTTGCATGTACCGGTCGAACTTGTCCGTCGACAGCGCCCGGACCTCGAAGTTCATCATCGAGTGGTAGGTGCCGCACAGCTCGGCGCACCGGCCGACGAACGAACCTTCGCGCTCAACGGTGTTCTGGAAGACGTTGTCCTGGTTGTTCTTCTCCGGGTCCGGGAAGGTGTCCCGCTTGAAGTGCCATTCCGGCACGAAGAACGAGTGGATCACGTCGGTCGCGCGAATGTTGTACTCGACGCGCTGGCCGACCGGCACGACCAGCAGCGGGATCTCGCTGCTGCTACCGATGGTGCGGACCGGCTGCCCGTCCGGGGTCTTGTAACCGGGGTAGTTGAACTCCCAGTTCCACTGGAACGCGACCACGTTCACCCGCTGGTCCGGGTTGGCCGGCTTGGCCAGCACGGTGTTCTGGGTGACGGCCGTGAAGTAGAACAGCACGACCACCATCACGAACGGGATCGCCGTGTAGATCAGCTCCAGCGGCAGGTTGTACTGGAACTGCCGGGGCAGCTCCTCGTCACCCTTCTTCTTGCGGTGGAAGGCGACCGTCCAGAAGATCAGCCCCCACACCATCACACCCACCGCGAGTGCCGCGATGACCGACCAGGTCCACAGGTTCCGCATCGCCTCGGCCTGCGGGGTGACCCCCTCCGGCCAGCCGAACCGCAGGACCTCGTCGGTCGTGCAGCCCGTGGCCGCGACACCAACCAGGCCGATCAGACCAGCGACCTTGACCAGCCGTGGCACTCGGGTCCCCTCCTTCAGGCCCACTGCGCGACGCCTCCTCGTGCAAAACTCACCGCTGCGGCCTGGTGATCGCCGTCCGTCCGCGGACGAAGCCGGAGATCTGCCGCCGGAATCCTGCGCAGAGCCTAGCCCAGGTGTAGCCGCGATACTGCTCCGGGGGCGTAGATCGCGGCCAGGCCTGGATTGCCGCCCCGCGCGTGCAGCGCGCGGGCGAGCGGACGGCATACTGGGGCGAGCTGTGGGGGGCTGGAAAGACGACACCGCCGACTCGAAGAGGTGCACCAGACGCGTGTGCGGCCTGCTTGGACTTGTTTGTCCCACCGAAGAGAACGCCGGCTTCGCCGTTAATGCGGTGGCCAACGCGCTGCCGTGTCAACGACACCGGGGCCCGGACGAAAGCGACACCTGGCACGGCGGTGAGGTCGTCTTCGGCTTCAACCGGCTGTCGATCATCGACCTGGAGCACTCCCACCAGCCGTTGACGTGGGGCCCGCCGGAGACCCCGCGGCGCTACACCATCAACTTCAACGGTGAGATCTACAACTACCTGGAGCTGCGCGCCGAGCTGATCGAGCGCTTCGGCGCCCGGTTCAGCACCGACGGCGACACCGAAGTGATCGTCGCCGCCTACCACTACCTGGGCACTTCGGTGGTCGGCCGGCTGCGCGGCATGTTCGCGTTCCTGATCTGGGACAACGAGCGCAAGGTGGTCTTCGGCGCGCGCGACCCGTTCGGCATCAAGCCGCTGTTCTACGCGGCCGGGCCGGGTGGCGTGGCGTTCGCCAGCGAGAAGAAGAGCCTGCAGAGCCTGGCAAGCACGCTGCGCATCGGCGAGGAGCTGGACCACAAGGCGCTGCAGCACTACCTGGTGCTGCAGTACGTGCCGGAGCCGGAGTCGTTGCACCGGCAGATCCGCCGCATCGAGTCGGGCACCTCGTTCACCGTCTCCCCGGGCGGCCAGCTGGTCACCGAGCGGTACTTCCAGCCGAACTTCCACTCGCGGCCGGTCAACACCGACGCCGACGCGCGACGGCTGCACGACGAGATCGTCAACGTGATGCGCGACTCGGTCGCCAAGCACATGCGCGCGGACGTCACCGTCGGTTCGTTCCTCTCCGGCGGCATCGACTCCACGGCGATCGCGGCGCTGGCCAAGGAGCACAACCCGAACCTGATCACCTTCACCACCGGTTTCGAGCGGCAGGGCTACTCGGAGGTGGACGTGGCCGCCGAGTCGGCCGCGGCGATCGGTGTCAAGCACGTCGTCCGCACCGTCTCCGCCGAGGAGATGATGGAGACGCTGCCGCTGATCATCTGGTACCTGGACGACCCGGTGGCCGACCCGGCGCTGGTGCCGCTGTGGTTCATCGCACGAGAGGCCCGCCAGCACGTCAAGGTGGTGCTCTCCGGCGAGGGCGCCGACGAGCTGTTCGGCGGCTACACGATCTACCGGGAGCCGCTGTCGCTGGCGCCGTTCGAGAAGGTGCCGGGGGCGCTGCGCAAGGCGATGGGCCGCGTGTCGACCGCCATCCCGGAAGGCGTGCGGGGCAAGGACCTGCTGCGCCGCGGCGCATTGAGCCTGGAGGAGCGCTACTACGGCAACGCGCGCATCTTCCGCGACGACCAGCTGCGCGGCGTGATGCGCAGCTTCGACCCGGGCGTGTCACACAAGGACGTCACGGCCGGCCCGTACCGGCAGTCGGCGAGCTGGGACCCGGTAACCCGGATGCAGCACGTGGACCTGTTCACCTGGCTGCGCGGCGACATCCTGGTCAAGGCCGACAAGGTGACGATGGCCAACTCGCTGGAGCTGCGGGTGCCGTTCCTGGACACGGAGGTGTTCCGGGTCGCCAGCGGCATCCCGCTGGAGCAGAAGATCACCAAGGAGACCACCAAGTACGCGCTGCGCCAGGCGATGTACCAGGTGGTGCCCGCGCACGTGATCAACCGCCGCAAGCTCGGGTTCCCAGTGCCGATCAAGCACTGGCTGCGCGACGAGATGCACGACTGGGCGCGCAACATCATCCAGCAGTCCCAGACTGACCACCTGCTCAACCGCACCGCGGTGCTGCAGCTGCTGGAGGAGCACCGCTCCGGTGTGCTGGACCACAGCCGCCGCCTTTGGGCGCTGCTGGTGTTCATGCTGTGGCACGGGATCTTCGTCGAGGGACGCCTGTCCCCCGAGGTCCCTGAGCCCCACTACCCGGTCCGCCTTTGACGGTTCACCGCAGCGAACGGCCCGTTCACCTCACCTACGAGCCTGTTGCAAAATTACGCCCACCACGGACCGTGATCGATCGATCACGGCTGAGATGGCCACTGGCGGACAAACGGCGGCGATCGAGACTGATTTGGTACTTCGGTTCAGCCGTTTTCGCCGAAAACGCAACAGGCTCCTACCGAGGCGAACGGGCCGTTCACGTTCCTGGTCGGCCCAGATGAACGTGCCGCCTGATCAGGACTCGTGAGCACGTTGGGGTCGCTACAGCAGGGTCGCCAGAGCAGCCCAAACCACTCACGGCCCCGCGCGCCTCATCGTCAGCCGCAGTGCTCGAAGGTGGCTCGTGTAGGAGTTGCTGCCCACCAAGCCTCCCCACTTGACGCAGGTCGTGCCCGCCTCTTGGCGGCTTTCCGGAGTCGGTGACCCGGGTCTTGCCCTGGACTTCGAGGAAGGCCGCAGTCGGTGACACTGTGCCGAGCGAGGTCGCCTTCATCGTCACCACGCAGTTGTTCTTGTTGGAGCTGTTGTAGAGAACCCGCGTTCCAGCCGCTGGCGACCAGCGCCCACTCCCGGCCGTGGATCCTGGAGAACAGCGAGCTGCTGGAACCGCTGCAGACCTCGTACGCCGGCATCCTGTCCGGCCGCAAGAACGCCCAGACCGCGCTGGACGAAACCGCCCAGACCTACTGGGACGCACCCTGATCTGGACCTTCGCGCACGTGTTCGACCACTACGCGATCGGGCTGGCGCTGGCGATGCTGCTCAACCGCCAGGTACGGCTGCGCGGGCTGTACCGGGTGCTGCTGATCCTGTCCTGGGCCGTGCCGGTGTTCATCAGCGCGTTCGCCTGGCGGGTACCTGTTCAACTCCGCGTACGGCCTGATCACCATTTGGCCTTGTACTCCGGTATCGAACGAAACTCGCTCCTCGACGCGTCGCTGATCGCACGTGCAAGCGAGTGGTTACCGAGCATGTTGCGCACGGAGAGGTCTTCAATCACGACCACTTGGTTGTCGCGGACGAGTCGAGTAGTGACCTTGTGCAGTGATCACGGCGCCGGTCGGTGATCCACGCATGCACACGGGCCACCTTTCGGCGAGCTTTCTCCCGGTTGTTGCTGCCTTTGGCCTTGCGCGCCAGTTCCCGCTGGGCTTTTGCCAACCGGCGGCGTTCCCGCTTCTCGTGCTGCGGGTTGGTGATCTTCTCGCCGGTCGACAACGTCAACAGGGAGGTGATTCCCGCATCCACGCCCACCACCTAGTCCGTGCGTAGTGCTCGGTGGAAGTCTCGACCAGGATCGACACGAACCAGCGGCCCGCCGCTGCCCACGACACCGTGACCGTGGATGGTTCCCATCCTTCCGGAAGGGGACGCGACCACACGATGTTCAGCGGCTCGCGCATCTTCGCCAGCGTCAGCCGACGATCCCGCTACTTGAAGGCGGAGCGGGTGTACTCGGCCGAGGAGCACCGCGATCCCGTTCTGCACCTACATGTTGAAGGGCTACTTCGACGGGATTCCCGGCGAGATCGACGAGGCCGGGCGGGTCGACGGGCTGTCGCCGTCCGGGGTGTTCGGGCGGCTGGTGCTGCCGCTGGCGAAGCCGGGGTTGGCGGTGACGGCGTTCTACTCGTTCATCGTGGCCTGGAGCGAGGTGGCGTTCGCCTCGGCGTTCCTCTCGGCCGGGGACCGCTCGAAGACGCTGGCGGTGGGCCTGCAGGTGTTCGTGCAGCAGAACCGCTCCGAGTGGGGACACCCGGCGGCCGCGTCGGTGCTGGTGGTGGTGGCCGCGGTGATCGTGTTCTGCCTGTTGCAGCGGTTCCTCGTCAGCGGCCTCTCGGCGGGCAGCGTGAAGGGCTGAGCCGCTGGCCGGTTGGAGCGAACGGACCGTTCACGCCTCCTGGAGCCTGTTGCAAAATTACGCCTACCACGGACCGTGATCGATCGATGACGGCTGAGGCGGCCACTGGCGGACGAACGGCGGCGATCGAGACTGATTTGGCACTTCGGTTCAGCCGCTTTCGCCGAAAACGCAACAGGCTCCTGGCGAGGTGAACGGATGCTCCTATAGATGTCAAGCGGCGGTTGTGGGGGTTTTTGGAGGGGTTTGTTGTGTTGTGGGGGTGGTGGTGAGTGCGTGGTAGATCTCGCGGGCGACGTAGCGTTTGAGGCAGCGGATGATGTCTTTTTTCGTGAGTCCTTCCTGGGTGCGGCGTTCGACGTAGGCGCGGGTTCGTTCGTCGTGGCGCATGCGGACCAGGACGATGGTGTAGAGGGCATTGTTGGCGGAGCGGTTGCCGCCGCGGTCGAGGCGGTGGCGGTCGGTGCGGCCGGAGGAGGCGGGGATGGGGGCGGCTCCGGTGAGGTGGGCGAATGCGGCTTCGGAGCGCATGCGTTCAGGGTTGTCGCCGGCGGCGGCCAGGAGGGTACCGGCGGTCTGGGTGCCGACGCCGCGGAGTTCCAGCAGGTCCGGGCAGGCCTGTTGGGTCAGCGGGGCGATGGCGTTGTCGAGTTCGGCGATCTCGGTGTCGAGGGCCTGGTAGCGCCGTGCCAGTAGGCGCAGGGCGGCGCGGGTGGCCGTCGGCGGGTGGGCCAGGTCCTGGCCGGGTCGTAGCCGGGCCAGGGTGGTGATCAGTGCGGCGGTGTTCAGGCCGGTGATCTGCTCGCGTAGCACCGCCGGTGCGGAGACCAGCAGTGAACGGATCTGGTTGATCGCCTGGGTGCGGGCTTTGACCGCGCTGGTGCGGGCCACGCGCAGGGCGCGGATGGCCTCGACCACACCGTCACGGCTTTTCGGGATGCCGGTGGCGCGTTCGGCCAGCACCGCGGTGGCTGCGGCGTAGGCATCGATCGAGTCTGATTTTCCTCTCAGGCGACGGGTTTTACGGTCGGGGCGATCCACCTCGATGACGCTGATGCCAGAGGCGGTGAGTACCCGGGCGAGTTCGGCGCCGTAGGCACCGGTTCCCTCGACCCCGATCGCGACGAGCTCACCATGCGACCGCATCCATTCCAGTAGCCGCCGGTAGCCATCGGTGGTGGTGGGGAACTCCTTGTCGGCCAGGTGCCGGCCCACCTGGTCGATCACCGCGCCGTGATGGGTCTGGCCATGGGAATCGACTCCGCCGATGATCCGCGGGCTTTCTTGCGTCATGCTGGTCCTGTCCGTCCTTGCGTCCGTTACCTGGGGCGGCACGCGCCGGTCGGGCGGGAGGACAAGACAGTGACGGGGCTTCTAGCCAAGCTCCTATAAGGTCACAAACGCCCGTCCGGCCGCGTGCGTAGCAACGCCCGGTAAGGCCGACAGATCCGTTCCAGGACAGGCAAGCCGTCAGTCCGTTCGAGGGTCAGACCCACCAGCGGCGTCACTACACACATCATCACTGTCCGTTCGCTTCAGATGACCGGCCGCCACCGTGCACGACTACGCTGAGCGCATGAACGCGTTCAGCCTCAGCGGCGCACCGATGATCCTGGACGGCGGCCTGGCCACTGAGTTGGAAGCGCAGGGCCACGACCTCTCCGATGCGTTGTGGTCGGCACGCCTGCTGGCGGATGCGCCGGAGGAGATCGTCGCGGCGCATGCCGCGTTCTTCCGGGCGGGCGCGGAGATCGCGACGACCGCGAGCTACCAGGCGAGCTTCGAGGGGTTCGCGGAGCACGGCATCGAGCGCGCCGAGGCGGCGAAGCTGATGCGGCGAAGCGTAGAACTGGCCCGGCTGGCCGGCGAAGTGGAGCCGGGCCGGCACCGCTGGGTGGCGGCGTCGATCGGCCCGTACGGCGCGATGCTGGCAGACGGTTCGGAGTACCGGGGCCGGTACGGCCTGACGAAGCGCGAGCTGCACGACTTCCACCGGCCGCGGCTGGAGGTGCTCGCGGAGTCTCGCCCGGACGTCTTCGCCCTGGAGACCGTCCCGGACGTGGACGAGGCGGAAGCGCTGGTGGACGCGGTCGCCGACCTGGACGTCCCAGCCTGGCTGTCGTTCACGATCAGCGGCGAGCAGACCCGGGCCGGCCAGCCCCTGGCGGAAGCGTTCGCCGTGGCGGCGGACAGCGACGCGATCATCGCGGTCGGGGTCAACTGCTCGGCGCCGGACGACGTGCTGACCGCGATCGAGATCGCCCGCGCCGCGGTGGAAAAGCCGATCGTCGTCTACCCCAACAGCGGAGAGGGCTGGGACGCGCAGCGGCGCGCGTGGACGGGCCGCGCCCGGCTGTCGGCGGAGCAGGCCCGCGGCTGGCGCGCGGCTGGCGCCCACGTCATCGGTGGCTGCTGCCGGGTTCGCCCGGAGGACATCACGGCGGTGGCGGACGCGCTGACTGATCCGGCTGCCTGATCGGGCGGTGGGCCGTCCGCCACCGAGGCCAAACATTTACCGGACAGTTCAGCGCCTAGTTCTTTTCCGGCATACCCGGATCTGCGGTCCAATGCCTTATCCGTTCGCCGGCGAAAGGACGGGGCATGCGCCGGATGACCAAACTCGTGGGGGCGGCCGCCGGGGTGGCGCTGCTCTGCCTGGGCGCGACCAGGCATCCGCGACCAACGAACCAATGGCGATCAGCGGGACGACGATCTTCACCAAGGGCGAGGGCGGCTACAACTGCTTCCGCATCCCCGCCCCGGTGCGCACCCAGGACCGCAGCACCCTGCTGGTGTTCGCGGAGGGCCGCCACAACAACTGCGACGACGCCGACGACATCGACGTCTGCTCAAGCGCTCGACGGACGACGGGAAGACGTGGCGACCGCTGGAACTCGTCACCGACGGAGCCGGGGACACCCGGGGCGACCCGGTGCCGATCGTGGACCGGGCCACCGGCCGGATCACGTTGCTGACGACGCACAACCCGGGCCCGGATTGCTCCGGCAACGGCTGCACCAGGATGCCTTTCCTGCAGCAAGCACGAACCCGCAAGGTACGCAGCGGACCAAACCGGTGGCGCAGCCGCAGCCGAAGAAGCCCAAATGCTTGCAACTTTTTGCAGATTACTTGGTCTTGTCCGACATGGACACAGCCCCGGCCACCCCTGGATGACGTTTCCGCAGCTGATCGCCCGGGATCGCCTTCGGGTGCCGCAGAGCCTGTTCTGGAATGCGCTGGTTGAAGCGAACGGACCGTTCGTGCCGCCTACGGTGGTGTACAGGCCGTTCGCTTCACACCAATTGGCAAGGCAGAACCACACCGCTCCCGCCGCGGCAGCCACCGGAACCTCCAGGCAGAACGAGTTCCTAAACAGGCTCTACAGCCGCGAGCAGCACTCACGGGCCTGACCAGCCGAAGCATCGCTCAGCCGAGCAGCGGGGCGACCTCCGCCGCCGCTTCGGCGCCGAAGGCATCGGCGAAGCGCTGCTGGGCGCAGCCGTGGTCGAGGGTCCACTCCTGCGTCCCGGTCACCTCCAGGACGTGCACGGCGATCAACGACCCCAGCTGCGCGGCACGCTCCAAAGACAGTCCTGTTTGGACACCAGCGAGGAAGCCCGCCCGGAAACCGTCGCCCACCCCGGTCGGGTCGACCTTCTCCCGCTCCGCGACCGCGGGCACCAGCAGCCGCTCGCCGCCGGTGACGACCTCCACCCCGCTCGCGCCGAGGGTGGTGAGCCGGGTGCCGACCAGCTTCCGCACCTCCGCATCGGTCCAACCGGTCTTCTGCCGCAGCAGGCCCCATTCGTACTCGTTGGTGAAAAGGTAGTGCGCGCCTTCGACCACCCGGCGCACCTGCTCCCCGCTGAGCCGGGCGAGCTGCTGCGACGGGTCGCTGGCGAACCGGTAGCCGCGGTGCCGGCACTCGTCGGCGTGCCGAAGCATGGCCTGCGGGTCGTTCGGGCTGATCAGCACCAGGTTGGCACCGGTGGAGCTGATCACCGGGGCCAGCTCGATGTTGCGGGCCTCCGACATCGCACCTGCGTAGAAGGACGCGATCTGGTTGAACTCGTCGTCGGTGGTGCACACGAACCGAGCGGTGTGCGCGACCTCCGAAACGTGCACGCCCGAGCAGTCCACGCCGTGGCGCTGCAGCCAGGAGCGGTAGTCGGCGAAGTCGTCGCCGACCGCGCCGACCAGCACCGGCCGTTGCCGCAGGACGCCCAGCGCGAAGGCGATGTTGGCCGCGGCGCCGCCGCGCCGGACCACGAGCCCGTCCACCAGGAAGCTCAGCGACACCTGCTCCAGGCTGTCGGCGACGAGCTGCTCGGTGAACCGGCCAGGGAAGTGCATCAGGTGGTCGGTGGCGATGCTTCCGGTGACGGCGACTGGCACGGCACATACTCCTGGTGGTTCGCGCGGCTGGGCCCGCAGCCAATACAGCACGCCGGAACGGTCCTCGCGACCCGCCGAACGTGGCTGCGGGTGATCGCGCGCGCACCGAGCGGCACCGCCCTGCCCGGTTCGGCGGCGTGCCAGGCGCGCGGCGGACAATGACGGTATGCGCGAAGTGGAGATCCGGGACGACATGATCCGGCTCGGGCAGCTGTTGAAGCTGGCGGGCCTCGTCGAGCACGGAGCGGAGGCGAAGGCCCTGCTGGAGGACGGCCAGGTAGAGGTCAACGGCGCGGTCGAAACCCGCCGCGGCAAGCAACTGGTCGAAGGCGACGAGGTGGTCCTCGGAAACGAGGTCGTCCGAGTGGTCATCCGCTGAACCTCGCCCGCAAACCCCAACCCCCGTGGGGCGAAGCCTGAAGGGCACCTCCTGCCAAGCCAGGAGCCTGTTGCGTTTTCGGCGAAAACGGCTGAACCGAAGTACCAAATCAGTCTCGATCGCCGCCGTTTGTCCGCCAGTGGCCATCTCAGCCGTGATCGATCGATTACGGTCCGTGGTGGGCGTAATTTTGCAACAGGCTCCCAGTTGGTAGAAGGTGCCCTTCAGTCGTCACGCGACAGCGGATCGCGACTCGGTCGGGCGACGTGTGAGAGGCACCGTGCCCGAGTAACCGTGTGCCCGAGTAACCGTGTGCGCCGTTCACGAAACGTGTCAAAACGTTCCGTGAGCAGATGACTTGCGCCACCTGCTTTGACCATCAGGAAGACTGGTGGCCTTCACGCTTCCTCGACCACTGCCAGCACGAACGCTGGTCTGACACGGTCTCCACGTGCGTTTGGCCTTGCGGCCGGTTCCCACGCAACTCGCGGTACCTGACGTGTTTCACCTGCCGCCGCAGCAAAACCGCTGACCGGGCTTGGCTTTCGCTCGGTCAGTAAGCAATGCACTACACCACGCTCTGTCACACATTGACACAGGCTCCGGAACTGTCAGTAACCCTCACCTGACACCGGTTCGCGTCAGAGCGCCTCGTGGACATGCGGCCGCCGACGATCGTGCACGCGAGGTCCGGCAGCTCGTCCGGCGCGCAGGTGAGCGGGTCGCCGTCGAAGACCGCCAGATCCGCTCGCACGCCAACCCGGATACGCCCGGGTCCGGACCGACACGTTGGTCTACCTCCGCGTGCGCGACGTCGATGCCGTCGCGGACGCATTCGGCGTCCAGGCCGAAGACGCCCCGTGGGCGCGCGAAATCGAACTGCGCGACCCCGGCGGAAACCGGCTGCGGATGGGCGCGCCCGCAGAATGGGCGCAGCCCCGGACCCTGGACAGCAAGAAGGCCGGGGCCCGCGGGCACCGGCCTCATGCCAGATCGGCTTGCTCGATCAGTGGAACGAGTCGCCGCAGGCGCACGACCCGCCCGCGTTCGGGTTGTCGATGGTGAAGCCCTGCTTCTCGATGGAGTCGACGAAGTCGATCATCGCGCCCTGCAGGTAGGGAGCGCTCATCCGGTCGACGACCACGCCCAGGCCCTCGAAGTCCCGTCGAGCGTCGCCGTCGAGGGTGCGCTCGTCGAAGAAGAGCTGGTAGCGCAGGCCCGCACACCCACCCGGCTGGACGGCGATACGCAGGTGCATATCGTCGCGGCCCTCCTGGTCGAGCAGGGCCTTGGCCTTCTGGGCCGCCGCGTCGGTCAACGTGACACCGTGGGCAGGCGCCTCGGCGTCGGTCGTGGTGTTCGAGGCGGTCATGGACTCTCCCTAGAGGTCTCGCTCGTCCGTTCCGGCGTTAGATGCAACCACAGCCGGAATCGCCCTATTCCCGCGGGCGCGGCCCGGGGGAGCTACATCTTGCTTCCTAAGTCTATGGTGGCACAGTTACCCGCCTAGCTGGTGTGATGTGGCTTCCCGATGTCGGATCCGCCCGCTGGTGTCCGGTCTGCTGCAGCCCCGGCCGGGGCGTCGAATACCCTGTTGGAGTGAGGTTCCTTCGCCGTAGCAGCGCTGAGCAGACCGCCACCACCGAGTCCGACGCGGAGACCGGTCAGGCTGCGGCGGAACATGCCGCCAACCACACCCCCAAGAAGGGGAAGCCGACGCCGAAGCGCCGGGACGCGGAGAGCAAGCGGCGCGGCCCGGTCCCGCCGCCGCCGAAGACCCAGCGCGAGGCGATCAAACGGTCCCGCGGCAACAAGGATGAGCGCCGGCAGGCCGCGCGGGAGCGCCGCGAGCGGATGATGCAGGGCGACGACCGCTACCTGATGCCCCGCGACAAGGGTCCGGTGCGCGCCTACGTGCGCGACCTGGTCGACACCCGGCGGCACCTGATGGGCCTGTTCATGCCGCTGGTGCTGATCGTGTTCGTCACCACGCTGGCGCAGAACCTGGTGGTCCAGCAGTACGCGACGCTGGCGTGCATGGCGCTGCTCGCGATGATGGTCGTCGAGGGCACCCTGCTGGGCCGGTACGTGAACAAGCGCGTGCGTGCGAAGTACCCGGACCACAAGGACCGCGCGTTCTCCCTGGGCTGGTACGCCTTCACGCGGGCCATGCAGATCCGCAAGCTCCGGGTCCCCCGCCCCCGCTACACCCCCAAGGACATCGCCAAGATCGGCTGATCCCAGCGCTCGTCTCGGCGACGACTGTCACACCGACCGCGGTCATCTGATCGATCCGGGTAGCGTCGCTGCGACGTCGTAGGTAAGGGGACCGGAGGTTCGTCGGGTGGCTGTGCGCACGTTGGTGCTCGGTGGGGCTCGTTCCGGCAAGTCCGCGCACGCCGAGGGTTTGGTCTCGGAATCCTCCCCGGTCACCTACACCGCGACCGCGCGGCGCGATCCCGACGACGCCGAGTGGGCCGAGCGGATCGCCCTGCACGTCTCCCGGCGCCCCGGCACCTGGCGGACCGTGGAGGCCGGCGACGCCGATTCGCTGCTCCGCGTGCTGGCCGATGCCGGCTCCGGGGCGACCGTGCTGGTGGATGACCTGGCCACCTGGCTGACCGGCGTGCTCGACGACACCGGTGCGTGGGATCGCGACCCCGGCGCGCTCGACGTGGTTGCCGGGCACTGCGCCCGGTTGGTCGAGGCCGTCGCCGGGTGCCGGGCCCGGTTGGTGGTCGTTTCCGCCGAAGTCGGCCTCGGGGTCGTCCCGGCGACCAGGTCTGGAAGGCTGTTCAGGGACGAGCTCGGCTCGCTCAACGCCCGGCTGGCTGACGTGTCCGACGAGGTAGTCCTGCTCGTGGCCGGACTTCCGCTCCGCATCCGCTGACCCCAGACGCGCCGAACAAACGGAGGTTTTCGCTTGTCCACCGACCAGAACCAGTCCGGCCCGATCGGGTTCCCGGCGGTACCGGCGCCCGACGAGCAGGCCCGGCGGCAGGCGGTCGCCCGGCACGAGCAGTTGACCAAGCCCGCAGGATCGCTGGGGCGGCTGGAAGAAATCGCCGTCTGGGTCGCATCCCGGCAGGGCAGCTGCCCGCCGCGCCCCTTCACCCGTCCCCGCGTGGTCGTCTTCGCCGGGGACCACGGCATCGCGGCGCACGGCGTCTCGGCCTACCCCAGCGACGTGACCGGCCAGATGGTCAGCAATTTCCTCAACGGCGGCGCGGCGGTGAACGTGCTGGCCACCAACGCCGGCGCGACGGTGCGAGTGGTGGACATGGCGGTCAACACCGACACCCCGCCGGTGGTCAGCGCGCACAAGGTGCGGCGCGGGTCGGGTGCGATCGACCGGGAGGACGCCCTCACCACCGACGAGGTGGACGCCGCTGTCAACGCCGGGCGCACCATCGCCGACGAGGAAGTGGACTCCGGTGCCGACCTGCTCATCGCCGGCGACATGGGCATCGGCAACACCACCCCGGCGGCGGTGCTGATCGCCGCACTGACCGGGACCGAACCGGTGGCGGTGGTCGGCCGCGGCACCGGCATCGACGACAACGCCTGGATGCGCAAGACCGCCGCGATCCGGGATGCGCTGCGCCGCGCCCGCAAGGTGCTGAACGACCCGGTGGCGCTGCTGCGGACCTCGGCGGGGGCCGACATCGCCGCGCTGACCGGGTTCCTCGCGCAGGCCGCGGTTCGGCGCACCCCGGTGCTGCTGGACGGGGTCGTGGTGGGTGCGGCTGCGCTCGTCGCCGAGGAGCTCGCGCCCGGCGCCCGGCAGTGGTGGCTGGCCGGTCACCGCTCCGCCGAACCGGGCGGGCCACTGGTGCTCGACCACCTCGACCTCACCCCGGTCCTCGACTTGGGGATGCGGCTCGGCGAGGGCTCCGGTGCGCTCACGGCGCTGCCGGTGGTCACCGCCGCGGTGCGGGTGCTCGGTGAGATGGCGACCTTCGCCGAAGCCGGTGTCGGCGGCCCGACCGGAGCCGAGGCGACCGGCCCGACGGCGTGACGGTGCTGGACGGTCTGCGCCTGGCGGTGTCGTGGCTGAGCGTGCTGCCGGTGCCCGCCCGGCGCGTCGACGACCGCGCCTGCCGCCAGGCGATCTCGTTCGCGCCCCTGGTTGGCGCGCTGGTCGGTGCCTTCGGCACCGCCGCACTCTGGGCACTGACCGCGCTCGGATCTCCCCCGCTGTTGGCCGGGCTGCTCACCGTCGCCGTGTTGGTGCTGGTCACACGGGGTATGCACGTCGACGGCCTGGCGGACACGGTGGACGGTCTCGGTTGCTACGGACCACCGGAGCGCGCGCTGAGCGTGATGCGCGACGGCGGCGCGGGGCCGTTCGCGGTGGTCGCTTTGATCCTCGTGCTCGGCATCCAGGCGGCAAGCCTCGCCGAACTGGCGAACGTGCCGCTGACGGTCGTCCTCGCATGTGCGGTGGGCCGCGCGGGATTCGTGCTGTGCTGCCGGGCCGGAGTGCCGGCGGCACGCCCGGAAGGCATGGGTGCACTGGTAGCGGGCAGCCAGCCGACCTGGCTCGTCGCCGCCTGGTGGCTCGCCCTGCTCGCGGTGGCCGCCGTCGGCTTCGGCTGGCACGCGGCGATCGCCGTGGTCCTCGCCGCAGCCCTGCTACTCGCCCTCACCTGGCACACCCGACGCCGCTTCGGCGGAATCACCGGAGACGTCCTAGGCGCCGCCTCCGAACTCGCGACCACAACAGTCCTCGCGACCACGGCGGTCCTCGCGACCACGGCCATCGCCTGACCAAGTCCACCACAATTTCCATTGAAATCTGAGGGGCGATTTCAATGGAGATTGCGGCCCTTCGGCGTGTCGGCACCCCGACACGCCGAAGGTTGTGGATAACTTCCGCAATTTCCATTGAAATTGCGGACCCCCTGGCGGTCAGCTGAGCTTGGTCATCCAGCCGTGGGTGTCGGCGGCCGTGCCGTGCTGGATGGCGGTGAGGCGCTCGCGCAGCTTCATCGTCACCTCGCCCGGCTGGCCGTCGGCGATGCCGAACTCCCCGTCGCGGTGCTTGACGTGGCCGACCGGGGTGATCACCGCGGCGGTGCCGCAGGCGAAGACCTCGGTAAGCTCACCGGTGGTGGCCTTCTTCTCCCACTCCTCGACGGTGATCCGCCGCTCCTCGACCTGCATGCCGAGCTCCTTGCCCAGCTCCAGCAGTGACGAGCGGGTCACGCCCGGCAGCAGGCTGCCGCTGAGCGCCGGGGTCACCAGGCGCGCGTCCGAGCCGGAGCCGAACACGAAGAACAGGTTCATGCCGCCCATTTCTTCGACCACGTGCCGCTCGCACGCGTCCAGCCACACGACCTGATCGCAGCCCTGCTCCACGGCCTCGGCCTGCGCCAGGAACGACGCGGCGTAGTTGCCCGCGAACTTCGCCGCGCCGGTGCCGCCGGGCGCCGCCCGCACGTACTCGTGGCTCAGCCACACGGTGACCGGCTTGATGCCGCTGGCGAAGTACGAGCCGGCCGGGGAGGCGATCAGCGCGTACAGGTAGGCGTTGGACGGGTGGTTGACGCCGAGCCCGATCTCAGTGGAGATCATGAACGGCCGCAGGTACAGCGAGCTCTCCTCGGCGCTCAGCACCCAGTCGGCGTCCACCGCGATCAGCTCGCGCAGCGACTCGATGAACAGTTCCTCCGGCAGCTGGGCCATCGCGATCCGCTGCGCCGAGCGCTGGAACCGCTGTGCGTTCGCCTCCGGCCGGAACGCGGCGATCGAGCCGTCGGGCTGGCGGTACGCCTTGAGTCCCTCGAAGATCGCCTGCGCGTAGTGCAGGACCGATGTCGCCGGGTCCAGCTCCAGCGAGTGGTAGGGCTCCACCGCGGCGTCGTGCCAGCCGCGGTCGTCGGTCCACTTGATGGTCACCATGTGGTCGGTGAAGTACCGTCCGAAGCCCGGATTCGCCAATACTTCCGCACGGCGCTCGTCGCTGGCCGGTTGCGGGTTGGGGGTCCGGGTGAAAGACAGCGCTCCAGTCATGCGCGTACCGTATCGCGCGCTTCGGAGCAGTGGAAACCCGATCTCCAGAACTTGGTCGTCCAAATATCCGTCGTCCGCTTACTAAACGTTGAACGAACGCCACCGTTCGTGACCCGAAGCGGATGGATCCGGACGATTCGCCGTCTATGATGTGACCGTGACGCACGCCCACAACACCCCGGTCCCGACGGGACCCACGACGACGTCGCAGGACGCGCTGGCCGCAACCCTGGCGGCGCTCATGCCGCTGGGCGGCGGCCTACTGGTGATGCTCGGCTACGCGTGGATCGGCATCTTCGGCGCGATCCTGGGCCTGGCCGGCGCCGTCGGATGGGCGTTCTGGTGGCGCAACAAGCACAAGACGTTCTTCCCCGAGGACCTGCGCGGTGGCTCGGTCGGCGGGATCGGCGGGATCGTCGCCGTCATCGCCTTCCTGCTTTTCGTCTCGCTCTGACCCTGGCGGCACGGCGCCGTGAGTCCTTCGGGCTGCCGACGGACTCACGGCCCCGGCTCCTCAGATGAGCAGCAGTCCCTCCGGGAGGGACGGAAGTGCCCACTTCGGATCGGGCTGGGCATCGCAGTAGGTGCCGTCGAACGGGAACCGACCCGCCCCGGCCAGGGCGATCATGCGTTCGCCCTCGGCCTGCAGTCGGGTCAGGTGGCGCTCGTCGAACCGGCCGGCGGCCAACGCATCGGCCACCTCGTTCTCGTCCTTCCAGGACCAGCACCCGTCGGGGTACACCTCGACGTCGAGCACCCCGTCGACGCGCCGGACGCCGGTCGCATCCCTGCCCAGCGGGACTTCGAGGTTGACGTACCAGTTGCGGAAAGTGCCGTCGGGCTCGAAGAACCACCAGACCGACGCCCAGCAGTGCTCGAACACCAGGCGCAGCGTCGAGGTGCCGCGCCAGGTCGACTTCGCGGGGACTCGGGGCCCGTTGAAGCGTTCGGACAACGGCATCTGGCGCGGCGACCGGCCGTCCGGGGAGGTGGTGATTCGGATCGGCGTGCCGTCCAGGACCCAGCACAGCAGGTGGTCTCCGTCGTCCTCGACCACCCGTGCCGGATGGACGGTGCCCAGCGATCCGTCCAGCCGCCAGAAGCTGTAGAGCACTTCCTCGCCGGGCTCCCACGCCAGGGACTCGCCAGTGGATTTCAGGGGAATGTTGGCAACACTCGTCTTGAGCATGACCCGCCTCATCTCCAGCGACGGGACACCCCTCCCGTCACCAAAGGACCGACAACAACGACAACAAGCGTCGCAAGCATCGCAGAAATCGGCATGCTCATTGCGAGTAAAACTGACAACCCCATGCCCAGGCACGCTGCGCGCATCGGCCAGATGTGCCCCTCCGAAAGCAGCAGTCGCGCACCGGCATTCGTGAATGCGTAGTGGACGAGCAGGCAGCAGGCCGCGAAGGCCATCGCCGGAACCGGCTCGACCAGCACCGCGACCGCCACAGCGGCGACACCAGCGGCCACATCGAGCAGATAGGGCGTCCCGGCGCTGCTGGTGCGCCCCATGAAGCGCGGCAAGTCCCGGTCCTGCACGAGCGCCAGCGCCGTCGACCGGAACGACTCCAGCGCACCCAGCAGCACCGGCAGCAGCGCCACCGCCGCGCCGACGCCCACCAGCGGTGCGAGGTTCGCGGCCGCAGCGGCGGTCAGCACCTCGCGGATCGGCGTTGGTGAAAGCGCCAGCCGCGACCATCCCAGCTGGTAGACCAGCGCCGCGGTCACCACTGATAACGCCACCGCGAGTGCGACCAGCGAGACCACGGTGCCGCGCTTCGTCGCCGACCAGGCGAACCGGTCCTGCTCGACGGCAGGCGCGGTCAGCCGCTCAAAGCCGATGAAAGCGAAGAACAGCACGCCGGCCGCCCCGGTGATGCCCACCGCGCTGTCGGCCAGCGGGCGCCCGGCCGGGATAGGCGGCACCGGTTCTATCGCGAAGCAGGTGACCACCACGAGCCCGAGCACCGCGACGGTCAGCGCGAGCCAGATCCAGGCGGCACCGCCCCTGATCCGCAACCCCACCGTCGCCGCGAGCACGACCAGCAGCAGCGCCACCGCGGCGACCTGCGGAGCGGCGGTCGGCAGGAAGAAATCGCCCAGCACCCGCGCGATCACGGCCATCCCGGCGACCTGTCCGGCGAGGTGCGCGCTGGCCCCGATCCGCGCCGGCAGCACGCCCACCCACGCGCGCACACACGCGTAAGCCGCGCCTGGGCCCCAGTAGGCCTCGGACTGGTGCGCGGTCGCCGACGCGGCACATGCCGCGGCCAAGAACGCGACCAGCAGCCCGAGCGGCAGCCAAGGCCCGGCTGCCGCGGCGGCGGGCGCCGGCCCCACGAACACGCCGGCACCGAGCATCCCGCCGAGCGCGAGCGGGATGCCGCCGCTGCCGGACGCGAGCCGACCGCGCGATTCAACCTCTTGGGGCACGGCACCACCCTTACAGACGAATGTCGATGCGTGCAGCCGCCTGTCGGCTGACGCACGGGTAGGCAGGGGCGGAGAGCCCGAACGGACCGCCACTCCGAGCGAATTCGCAGTTGCCGAGCGTTCTAGAGTGCGAAGAAGCTTTGCTGACACCGCAGCGTTGACGCAGTGATCCGGAGGATGACCACGTGACGACCCCGAAACTCGCCCTGACCGACACGGCGGTGGCCAAGCTGACCGCGGACGCGCTCGTCGTCGGAACCGTCCAGGGCGCCGACGGCCTGCAGCTCGCGCCCGGTGCCGACCAGGTCGCCGCAGCGTACGACGGAGACCTGGCGAAGGTGCTCACCTCGCTGGGCGCGACGGGCAAGGCGGACGAGGTCGTCAAGCTGCCCGCTGGCGGAAAGCTGCGCGCCGACGTGCTGGTCGCCGTCGGGCTAGGCAAGCCCGCGGCGAACGGCGGGGTGTCCGGCGAGGTGGTGCGCCGGGCCTCCGGCGCTGCGGCCCGGTCGCTGAGCGGCGTCGAGCAGGCCGCCACCACGCTGTCCGCTGTGGACCTGTCGGCGGCGGTACAGGGCACGGTGATGGGCGCCTACGCGTTCACCTCGTACAAGTCGCAGTCCGGCGACGGCCCGCTGTCCAAGGTGGACTTCGTGGTCGGCGACGCCAAGGCGGATGCGAACGCGCACGCGCTGAAGGGCGCCACCGCGATTGGTGAGGCGGTCAACACCGCCCGCGACCTGATCAACACCCCACCCAACGACCTGTACCCGGCGTCCTTCGCCGAGCGCGCCGCCGAACTCGGGCGCGCAGCGGGCCTGGAGGTCGAGGTCCTCGACGACAACGCGCTGCGCAAGCAGGGCTTCGGCGGCATCCTCGGCGTCGGCGCCGGTTCCGCCCGCCCGCCGCGCCTGGTGCGGCTGCGGCACAAGGGCCCGAAGGCGGCCAAGAAGGTCGCGCTGATCGGCAAGGGCGTCACGTTCGACACGGGCGGCATCTCGATCAAGCCCGCCGCGAGCATGGAGGACATGACCTCGGACATGTCCGGGGCCGCCGCCGTGATCGCCACCATGCTGCTGGCCGCGCGGCTCAACTACCCGCTGGACATCACCGCGACCGTCCCGATGGCCGAGAACATGCCGTCGGGCACCGCCTACCGCCCCGGCGATGTGCTGACCATGTACGGCGGCAAGACCGTCGAGGTGCTCAACACCGATGCCGAGGGCCGGCTGATCCTTGTCGACGCCATCACGCGGGCCTGCGAGGACGAGCCGGACTACCTGATCGAGACGTCCACGCTGACCGGTGCGCAGGTCGTGGCGCTGGGCAAGCGCACCCCCGGCGTGATGGGCAGCGGGGAGTTCCGCGACCGGGTGGCGCGGCTGTCGCAGGCCGTCGGCGAGGGCGGCTGGCCGATGCCGCTGCCCGAGGAGCTGCGCGGTGACCTGGACTCCAAGCTCGCCGACCTCGCCAACATCACCGGGCACCGCTGGGGCGGCATGCTCGCGGCAGGCATCTTCATCGAGGAGTTCGTCGCCGACGACGTGCAGTGGGCGCACGTGGACATCGCGGGCCCGTCCTACAACACGAGCGCGCCGTGGGGCTACACCCCGAAGGGCGGCACCGGCGTCCCGGTCCGCACCATGGCGGCTGTGCTGGCCGACATCGCCGACCGGGGCTGAGCACAATTTCCTGACAGGTCGGGGCCGTGAGTCCTTCGCGCTGCAACAGCCGCCCGCCGGATTCACGGCCCCCGCTCGGTGCGTAGTTCTACTCCGCCGAAGTGGCGTATTTGTGATCCGAACCTCAAAAAGATCACCACAGCGCGGCGCCGGAGTGCCACGATGGGTCGATGACCGAAACGACACCGACCGCGCCCAGCGCGGCACGGCACGGATACAAGGTCGATGTGGTGTGGACCGGCAACACCGGGCAGGGCACCAGCTCGTACCGCAGCTACGAACGCACCCACGAGGTGCGCGCAGCGGGCAAGGACGCCATCGACGCCTCCGCGGACCCGGTCTTCCTCGGCGACGCGGACCGCTACAACCCGGAAGAACTGCTGGTCGCATCGCTGTCGCAGTGCCACATGCTCTGGTTCCTGCACCTGGCTGCGGACTGCGGTGTGGTGGTCACCGGCTACCACGACCAGGCTCGCGGCATCCTCACCGAGAACCCGGACGGCTCCGGCCAGTTCGAAGAGGTGCGGCTCGCGCCCCAGGTCACGGTGGCCGACCGGGCGAGCGTGGACGTGGCGGAGGCCCTGCACGAACGTGCCCACGAGCTCTGCTACATCGCGAAGTCGGTGACCTTCCCGGTCAACTGCACCCCGACCACCCGCATCGCGAACTGACGACCGCCGCGCGACACTAGCGGCTTCGCCGCTCCAAAGAGACACCCGAACACCGGCGGCGGCGGCTTCGCCGCTCCTAGCCGTCGGCTGCTCTGCGGGCCTGGTCGCGGAGGATGCGCTGGCGGGCCTGGTAGTCCCGCATCCGCTGCGGGTAGCCGACCTTCGACACCTCGTAGAGCGGGATGCCGATCTTGCGGGTCAGCCGGTGCGCGGCCGACGGGCCGTCCACCCGCCGCCGGGTCCACTCGCCGTCGTGCGCGATGAGCATCAGCGTCGTCTCGGTCACGGTCGTGCGCGGTTCCAGGTATCCCTCGACGCCTCTGCGTTGCGCGGCCCAGTTGATCAAGTGCTCGGCGTCCGACGAACTCGCACCGCGCAACCCGCCCGAGCGCTTCCCACGAAACCGAGCGAACAGGCCCACCGGACTCGCCTCCCGTCGCAGCGGATGTCGAACAGCAGCTGTTTCCGATGATGCCACCGGCGGCATGGGGTGCGTGTGAAAAACATTCACTCCAGTCACTCGGCTCCAACGGCGCCGCTGTGATCCTCGGCAGTGCAGCACAGATCACCCAGCCCACGTCGCGTACGCCCGTCGTGTGGTGACAAGATGGCTGTCAGGCGACCGTGAACCCCCGTTCCGGCGACGCCATCAGCTAGTCAACGATGTCTGTCGAGGAGTGCGAAGTGACCGACACGTCCGCCGATCTGGTCATTCTCGGCGGCGGTTCGGGCGGCTACGCCTGCGCCTTCCGCGCGGCCGAGCTAGGCCTGTCCGTCGTCCTTATCGAAAAGGACAAGCTCGGTGGGACATGCCTGCACCGAGGCTGCATCCCGACCAAGGCGCTGCTGCACGCCGCCGAGGTCGCCGACTCCACCCGCGATGCCGATCAGTTCGGCGTCCGCGCCGCCCTTGAAGGCATCGACATCGACGGCGTCAACAAGTACAAGGATGGCATCGTCGCCGGCCTGTACAAGGGCCTGCAGGGCCTGGCCAAGGCGCACAAGGTAACCCTGGTCGAGGGCGCCGGCACGTTGGTCGACGCCAAGACCGTCGAGGTCAACGGCACCCGGTACACCGGCAAGAACGTCGTCCTGGCCACCGGGTCCTACTCCAAGACGCTGCCGGGCCTGGAGCTGGGCGGCAAGGTCATCGCCAGCGAACAGGCGCTGAACCTCGACTTCATCCCGGAGAAGGTCGTGGTGCTCGGCGGCGGCGTGATCGGCGTGGAGTTCGCCAGCGTGTGGCGTTCCTTCGGCGCCGACGTGACCATCGTCGAAGCCCTCCCGCACCTGGTGCCCAACGAGGACGAGTTCGCCTCCAAGCGCCTGGAGCGCGCCTTCCGCAAGCGCGGCATCAAGTTCAAGACCGGCGTCAAGTTCACCGGCGCGACCCAGACCGCCTCCGGCGTCTCGGTGAGCCTGGAGAACGGCGAGACCTACGACGCCGACCTGCTGCTGGTCGCCGTCGGCCGCGGCCCGAACACCGCAGGGCACGGCTTCGAGGCCGCCGGGGTGCACATGGAGCGCGGCTTCGTCCCTGCCGACGAGCGGCTGCGCACCAACCTGCCTGGCGTCTACGCCGTCGGCGACATCGTGCCCGGCCTGCAGCTGGCGCACCGCGGTTTCCAGCAGGGCATCTTCATCGCCGAGGACATCGCCGGGCTCAACCCGCAGCCGATCGACGAGGCCGGCATCCCGCGCGTGACCTATTGCCACCCCGAGGTCGCCTCGGTGGGCCTGACGGAGGCTGCGGCAAAGGAACAGTACGGCTCGGTGGAGACCTTCACCTACGACCTGGCCGGCAACGGCAAGAGCCAGATCCTCAAGACCCAGGGCGCGGTCAAGCTGGTCCGCGCCACGGACGGCCCGGTGGTCGGCCTGCACCTGGTCGGCGACCGCGTCGGTGAGCTCATCGGCGAGGCGCAGCTGATCTACAACTGGGAGGCGCTGCCGGAGGACGTCGCTCCGCTGGTGCACGCCCATCCCACCCAGACCGAAGCCTTGGGCGAGGCGCACCTCGCCCTGGCCGGCAAGCCGCTGCACGTGCACGGCTGACGTCGGCTCCGCAGTCAGCCAGCACCCCGCCACACCACGAGGAGTCAGCAAGACATGGCCTTCTCCGTTCAGATGCCGGCACTCGGCGAGAGCGTCACCGAGGGAACGATCACCAGGTGGCTCAAGCAGGAGGGCGAGACCGTCGAGGTCGACGAGCCCCTGCTGGAGGTCTCCACCGACAAGGTCGACACCGAGATCCCGTCGCCCACCGCCGGTGTGCTTCAGCGCATCATCGCCCAGGAAGACGACACCGTCGAGATCGGTGCCGAGCTCGCCGTGATCGCCGACAGCAGCGAAGCAGCGGCCCCCGCTCCGGCCCCGGCCGCACCCGCCACCCCGGCCGAGCCCGCGGCCGAGCAGCCCGCCCCGCCGCAGCCGGAGGCTCCGGCCCCCGCCGCTGCCTCGACCGCTCCGGCTGGTGGCGCGGCAGGCACGGACGTCAACATGCCGGCGCTTGGCGAGAGCGTCACCGAGGGCACTGTGACCCGGTGGCTCAAGCAGGTCGGCGACACCGTCGAGGTCGACGAGCCCCTGCTGGAGGTCTCCACCGACAAGGTCGACACCGAGATCCCGTCGCCGGTGGCCGGCACCCTGCTGGAGATCGCCGCAGGTGAGGACGACGCCGTCGAGGTCGGCGCCAAGCTGGCCGTGATCGGCGCTGCCGGCGCGGCTCCCGCGCCGCCCGCCCCGCCCGCGGCTCCGCCGGCCCCGCCCGCTCCGGCCCCTGCTCCGGCTGCGCCGCCCGCAGCTCCGGCCCCGGCGGCTCCGGCCCCGGCCGAGCCGGCGGCGACCACCGGCACGCCGTATGTGACGCCGCTGGTCCGCAAGCTGGCCAACGAACACGGCATCGACCTGTCCGCGATCAGGGGCAGCGGTGTCGGCGGCCGGATCCGCAAGCAGGACGTGCAGGCCGCGATCGACGCGAAGCAGGCCCCGGCGCCCACCGCCCCGGCCGCTGCGGCCGCGCCGAGCGCTCCGGCGCCGGTGGCGGAGCCGTCGGCGGAGGCCAAGGCGCTGCGCGGCACCACGCAGAAGATGTCCCGCCTGCGCCAGCTGCTGGCCCGCCGGATGGTGGAGTCGCTGCAGACCGCGGCGCAGCTGACGACGGTGATCGAGGTCGACGTGACCCGGATCGCCCGGCTGCGGGAGCGCGCCAAGGCGAACTTCGAGGCGTCCGAAGGCGTCAAGCTCTCGTTCCTGCCGTTCTTCGCGAAGGCCGCCGCCGAAGCGCTGAAGCTGCACCCGAAGCTGAACGCCTCGATCGACGACGAGAACAAGCAGGTCACCTACCACGGTGCCGAGCACCTGTCGATCGCGGTGGACACCGAGCGCGGCCTGGTCTCGCCGGTGATCCACGACGCCGGTGACCTCAACCTCGGCGGGCTGGCCCGCAAGATCGCCGACCTGGCGGCACGGACCCGCACCAACAAGATCAAGCCGGACGAGCTGTCCGGTGGCACCTTCACCATCACCAACACCGGTAGCCGCGGCGCGTTGTTCGACACGCCGATCCTGAACCCGCCGCAGGTGGGCATGCTCGGCACCGGCGCGGTGGTGAAGCGCCCGGTGGTGGTCGCCGACGAGAACGGTGGCGACACCATCGCGATCCGCTCGATGGTCTATCTGGCGCTGACCTACGACCACCGGCTGGTCGACGGCGCGGACGCCGCCCGCTTCCTGGCCACGCTCAAGCAGCGGCTGGAGGAAGGCGCGTTCGAGGCCGACCTGGGTCTGTGACCTAGCGAAGAGTGAAAGGGGTCGCCCACCGATCGGTGGGCGACCCCTTTCACTCGTTCCAGTTCCCGGCGGCTAGCACCGCGCCGACCGGTGCGAGACGATGCCGGGCATGCGCGTGGTTGTCGCCGGTTCGTCCGGTTTGATCGGCACGTCCCTGGTCGCCGGGTTGCGGCAGGCCGGGCACAACGTGGTCCGGCTGGTCCGCCGCCTCCCCCAAGCCCCCGACGAGCGGGGCTGGGATCCGGAGACCGGGCAGCTCGACGCGGATGCGCTGGACGGTGCCGACGCGGTCGTGAACCTCTGCGGAGCCGGCATCGGCGACAAGCGGTGGACGCCGGAGCGCAAGCGGCTGCTCGTGCACTCCCGGGTGCGGCCGACGCAGGTGCTCGCCGAGGCCGTCGCCGCGAAGGGCGTGCCGGTGCTTGCGAACGGGTCTGCGGTGGGTTTCTACGGCGATACCGGCTCGAAACCGGTGACCGAGACCTCCGCGCCCGGCACGGACTTCCTGGCCGGCCTATGCCGCCAATGGGAGGCTGCCACCGGCGCGGCCGCGCAGGCCGGTGCCCGGGTGGTGCTGCTGCGCAGCGGGCTGGTGCTCGCCCCGTCCGGTGGGCTGCTCGGGCAGCTCCGGCCGCTGTTCTCGCTGCTGCTCGGCGGCCGGCTCGGCGACGGCAGCCAGTACTTCCCGTGGATCTCGCTGGACGACGAGGTCGCCGCGATCCGGTTCGTGCTGGAGCGGCCCGAGGTTTCCGGTCCGGTGAACCTGACCGGGCCGGCACCGGTCACGAACGCGGAGTTCACTCGCGCGCTGGGCGAGGCGCTGGGCCGGCCCGCGCCGTGGATCGTGCCGGGCTTCGCGCTCCGGATCGTCCTCGGGGAGCTCGCCGACCAGGTCCTCGGTGGGCAACGCGCGGTGCCGACGGTGCTGGAGGCGCAGGGGTTCACCTTCCAGCACCCGTCTATCGGGGCGGCGCTGGCGGCGGCCGTCTCGGGGTGAGCCTTGGGCCGTTGTCGCTGGGCCCGGGGCGTAGCCTGGCCGCGTGAGTCGTGCCAATACTTCGTGCCGCGCATCCGCCGATCCGATGGCCGTGCGTGACCTGGGAACCATCGATTACCTCTCCGCCTGGGACCTGCAGCGCGAGCTGGCCACCGGCCGCGCCGAGGAGCAGAACCCGGACACCCTGCTGCTGCTGGAGCACCCGTCGGTCTACACGGCAGGCAAGCGCACCTCGCCGGAGGACCGCCCGACGGACGGGACGCCGGTCATCGACGTTGACCGCGGCGGCAAGATCACCTGGCACGGCCCGGGGCAGATCGTCGGCTACCCGATCCTGAAGCTGGCAGACCCGATCGACGTCGTCGACTACGTCCGCCGCCTGGAGCAGGCGCTGATCTGGGTGTGCGACCAGTTCGGGCTGGAGGCGGGCCGCGTCGAGGGACGCAGCGGCGTCTGGCTGCCCGCAGCGGACGGACTTCCGGAGCGCAAGATCGCCGCGATCGGCATCCGGGTGCAGAGGGGCATCACGATGCACGGGCTGGAGCTGAACTGCAACGCCGACCTGAGCCACTTCGACCGGATCGTGCCGTGCGGCATCAGGGACGTGGGCACCACTTCGCTGACCGCGGAGACCGGTCGGACCGTCACCATCGCCGAGGCGATGCCGCTGGTCCAGCAGAGCGTGCTGGACGCGCTTGAAGGCGAGTTGCCGGTCAGCGAGCGCAACATCCCGCGCGAGCAGCCGAGCGCCGCCGGGGTGACACTCTCGCTGGACCCGAGCCTGCGCTGATCGGGTTCGGCTGACAGATCGAAATCCACTCCTGGAAGCGGCGGGCCTGGGCTCCACCGGCCGGCTCTACCACCACCTGAAGAGCGTGACGGCGTGCGGCCTGGTGGAGCAGGACAAGCGCGGCACCTACCGGTTGCGCGCCCAGGCGACGATCCCGGCCCTGATCCTGCTCACCGCTGCCTCCGACATCGCCGGCCAACTCGGAACGCGCTGAGCCGAAGCCACCTGTGCCCGGCTTCTAAGACACCGCGGCGCGCGCCGCCGCCCTGGGGTGGCGGTCGGGCGACGGGCGGAGCAAAGGTGCCGTTCACAGGTCATCCGACTGGAATCCGATCCGATCGGGATCCGCGATTTCAATGGAAATCGGACCTCCGATTTCCATTGAAATCGCGGAAGAACTTGCCCGTTGGGGGTGTGAGCCTGGTCGGCGGCGCCCGTTCCGCCGCGAAGGTCAGAGCTGGGGCGCCACCTCGGCGGCGACCAGGTCGAGGTGGTCCAGGTCGGAGAGGTCGAGGACCTGGAGGTAGAGGCGGGTGATACCGGTGAGCTCCCGCCACGTCCCGATCTTGGCGACGACCTCGTTCGGCGTCCCGGCCAAGCCGTTGAGGCGCAGCTCCTCGGCGTCCCGGCCGATGGCGTCGGCCCGGCGCGCGAGCTCCGCGTTGTTCTTGCCGACGCACAGCACCAGAACCGCGGACCGCACGATATCCTGGTGCGGCCGACCGATCGCGGTGCACGCCTCGGCGACCCGCTCGAACTGCTTCGCGGCCGTGTCCACGTCGACGAACGGCAGGTTGAACTCGTCGGCGAAGCGAGCGGCAAGCTCCGGCGTCCGCTTCTTGCCCTGCCCGCCGATCAGCAGCGGCGGCCGGGGCTGCTGCACCGGCTTGGGCAGCGCCGGCGAATCCGCCAGCTGGTAGTGCTCGCCGTCGTACCGGAAGTGCTCGCCAGCCGGGGTGCCCCACAGCCCGGTGATGATCTCCAGCTGCTCGGCGTAGCGGTCGAACCGCTCCTTCAGCGACGGGAACGGGATGCCGTAGGCGGTGTGCTCCGCCTCGTACCAGCCGGTGCCGAGGCCGAGTTCGACGCGCCCGCCGGACATCTGGTCGACCTGCGTGACCGCGATCGCCAACGGTCCGGGCAGCCGGAACGTGCCCGCCGTCATCAGGGTGCCCAGCCGCACCCGGCTGGTCTCGCGGGCCAACCCGGCCAACGTCACCCAGGCGTCGGTCGGGCCGGGCTCGCCCGACACCGATCCCATCTTCAGGTAGTGGTCGGAGCGGAAGAACGCGTCGTAGCCGGTCTGCTCCGCGTGCTTGGCCACGCGCAGCAAGTCGTCGTAGGTCGCGCCCTGCTGGGGCTCGGTGAAGATCCGCAACTTGAAGTATTCGCTCACGGTCCCCGAGGCTAGTAGTGGGGTTCGGGCCGTGCCGACCGCTCGCTCGAGCGGGCCGCAACCCGTTGAGGACCCGTTCCACGCACTCGCCGATGTCGAGGCGGGCCTGCTTGGGCGATCCCGACCCGGCGATCGCGGTGGCGCCCGCAGACAGAGCGCCGAACACGACGCGGGCCAGCGCGTCGACCGGCAGCGGGTCGATCTCCCCGACTCGACCAGCGTCCCGACCACGCCCCCGAGCCGTCCCAGCCGTGCATCGGTGGCCGGCTGCGCAAGCTCATCCCGAGCTTCTAGGTACGCATACCGCCTGACCAGCACTCGTGAGCATTCCCGGGTGCCATCGCACCGCGACGCACTCACCGGCATTGACCAGCAAAATGCCCGAACCAGAGGTCACGAGCGGAGCTGCATCCACTCCCGGGTCTCCGCGTCGGCCGGAGCCTCGACCAGCACCAACGCGGACCCGTCCGGCTGCAGCAGCGAGCACTCGAAGCGCAACCGACGGCCATCGACCAGCACCGTGACCGGCCAGCTGCCGAGCTCGCGTACCGCCCGGCAGCTCCACCAGTGCCCCAGGTCGGGGCGCAGCTCCCGCAACCGGTCCACGACGTCGTCGCCGGGGAACCGGTCGGCGCGCGCCCGGAACCGGAGGAACAGCTCGTAGAGGAACCGTTCCTCCGGCACCAGCAAGTCCTGCAGCCACCGACTGCCCGCCAGGGCCAACAGCAGGTTCGGGCGCCCGGATAACACCGGCTCCGGCCACACCGCCGCGTACGCCGCGTTGCCCGTCGGCGGCTTCCTGATCATCGCGGGCACCGACGAGGCCCTGGCCCCGTTCCGGCAGACCGTCGGCACGCTGCTGGTCGCCGACGTCGGCCCCTACGAGAAGCGCTTCCGGCAGGAAGGGCTGGACTTCGTCCAGGAGCGCTTCCGGGCACCGTCCGGCGAGGGGTTCACCGTCCGCCACTCAGACGGCACGGTGATCGAGTACGTGCACCACCGGCCGAGCGCCCACGAGCTCAGCTGACGGGCCGCGGCACCCGCCGGACCAGGCTGGGCAGCGGCAACTGGAGCGCGTGCCCGGCGGTCAGCTCCCGCCGGGCACGCACGGAGGCGAACATGCCGCGCACCTCCACCTGCAGCTCGGCGGAGCCCTGCCGCACGAGCTCCACCGGCCACGGCAGCAGGTGGCAGAGCTTGAGCAGGAACACGAGCGGCAGCAACGCGATCTCCGCCAGCAGCTCCAACATCGCCCCGGTGAACAGCACGGCGAACAACAGCAGGAAAGGGACGGCGATGATCGCCGAGATCGGGTCGTCACCGAGCCCGCTGGGCAAGCTATCCACGGCGGTCTCGAACGAAAGCCGTCGGCGCCAGAGGAACCAGCGCCGACGCCCGTACGGGCTGAGCTGGTGCGTCACCAGCCGCCACCGCCGCGCGCTGATCTCCACCAGTGCGAAGACCGCCGTTCACGAAACGTGTCAAAACGTTCCGTGAGCAGATGACTTGCGCCACCTGCGTTGACCATCACGCTGGTGGCCTTCACGCTTCCTCGACCACTGCCAGCACGAACGCTGGTCTGACACGGTCTCCACGTGCGTTTGGCCTTGCGGCCGGTTCCCACGCAACTCGCGGTACCTGACGTGTTTCACCTGCCGCCGCAGGAAAACCGCTGACCGGGCTTGGCTTTCGCTCGGTCAGCAAGCAATACACTACGCTCTGTCACACATTGACACAGGATCCGGAACTGTCAGTAACCCCCTCGGCCGCCAGCAGTGCATGCGCATCGTCCACCCCAGGCCTGGTGCCCAGGTGCTCGCGCAGCGCCCGGCGCAGTCGGCGAGCCGCGGCCAGGGTGCCGACCCGAACGACCCCTGCCCGGCAGCCCCGCGTGCGGATCTCCAACCACCACCCCAGCCCCATCGCCCGCCCCACCAGCACGAACGGCAGCAGCAACAGGACCACCAGCAGTTCCAACCAGCAGCCCAGCAGCACCGGCACGAGCAGCAGCAGCCAGGCGAACCGGAGCACCACCGAGATCGGCCCCTCGCTCAGCCGCGGCCAGCGGTCCCCGGCGAGGCGCAACCGGACGACCCGGAACCACGGCGCCCACCGGAGGTGGACCGACCAAGAATCTTTCGACACGGCTGTGCAGTATGCCTCCCCCGGCCGGGGGACCACTGGGCAAATCCGCACCGCTTCTCACCATTTCGGACCGGCTGGGATCAGGGGCGTAGCCTGTCGTCGTGACTGTCGCGCCGGAAGGTCGGAAGCTGCTGCGGCTGGAGGCCCGCAACAGCCAGACACCGATCGAGAAGAAGCCGTCGTGGATCAAGACCCGCGCACGGATGGGACCCGAATACACGGAGCTGAAGGGCCTCGTTCGCCGCGAGGGCCTGCACACCGTCTGCGAAGAGGCGGGGTGCCCCAACATCTTCGAGTGCTGGGAGGACCGGGAGGCCACGTTCCTCATCGGTGGCGACCAGTGCACGCGTCGCTGCGACTTCTGCCAGATCGACACCGGGAAGCCGGCCGAGCTGGACGTCGAGGAGCCGCGCCGCGTCGCCGAGTCGGTGCAGGCGATGGGCCTGCGCTACTCGACCGTCACCGGCGTCGCCCGCGATGACCTGCCCGACGGCGGCGCGTGGCTGTACGCGGAGACGGTCCGGCAGATCCACGCGCTGAACCCCGGTACCGGGGTGGAGCTGCTCATCCCGGACTTCAACGCCAAGCCGGACCAGCTGGCCGAGGTCTTCAACTCCCGCCCGGAGGTGCTCGCGCACAACCTGGAGACGGTGCCGAGCGTGTTCCGCCGGATCCGGCCGGGCTTCCGCTACGAGCGGTCGCTGAAGGTGATCACCGAGGCCCGTGAGGCGGGGCTGGTGACCAAGTCGAACCTGATCCTGGGCATGGGCGAGACCCCGGAGGAGGTGCGCCCCGCGCTGCAGGACCTGCACGACGCGGGCTGCGACATCATCACCATCACCCAATACCTGCGGCCCAGCCCGCGGCACCACCCGGTGGACCGGTGGGTCAAGCCGGAGGAGTTCGTGGAGCACACCAAGGCCGCCGAGGAAATTGGCTTCCCCGGTGTGATGGCGGGCCCGCTGGTGCGCTCCAGCTACCGCGCCGGCCGCCTGTACGCCAAGGCCACGGTGCACCGCGGCATGCCGCTGCCGGACAACCTGGCCCACCTAGCCAAGGCCGGCACCGCCGCCCAGGAGGCCACCAGCCTGCTCTCCCGCTGATGCTCTCCGAGGTGAGGGGCGCCGTCGATCGAGTTGCTCGGTCGACGGCGCCCCTCTCGCTTCGCTCGACCGCGTTTTTCGGGGGCGGAGTTCACGGGTCGGTCACGCATCCCGGACCGCACCTGCAACTGGCAGAGGCCGCGCCGTATCCTGAAAAACATGGCCAAGCAGGACAAGGCCGCCAAGAAAGCGGCGGCCAAAGCAAGGCGCCAGGCAATCCGGGGCCGCATCAAGCAAATCTTCGAGGCGTTCAAGATGCAACGCCGGGAGGACAAGCTGCTCCTCCCGCTGATGCTCGGGGCGTTCCTCGGCGTGACCGTCGTGGTGTTCCTGCTGGGCATCATCTGGGGGCTGCACTGGGTGTTCCTCCCGGTCGGCCTGGCCTTCGGCCTGCTGGCCGCAGTGATCATCTTCGGTCGGCGGGTGCAGGCGACCGTCTACCGCAAGGCCGACGGCCAGCCCGGCGCCGCCGGGTGGGCCCTGGACAACCTCCGCGGCCGCTGGGTGCTGAACCAGGCCGTGGCGGGCACCGCCCAGCTCGACGCAGTGCACCGGCTGATCGGGCGGCCCGGGGTCGTGCTGGTCGGAGAGGGCTCCGCGCATCGGGTCAAGTCGCTGATGGCGCAGGAGAAGAAACGCGTCTCCCGCCTGATCGGGGAGACGCCGATCTACGAGATCACCGTCGGCAACGAGAAGGACCAGGTGCCGCTGAGCAAGCTGCAGCAGCGCATCATGAAGCTGCCGCGCAACATCGGCCCGGGCCAGGTCGACGCGATCGAGAACCGGCTGGCGGCGCTGGCCAGCCGCGGCAACTCGCTGCCCAAGGGCCCCATGCCGCAGGGCGCCAAGATGCGGAACGTGCAACGCGCCGTCCGCCGCGCGAAGTAACCAAGACGAAGAAAGCGGGCCCCGGGTGCGCAACCCGGGCCCGCTTTCTTCGTCCGCAGTCGTACGCAGTCGTCCTCAGCGCCGGAGGACGATGGTCTTGCTGGCGCGGTCGTGCCAGGAGCGGCCGTCGAAGTTCCACATCACCGCCGGGATGACCAGCAGCGTCAGCCCGCAGCGCAACACCGCGCGCAGCGGCCCCACCATCCCCGCGCCGTCGATCCGGGCGACCCAGATCCGCATCATCGCCATGCCCGGGGTGAAACCGAAGAAGCTCACCGGGATGACGGTGATCAGGAACCAGGTCAGCAGGCTCCAGTCGCCCGGGAACTCCGGCACGGTGAACGCGGCGGTGATCAGCGCCGCCAGCAGGATGTCGATGACGAACGCCAGCAGGCGCTTGCCCGGCGGCGCCGCCGAACCGGGGCCGTCCTTGGGCAAGCCCAGTTTCTCGCCGCGCCAGTCGGGCCGCGCCTCGGTGGCCTGCTCGCGCGCGTGGTTAAATGCGCTCTTCGGGCCGTCCAGCCACGAACCGATGACTCTTCGCACGTCATCCAGGGTACGTGCCCCTGCCGTACGGCCTGCGGAGCATCACGCTCGGCCGGTGCGCGCAACCCCGGCCACCCGAACAGGCGGCAGTTAACGCCCGCGAAACATTCGGGTGACGACGGGGCAACACCCCTGGCATAACGTGGACTGTGAGCCGGCGGTGGAACCTTTGGCGTTGCGTCGGTGAGCTGTACGAGTGCGTGAAGGAGCCACCGAGGTTGTTCAAGAATCCTGACGATGTCCTGCGCTTCATCGCCGATGAGGACGTGAAGTTCGTAGATGTCCGGTTCTGCGACCTACCGGGCGTGATGCAGCACTTCACGGTGCCCGCCACCGCGTTCGACCAGGATGCATTCACCGAGGGACTGGCCTTCGACGGCTCGTCCGTGCGCGGCTTCCAGTCGATCCACGAGTCGGACATGCTGCTCCTGCCGGACCCCTACACCGCCCGGCTGGACCCGTTCCGCGCGGAGAAGACGTTGATCCTCAACTTCTTCGTGCACGATCCGTTCACGCTGGAGCCGTACAGCCGCGACCCGCGCAACATCGCGCGCAAGGCCGAGCAGTACCTGAACGAGTCCGGCATCGCCGACACCGCGTTCTTCGGCGCCGAGGCCGAGTTCTACATCTTCGACTCGGTCAAGTTCGGCGAGGCCCCCAACAAGAGCTTCGCCGAGGTCGACTCGATCGAGGGCTGGTGGAACACCGGCCGCGACGAGGAGGGCGGCAACCGGGGCTACAAGACCCGGCTGAAGGGCGGCTACTTCCCGGTCTCCCCGTACGACCACTTCGCGGACCTGCGCGACCAGATGGTCAAGCAGCTGATCGGCTCGGGCTTCACCATCGAGCGGGCGCACCACGAGGTCGGTACCGCCGGCCAGGCCGAGATCAACTACAAGTTCAACACCCTGCTGCACGCGGCGGACGACTTGCAGCTGTTCAAGTACGTCATCAAGAACACCGCCTGGCAGCACGGCAAGACCGTGACGTTCATGCCCAAGCCGCTGTTCGGTGACAACGGTTCCGGCATGCACAGCCACATGTCGCTGTGGAAGGACGGCAGCCCGCTGTTCTACGACGAGTCGGGCTACGCCGGCCTGTCGGACATGGCGCGCTACTACATCGGCGGCATCCTGCACCACGCGCCGAGCCTGCTGGCCTTCACCAACCCGACGGTGAACTCCTACCACCGCCTGGTGCCGGGCTACGAGGCCCCGGTGAACTTGGTGTACTCGCAGCGCAACCGCTCGGCCTGCATGCGCATCCCGATCACCGGTGCGAACCCGAAGGCCAAGCGCGTCGAGTTCCGCTGCCCGGACCCGTCCGGCAACCCGTACCTGGGGTTCGCCGCGATGATGATGGCCGGCCTGGACGGCATCAAGAACAAGATCGAGCCGGCCGAGCCGATCGACAAGGACCTCTACGAGCTCCCGCCGGAAGAGGCCAAGAACGTCCCGCAGGTGCCGGACAGCCTGGCCAAGGTCATCGACAACCTGGAAGCCGACCACGACTTCCTGCTGGAGGGTGGCGTGTTCACCCCCGACCTGATCGAGACCTGGATCAGCCTGAAGCGGGAGGACGAGATCGACCCGATCCGCCTGCGCCCGCACCCGCACGAGTTCTCGCTGTACTTCGACGTGTGATCGACTGACAGCCCGGTGAAGCGGGGTGGGGACTTCGGTCCCCACCCCGCTTCCCTTTGCTGCTGTTATTAGCGACAGGGGTCAGATTCCCTGCCAGGGCGGGAGTTGCATGCCAACGGTGCCGGGCTTGAAGCGCAGCAGCGCGCCCGCGTAGGGGTCTTCGCGCAGCCCGAGCTCGTCGTAGCCGAAGCACGCCGAAGTCACGTACATCTCCTCCAGCCGCGAACCACCGAAGGCGAGGCTGGTGATCCGCCGGGTCGGTGCCCACAGCACGGTTTCGAGGTCCCCGCTGGGCGCGTACCGGTGGATCCGCCCGGTCCAGTGCATCGCCACCCACACGCATCCCTCGGCGTCCACCGCGATGCCCTCCGGGCTGCCCTCGGACTCCGCGCACACCACCCACTGCCGCCCGGACACCGCCCGCGCGCTGTCCACGTCGTAGTCGTAGACCCAGATGGTGCGCGTGTCGACCAGGTACATCCGGGTACCATCCGGGCTCCACGCCAGGCCGCCGACGCCGGTCACCCCCTCGACCAGCAACCGCGCCCGGTCTCCGTCGAGCACGTACAGCGCGCTTGCGCGCAGGTCGCGGGCGTGCGTCAGGGTTCCGGCCACGAATCGCCCGGCCGGGTCGCAGGCACCAACGCTCATCCGGTCGCCGTTGCGCACCTGCACGACCGGCTCCAACGCGGCACGCCCCAGGTACACCCGTGCGAAACCGTTCCCCGCGGCAGCGATCAACTGCCCGTGCCGGGTAGCACCCAGCGCCGTCACCACGCCCGGCAGCACCCGCACTTCGTCGGCACCGGAATCCCGGTGATAGGTGTGCAATTCGCGGCGCAGCAAGTCCACCCAATGCACGCAATTGAGCGCCGACATCCACAGCGGGCCCGTCCCGCACAGCGCCTGCCGGTCGACGAGCAGCTCGAAGTCCTCGGACATCGACAGTCCCCCATCCCGAACCACGCCTGCCCTGGTCGCCGAGGCTACTGGCGAATTCGGCAACGCGGGACCGCCGACCGGGTTTCCCCGAAATAAGTCCAATGAGGATGCCGGATCACAATGCGCCGCGATACGTCATCCGGACTACTCGATTACCGCCGATTCACGCAATCGAACAATCTGCCGGGTGCGGCCCGAATAGTCCACATTGCATATGTCGCCCGGTCAGCTACCGGAAGCGGGCGAGATTTCCCGGACGAAGCAAACCCGGTCGTGCCCGCACCCGTCGTAATCGCGATGCACCGCCAATCCCCTCGATTTCGGTAGCGCCGGGAACGAGCTCGAACCCCATGCGCCGGTGAAACGCGATAGAACCGGTGTTGACCGGGGAGGTGATGCAGCGGACCCGGCTGCGACCGGCGCGGGACGCGGTATCGAAGAATTCGGCGTACAACCGGCGCGCGAGCCCGCCGCGGCGCAGCGCCGGATCGACACCGACGAAGTGGATGTAGGCGTCCTCGGGGCAGTCGGCGGACAGAAATCCGATCAGGAAGCCCGCCATTTCACCACCCCGCTCGGCCAAGAGGCTCGTACCGGAGAAATGCTGCAAGAACAACCGCGGCACCAACAAGGACAATTCGCGGGCTGCGGCCGGACTTCTGGAATCCGTCCACCACGACTCGATCGCCGCCACGATCCGCGGATGGTCGGCCTCTTCGGCCTGGCCCAACTCATCGGTCATGACCCCACCCTAGGCGCAACGATCAGGAACCGTAGAAGACCCGTTCCACGACGGCGCGAGCGCGCCGCGTCACCCGCAAGTAGTCATCGACGACCTCACCGGTGTCCACTCCGGCCGGATAGCCCAACGCCGCCGCTACCGCGCTCAATTCCCGGGTGTGCTTGGGAAGCTGGTCATCGGGCTTGCCGCGCACCAGCATCACCGCGTTGCGCACGCGCATCGCCAGCGTCCACGCCTCGACGAGCTCATCGGTATCACTTGCCTCCAGCACACCGACCGAGGCCGCGGCGCGCAACCCGTCCACCGTCGATGTGGTTCGAAGTTCGGCGAACTCGTGTGCATGCTGCAACTGAAGCAACTGAAGCGTCCACTCCACGTCGGCCAGGCCGCCGCGTCCGAGCTTGGTGTGGGTGGCGGGATCGGCCCCCCGCGGCAGCCGCTCGGAATCGACCCTCGCCTTGATCCGGCGGATCTCCCGGACCTTTGCCTCGTCCAGCCCGCCCTCCGGATAGCGGACCGAATCGATGGCCCGGCAAAACCGCTCCCCCAGGTCGTGATCGCCCGCAACGGCTCGCGCTCGCAGCAGGGCTTGCGCCTCCCATGCCTCGCCCCAACGCCGGTAGTACGCCAGGTAGGAGTCCAGGGTCCGCACCAGCGCGCCCTGCCGCCCCTCCGGCCGCAGGTCGATGTCGACCTCCAACGGCGGATCCTGGCTCGGTGCACCGAGCAAGCGGCGAACCTGCTCGACGACGGAAGTGGTGAATCGGACGGCAGTCCGCTCGTCGGCACCGTCGATGGGTTCGCACACGAACATCACGTCGGCATCGGAGCCATAACCCAACTCGGCGCCGCCCAGGCGTCCCAGCCCGATCACGGCGATCCGCGCCGGGATCTCGCCTTCCGACCGGCTGGCCACGTCCCGCATGGACACGTCCAACGCGGATTCCAGCACTGCGACCCAGATGTTCGACAGCGCCCGGAAAACGGTGGTCGGTTCCATCAGGCCAAGCAGGTCACCGCAAGCGATGCGCAGCAGCTCGTGCCGCCGCAACGAACGCGCCGCGGAGACCGCCCGCTGCGGCTCCGAGTAACGCGCCACCGCGCTGCGCAACGATGTTGCTGCCTCCATCGGATCGCGCTCGGCGAGTGCTGCCGTATCCGAGAGCAGTCGCAGCACTTCCGGCGCCCGCACCAGCAATTCCGGAACCAGTTTCGAAATGCCCAGCAGCTGGGCCAGCCGTTCGGCGACCACGCCCTCGTCCCGCAGCAACCGCAGGTACCAAGGGGTTTCGGCCAAGGCCTCCGACACCTTACGGTAGGCGAGCAGCCCGCCATCGGGATCCGGCGTGTTCGCCAGCAGATCCAACAGCATCGGCAGCAAGGTGCCCTGGATGCTGGCCCGCCGCGACACCCCGGACGTCAACGCCCCGATGTGCCGCAACGCCCCTTCCGGGGAGGTGTAGCCAAGCGCGGCCAGTCGCGCGACGGCGGCCGAGGTGGTCAACCGCAGTGCCGCGGTGGGGACCTTCGCGACCGCTTCCAGCAGCGGGCGGTAGAAGAGCTTCTCGTGCAGGCGGCGAACCCTGTTGCCGTGCCTGCGGAACTCCGCGACCAAGGCCTGGGCCGCAGTGTTCCGGCCGCTGGAGCGAAGGCCGACCGCGCGGGCGAGCACGGTCAGGGCGTCGTTGTCGTCGAAGGGCGGGAACAGATGGGTGCGGCGCAGCTGTCGCAGCTGCAGCCGGTGCTCCACCGTGCGCAGGAAGCGGTAGGAGTCCACCAGGTCTGCGGCGTCGGTGCGGGCCACGTATCCGCCCTCGCCCAACGCCAGCAAAGCATCCAATGTGGACTTCGAACGGAGCGAGTCGTCGCTGCGACCGTGCACCATTTGCAGCAGCTGCACGGCGAACTCGACGTCCCGCAAGCCCCCGCGGCCGAGCTTCAGCTCGCGCTCGACCAATTCCGACGGAACGTGGTCCTCGACCCGCCGCCGCATCGATCGCACATCCGAGACGAAACCCTCGCGCTCCGCGGCGGTCCACACCAGCGGCTGCACCGCTTCGAGGTAGCGAGCACCGAGCTCCTCGTCCCCGGCCACCGGGCGCGCCTTCAACAACGCCTGGAACTCCCAGGTCCGGGCCCACCGCCGGTAGTAGCTGAGGTGGCCATCAAGCGTCCGCACCAAGGCCCCGGCCTTGCCCTCCGGGCGCAGCGCTGCATCGACCTCGAAGAACGCTGGGCTCGCCACACGCATCATGAGGCTGGCCAACCGCGTCGCGGCCGGGATGTCCGACTCGCTGTCGGCGACGAACACGACGTCGACGTCGCTGACGTAATTCAGCTCCCGCCCACCGCACTTGCCCATCGCTATCACCGCGAGGCTAGGCACCTCGTCCACGCCGGACCGCGGCAGCTCCGCGACGGCGACCGCCAGCGCCGCCCGCAGCGCCGCGACCGCCACGTCGGACAGGTCGGCAGCAACGTCCTCATACGACATCGCCGGCAACGACGGCTCCGCAACGCTAGCCATATCGTTGCCGGCGACGTCCAGCAACAACCCCCGGTAGGTGCTCCGCAGCGCGCTAACCGCATCGGGTCCGCGCAGCTCCGCAACCGGGCCTCCCGGTGTGCCCGGCACCCCGTCGCCGTCCGCTCCGACCGAAGTCAGCAGCACCGAGGTGCGCTCCTCCAGGGTGCTCGGCTGGACGGCATCCGACCGCAGCCGACGCCAGTCCGCCGGATTCGCCACCAGGTGATCGGCGAACGCCGTGGAATCGCCGAGCACACCGAACAAACGCCCGCGTAGCCCCACGTCGTCCGCGAGTGCCTGCGACAACTCCGCCCAGGCAGGGCCTGCGAACTCCTGGAAGCGGTCGAGGGCGAGCAGCGCGAGATCCGGATCCGGTGCGCGGGAAAGCGCAGCGACGATCGACTCGGCTTGCACCGGGCCGGCATCCGACCACCAGCCGACTCGCCGCAACTGGGCCTCGGCACGTGACGCGTCGCTGAACCCGTAACGCGCGGTGGACGGCACCGAACCCGATCGGGACGAGTTGCTGTTCGCCATGTTCGAACCGTAGTCCGCATCCAATGCCGGTGAAGACCCAACCTGACGACAATCACGCCAGGGGCAAGAACCAGCTGGTACTGCGCTCCTCCGGGGGAATGGCGACCAACCGCACGAAGCGTTCGGCGACCGGCTGCCACGTCTCGGCGAGATCGGCGTGGAACTCCCGCAGGTGCTCGGGTTCCAGCTGCCCCGGACGGGCCGCGGCGGCGACATCCGGCGACATCCTGGCCCACTCCAACACCATGTCCGGGGTCGTCTCGATGTTGAACTGCAATCCGTACGCGCAGTCCCCGACCCGGAAGGCCTGGTTGTCGCACTTCGGCGAGGAAGCGAGCAGCCGCGCAGACGGCGGCAGGGCCGTGATCTCGTCGGTGTGGAACTGCAACACGTCAGGCGTCAGCGGCACTGGGCCGAGCAGCGGATCCTCGGCCGCGGCATCCCGCTTCGCCACCAACAGGGTGCCGACCTCCGGTCCCTTCCGAGCGGTACGAACCTGGCCACCGGTAGCGGCGGCGAGCAACTGAGCGCCCAAGCAGATCGCCAACACCGGAACCCGCTCGCCCACGGCCTTGCTCAGCAGCGCGCGAACGCCAGCCAGCCAAGGGTGTTCCGCGTCGTCGTACGCACCCATTTCACCGCCGAGCACGACCACGCCCTGATGGCCGTCGAAGCCGTCCGGGAGCTGCTGCTCCGACGGAAGCACAACGTCGAGTTCCGCACCCGCGGCGAGAAGCCATTCGCCGAGCTCGCCCGGGGGATCCAACTTCGACGGCTGGACAACGAGAATCCGCACACCACCCATGCCCGTGAGGGTACGTGCCGGCAATCCGAACGCCCACCGACTTCTGCAGGCAGACCGGACGAATCGCCTGGAAATGAGAAGGGGCCCCTTCTTCCGGAATGGAAGAAGGGGCCCCTTCAAATAGTGTGTCGGCGGTGTCTTACTCTCCCACACCCTGTCGAGTGCAGTACCATCAGCGCTGGGGAGCTTAGCTACCGGGTTCGGAATGGGACCGGGCGGACCCTCCCCGCCATCGCCACCGACAACCCTCAACCCGCCGAAAACGACAGGAAACCAGGCGTCAGAACACGAATGACACATGTTCTATTATCAAATAGGTTCTGGTTGTTGTCCCAGAACCGTATAGTGGGTGCGTAGCAATCTTTGTGAGCAAGTCCTCGGCCTATCAGCACCAGTCAACTCCACACGTTACCGTGCTTCCATATCTGGCCTGTCAACCCAATCATCTCTTGGGGGCCTTAACCCACAAAGGGTGGGAGACCTCATCTAGGAACAGGCTTCCCGCTTAGATGCTTTCAGCGGTTATCCCTCCCGAACATAGCCAACCAGCCACGCTCTTGGCAGAACGACTGGCACACCAGAGGTTCGTCCGTCCCGGTCCTCTCGTACTAGGGACAGCCTTCCGCAAGTCTCCTGCGCGCGCGGCGGATAGGGACCGAACTGTCTCACGACGTTCTAAACCCAGCTCGCGTGCCGCTTTAATGGGCGAACAGCCCAACCCTTGGGACCAACTCCAGCCCCAGGATGCGACGAGCCGACATCGAGGTGCCAAACCATGCCGTCGATATGGACTCTTGGGCAAGATCAGCCTGTTATCCCCGGGGTACCTTTTATCCGTTGAGCGACACCGCTTCCACCAGCCAGTGCCGGATCACTAGTCCCTGCTTTCGCACCTGCTCGACCCGTCAGTCTCACAGTCAAGCTCCCTTATACACTTACACTCAACACCTGATTGCCAACCAGGCTGAGGGAACCTTTGGGCGCCTCCGTTACTCTTTGGGAGGCAACCGCCCCAGTTAAACTACCCACCAGGCACTGTCCCCGATCCGGATCACGGACCCGAGTTAGATGCCCGGAACGACCAGAGTGGTATTTCACCAACGACTCCACACCCACTAGCGTGAATGCTTCACAGTCTCCCACCTATCCTACACAAGCCGAACCAAACACCAATACCAAGCTATAGTAAAGGTCCCGGGGTCTTTCCGTCCTGCCGCGCGAAACGAGCATCTTTACTCGTACTGCAATTTCACCGGGCCTGTGGTCGAGACAGCGGAGAAGTCGTTACGCCATTCGTGCAGGTCGGAACTTACCCGACAAGGAATTTCGCTACCTTAGGATGGTTATAGTTACCACCGCCGTTTACTGGCGCTTAAATTCTCCGCTACACCCTTACGGGTTCACGGGTCCTCTTAACGTTCCAGCACCGGGCAGGCGTCAGTCCATATACATCGCCTTACGGCTTCGCATGGACCTGTGTTTTTAGTAAACAGTCGCTTCTCCCTGGCCTCTGCGACCACCACCAGCTCCCACCGCAAGGATGTTCACCAGCAGTGGCCCCCCTTCTCCCAAAGTTACGGGGGCAATTTGCCGAGTTCCTTAACCACAGTTCACCCGACCGCCTCGGTATTCTCTACCTGACCACCTGTGTCGGTTTCGGGTACGGGCCGTGAAGATACTCGCTAGAGGCTTTTCTCGACAGCATGGGATCACTCACATCGCCACAACGGCTACGCATCACCCCTCACCCTGTTGGTGTGCGGATTTACCTACACACCGGGCTACAGGCTTACACCAGTACAACCACTCACTGGCAGAGCTACCCTCCTGCGTCACCCCATCACTTAACTACCGCCCCATCAGGTCCCATGCCAGCACGCATATCACCCAAAGGATCAACACACACCAAGATGGTTAGTATCAAAGGTTTCGCTATGGACGCATCAACACGGGTACGGGAATATCAACCCGTTATCCATCGACTACGCCTGTCGGCCTCGCCTTAGGCCCCGACTCACCCTGGGCGGACGAACCTTCCCCAGGAACCCTTGGTCATCCGGCGGCAGAGATTCTCACTCTGCACTCGCTACTCATGCCTGCATTCTCACTCCCACACACTCCACACCAGGATCACTCCGGCGCTTCACCGCATGCAGGACGCTCCCCTACCCAACAACACCACAGTGTTATTGGCATGGCTTCGGCGGTGCGCTTCAGCCCCGCTACATTGTCGGCGCAGGACCACTTGACCAGTGAGCTATTACGCACTCTTTCAAGGATGGCTGCTTCTAAGCCAACCTCCTGGTTGTCTCGGCGATCCCACATCCTTTCCCACTAAGCGCACACTTAGGGGCCTTAGCCGATGCTCTGGGCTGTTTCCCTCTCGACGACGAAGCTTCTCCCCCGCCGTCTCACTGCCACGCTCAACTCAGGCGTATTCGGAGTTTGGCTGATCTCAGTAACCCGCGAAGGCCCATCAACCAACCAGTGCTCTACCCCACCCAAGCAACCACGCAACGCTGCACCTAAATGCATTTCGGGGAGAACCAGCTATCACGGAGTTTGATTGGCCTTTCACCCCTACCCACAACTCATCCCCCAGGTTTTCAACCCTGGTGGGTTCGGGCCTCCACACGGTCTTACCCGCGCTTCACCCTGGCCATGGGTAGATCACTCCGCTTCGGGTCTACACCACGCGACTAAAAACGCCCTCTTCAGACTCGCTTTCGCTCCGGCTACCCCACACACGGGTTAACCTCGCCACGCAGCAGTAACTCGCAGGCTCATTCTTCAAAAGGCACGCCATCACCCCAAAGGCTCTGACGGTTTGCAGGCACACGGTTTCAGGAACTCTTTCACTCCCCTCCCGGGGTACTTTTCACCATTCCCTCACGGTACTATCCACTATCGGTCACCAGGAAGTATTTAGGCTTAGCGAGTGGTCCCGCCAGATTCACAGCACCCTCCACGAAAGCGCTGCTACTCGGGAACACCACCACACGCACTGATCGCATTTTCGCCTACGGGACTCTCACCCACTCCGGCCAGGCTTCCCAACCTGTTCGACTAACACGACACAGCAACGCTGAAGACTCGGTAGCGTCTTCCAGTAACGTCCCACAACCCCGCACACGCAACCCCTACCAGGTATC